>JBQTJP010000125.1:0-5461 GCA_052386995.1 Armatimonadota bacterium
GGGACGAGCATTGCCGAAAAGGTGAGCTTTGTCAGTCCCAATCTATTCGCCAAATTTGGATTCCCCCAAAGCGTTTCGTGAACTCCACGAGCTCCGCAAGCGTGCCTCCACAATAACGCCACCTCCCACAATCGCGACGAGCGCGGCGAGTTCCGCCTGAGGCGAGATCGCGAGGCCCACGATCCCAGTCGCCGCGGCGAGGCCGGCGATGATAAGGCGCGGGCCGACCGGCCCCAGGCCCAGCAATCGACGGAACGCCACCAGCCCGAGGACATAAGTCGTGACGCCCGCAGCAAGGAACCACGCGGTCGGCGCGCTCGTGGGCTCGCCGTAGTGAGCAATGGCCAGCTTGATCCCGGCCGCGAGCATGACGATTCCGCCGAGGACCGGCAGAAACGCGTACCCGAACGCGTTGAGGGCAAGCCAGGGGCGACGGTTCCGCTCGGCAGCCGCGAGTGACCGCTCGGCCCGCTCGTCCTCGCCATTGAAGTAGAGCCACCAAAGTGCCGCGGCCAGGGCGAGGCCGAGGACCGAGGTGAGAATGAATCCGCCGCCAAGAGCGCGTCCTTCCACACCGATGCCGATGGCGACGATGGATTCGCCCAGCGCGATGAGAACGATGAGTCCGTGGCGCTCGACGAAGTGCGCCGCTCGGATGGTGAAGCCGGACACGTTCGTAAGATACGGGGTGATCCAGTGCAGCACGAAGCCGGCCGTCCACAATGACCACTGAAGCGCGCCGTCTGTGAAGCCCGCGACGAGGAGCAATACCGCGGTGATGGCATTGAAGGGCCCCAGACGGCCGACCGCGCGGAGCGTGGGTTCCTCCGTGGAGCGCAGGAACATTCCGGTGTGCACCAGGTTGACCACCAGGTATCCAACGCCGAAAGCGACACCGCTCGAATCGAAGGCATGGGGAATGGCGAGCGCGACGACGAGGAACCCTGCCATGCCGAGGAGCATCAGCAGCCGCAATCCTGGCTCGCGCGGCGGCACCGCGTTCGTGAGCCACGCGTAGCCGCCATACATCCACCACACGTTGCCGAACACGAGGATCATGCGCGCGACGCCCACCGCAGTGGGATCCTCGGCCACCAGGCTGGTCAGTTGCGTGATCGTGAAGACGAAGACGAGGTCAAAGAATAGCTCGATGGTGGAGACCCCGATGTCTGGGGACCCCACACTGCGGCTGGCGGCAGGCCTCATATGGCCTGAGAAGACTGCCGCTGTCTCCGTTCTTCGTGGACGGCTTGCCAGCAGTACCACGCTGCCACGGTGCGGTAGGGCCGGAACCGCTCGCCCTTGACCTGCAGCTGCTTCGGCGTCAGGAGTTCCCGCAGCCCGTAGATCAGTGAGTAACCCTTGCGAACCCCATAGTCGTCGACCGGCCAGACGTCAAGTCTGCGGAGCTGGAAGATCAAGAACATCTCGGCGGTCCATCGCCCGATGCCACGGACAACCGACAGGCGTGTGACGATCTCATCGTCAGACAGCCTGTTGATGTGATCGAGCGGGACGGTGCCGTCGGCGACCTTTGCGGCAAGGTCCCGGATTGAGGCGGTTTTGGCGCCTGAGAGCCCAGCGCCGCGAAGCTTCTTCGGGCGGATGGCCAGGACGGCTTCGGGGGACAGGTCCCCGTCGAACAGCGCCACGAATCGTCCGTGGATGGCGGTCGCCGCGGCTCCAGCCAGTTGCTGGTAGAGGATGCTTCTGGTGAGAGCCGCGAAGTGGTCGGTGCCCGGCTTGCGCGGACGGAAAGGACCGATCCGCTTCATGACTCTTGCCATAACCCTGTCACGGCGCGCGACTTCGGCGGCCGCGGCGGAAAGGGTGGCCCTGGGCATATTCACCCTCACGACCTCCTACGAGTTGAACGCGTCTTCGGCGCGGGCGACTTGCGCGGACCGGATTCCCACTCGCTCCACGGGTTGTAGTCAGGATCGGGCGGTTCCTCGGCGGGGCGCTTACCCTCTGGAACGTGGCGTAGATTGATCCGGACGCGGGTCCACGTACTCGAGCGGCCGCGCATCGAGTCGACGAGGATGTCGTCCACCTGCAGCCGCGCCGCGGCCTCCGGATGCCTCGCCTTCCATCGCTCGAGGCCGGCGAGCGCGTCCTTCTCATGCTTCGCCTTCGCGACGGTCACAAGCGGATGTGTCGAACGTCGGCGGCCGGCGCCTTTCTCCTTGGCGCTCGCGGCCTTCCGTCGTGACGGCGCAACACGCAGCGGCTCGTCGTCTTGCTTCTTATAGTGTGGAGGCCACGGCGCATCGCCGAGGCCCGCGGCTTCTTGCGCGGCGGACAGCTCGAGCAGTTTGTCCAGTGATCCCGCGGCGGCATCGATACCTGCGGCCGGGTCGCCGCGTTCGGCGAAACGCGCCGGTGCGGTGACCAGCGTGAACGCCGCCGGATCGCAGTCGGCGACCTCGTCCCAGTCGAGGGGCATCGAGACACGCGCGTCCGGTGTCGGCCGTACCGACCAGGCCGACGCCACGGTGCGGTCCTTGGCGTTTTGGTTGTAGTCGAGGAACACGCCGTGGCGCTCTTCCTTCCACCACTTGCTGGTCGCGTGCTCGGGCGCACGGCGCTCCACTTCGCGCGAAAGGGCCAGCGCGGCGCGACGAACCTGGTCGAATGTCCAGCGCCGCTTGATGCGGACGTTGACATGCATGCCGCGCGATCCGGACGTTTTGGGCCATCCACGCAGGCCGTACTCATCGAGCACGTCGCGCAGGATCATCGCCACACGCCGCACATCGTCCCAGCTCACCCCCGGGCCCGGATCGAGATCGATGCGCAACTCGTCGGGGTGCTCGAGGTCGTCGGTGCGCACCGGGTGCGGGTTCAGATCGATGCACCCGAGGTTCACGATCCACAGCAGCTGCGCCGCGTCGCGCACGACGATCTCTCGTGCGGTCCGGCCCGAGGGAAAGCGCAGCTCCACCGTCTCGACCCACTCGGGATGCCGCTTGGGGGCCCGTTTTTGGAAGAACGGGGGGTGCTCCGCGCCATCCACGTAGCGCTTGAGCACGATCGGCCGCGCCGCGATCCCGCGGAGCGCCCCCTCGGCGACCGCCGCATAGTACCTCGCCAGGTCGAGCTTCGTGTGGCCGGCCTGCGGAAAGAACACCTTGTCCGGGTTGGTGATCACCACCTCGCGACTGGCGGCTTCCAGGACGGTCTGCTGCGCCTTCCCCATGAGCACAGTCTTGCCAAATTCACTCTCGGCGCGCAAGGCCGTGAAGCGAACCTCTAGCGTCACAGATCACTTTGACTTTGGCATGGGGCGTCGAGAAACGCTGCAATCATTGGAGAAGGGAAGAAACCGAACGGGAGTCGAACCCGTCGCTCCCGGCTCCGCGGTCGCTTGCGAAGCCAGGGTGCGCCCCTACACTACGGTTCCTTTCCTTCTCGAGTCGTTTCTAACGGCTTCCGCCGAGCGCGCCCTTTCGACGCACCGCAACTTCACGAACCTTCATGAGGGTGTGGCTCCACGGCTCCATCCCCTTGTCGACGCTCTCCAGCCAGTCGGCCGGTATCTGTCCCATGGCGCCGTGCACTAGCCGGAGACGCGTGACTTCGCCTTCCGTTGTCAACCGGTACTGCAAGTGAGAGATTGCCGGAAACGACATGAACACCGGTCCGCAGATTTCCAGGAGCTTGGGCGGCTTGATGACCTGGACGTGCCCCCAAAAATGGCCGGTATTGTTCCCAAGGTCTCGGTACCAGCGGCCGCCCGGCCACGGCTCCAGCTTCATCGGGAGCGGCGACTCGGGGGCCGTTTCATGCTGTGGACCGAGGTGCTCCAGGAGCGTCTCGAACACAATCTCGATCGGCGCTGCGATCTCTACATCTTTCGTAATCTCGAGCGTGCGAATCACCTGGTCTGAGGTGCTCGTCGGCATGGTCTCTCCTCGTGTGCTCATTCACTCTACCTCCAGTACGGACAGGATGTTGCCGGCGGGGTCCTTAAACCACGCTATGGTCGGACCGCCATCGCGGAAGATGCCTTTTTCGTCCGTCTTGAGATCGGGCTGATTATAGATCTCGAAATGCACGCCGCGCTTGGTGAGCTCGTCCACGGCTTTGTCGACACTGTCCACCGGGAAATTGAGGATGGTGAAGGTTGCGGGGGTATGGTTAGGCTTGGGGTAGATGAGCACTGAAGCGCCGCCCGCGAGGCGCAGCGTCAGTAGCCCGTTAGATTCGGAAACTTCCAGCCCCAGTGTTTTCCCATAGAACTCTTTCGCGCTTGGGATATCGTTTACCGAAAAACCGCTGAATGCCTTGCTGTCTTTGAACATGGGGATCCTCCTTTCAGCTCAGTTGACTGCGTGCTCTGAAGCATCTCGTCATGCGCTCGTCGCTCGCCATGAGGTCTCAATCGTCGATCGCCTGGTAGGCCGAGGTCCAGAAGTCGAGACAGATGTCCGGAGGACTCGCGGAAGTCCAGGCGCGCTGGGTCATCAGGATGGTGACCATGTTCTCCTTGGGGTCCAAAAGCCAGGGGGTCCAGCCCTCGCCCGGCTGGTGCATCAGCGGAAGCGTCCCCAAGCGGCGGATCCACTCATCCGGCGCTGGCGTCGAAGGATTCAGCGGCCAGTGGCCCACGAGCTGCTCGCTAACGGCCTTTTGGATCGGAGACGCGTCCGGCGGCGCCAGGACCACACCGAAGCCCATGCGGAATGTCAGTAGGTCGCGCACGGTGATCGGTCGCTTCGCGGGCACGGTGTCGTGAAGCGGACCGTCCAGCCGCTTCAGGACCTTGCGGTTTGCCAGTTCGGGCAGCAGCCGATCCACCGGCTCGTCCAGCCGCAGTTTGCTTTCCTCCACCAGGATCATCGTCGCCGCGGCGGTGATCGGCTTGGTCAACGAGGAGATGCGAAAGATCGTGTCGCGCCGAATCGGACCGCCACCAACCGCCTTCCTACCGATCGCATCGACATGCACCTCGCCCCGCCGGCTGACCAGCGTGACGAGTCCGGGCACTTCGCCGCGCTCGACGTAGCCGGCCATGACCTTGTGCATACGGCCGAGCCGCGCCTTGGACAAGCCTCCTTTGGTCCTCCCCTGTTCCGTCAGTGCCATGATCGCTTCCTCTCCTTTCGACCTGATCAGCTGGGGAGTAGCGGGACCAGTTTGTGCGAACGCATTCCCTGCGCTCGCCAAGCCCGTGGCGGCGATGGCCATTGCGCCGCCCGCTTGCAGAAAAGCGCGGCGTGACAATCCATAGCCGTGAGTATCCTTCCTTCACGAACCCTCATCAGGGTATGGCTCCATGATTGGGACAGCGTCTGCCCGGGCCGGCTCCCGCGCCGGCTCAGAGCTCGGCTGCACGTGTCGCAGCAGGGTCGCGACGAAGATGGCGAGGCCGATTGCGCCAACGGCGCTGATCGCGGCAGTGAGCTGCAGTCCCTGAATAAACGCCTCGCGAGCCGCAGCGACGAGCGCGGGGCCGAGC
>JBQTJP010000126.1:0-1822 GCA_052386995.1 Armatimonadota bacterium
TCACGACGGTGTTGCCGGCCGCGAGCGGGGCCGCGAGTTTTTCGGCGGCGAACCGGAGAGGATGGTTGTACGGGTTGATCTTCCCGACGACCCCGTATGGCTCGCGGATTGAATAGTGGAGTGCGGACGCCTCCGACGGCAGCATCTCGCCTTTGATCTCCGGGATCAGGCCCGCAAAGTAGTCGAGGGAGTCGGCGGCCCAGTCGATGTCACGGCGCATGCCACTGACGACGTTGCCGGAGTTGATGGCGTCCAGGCGCGCGAGGTCTTCGCGCTGCGCCCGGAGCGCCTCGGCCAGGGTCCGCAGGCGGGCAGCTCGCTGGGCCCCCGGTGTCTCGGCCCATGCCGGGAACGCGCCGAATGCGGCCTGCACGGCCCGATCGACATCGGCCGCATCCGCCAATGGCACCTGGCCCAGCACTTCTCCTGTCGCGGGATTGTACGTGGGAAGCGTGCGGCCCGAACGGCTGTCCTCCCAGCGGCCGCCGATGAAGAGACGCTGTTCTGGAATCGCCTCGAGGATCGCCGGTCGCACGGTCACCGTCCCCCACGCCGCTTGAGCGGGCGGTCGCGCGGGCCATCATAGAACTCTGGGCGTTGAAGGGAGAGATCGAGGGGCTGAACAATTGGCGCATTGGTGGAAGCCCGCCAGCCACGTTCTCGATGCATCTCCTCATACGTGTGCGCGATCAGCGAAACGGTGCGGGACAAGAGGAAGACCCCTTTGATGAGCTCGACGTCAAATCCCATGTCCATGCAGATCGCCCCGACGGCCCCCGGCCCGTTCAGATAGATCCGCCGGCCCCAGAACTCCTCTGTCGCAATTTCGATGGCCCTGGCCATGGCCACGTGCGTGCCGGAGATCTTCAGATCATCGGACAACCGCAGCAGCCGCGCCGTGCGCGGGTCCACGATGTGCTGCGCGTGGTGGAACCCCGGCAGCCGCTGCCCGGCCTTTCGCGCCTCGCCCGCTATGTTGCGCGCGGCGTCCTCCATCGTCAGGCGCTCCCGCTCCATGCGTTCGAGCGCGCCTTTGAAGAGCTCGGCCGGGCGGTCGGCGGTCCCGTGCAGCGACCCGATCGCCAGCATCCCGCCCGCCACGCCGACATGCAGCGGCACGCCGCCCGAGGCCACAAACCTGCTGGTCGCGGATGATGGGGAGAACGCGTGCTCGGCCATGCTGACCAGGATCGCATCGAGCATGCGCGTGTGAGACTCCGGCGGGAGCTCCCCGCGCCAGACGAGATAGGCCATCTCGGTGAACGACACGTTCCCCGTCAGATCGTTCAGGTCGTAGCCACGAACCACGATCTTGTCCTTGGTCTTGTAGGCGATCGACGTCTGCCAGTGGAACGGCTCGCGCTCCGCCTTGACCTTCGACTCCATGCCCTACCTCCTCGGCGTCGCCGTCTCTTCGGCCCTCAGATACACGCCGTCCGGATCGATCTCTTCACGGAGCACCCTGAGGTCTTGGAGCGACGGCGGCACCACGTCTCGAATGTCCGCCGCAGGCTCCAACGTGAATCCCGTTTCCGCCCGCACCTGCTCCACAGTGATCCCCGGCATGAGCCCGACGATCCGTAAGGCGCACGTTTGAGGGTCGTTCTCCATGATGGCAAGATCCGTCACCACCGTCACGGTGAGGTCCGGGCTCAAGCCGGCGCGCTCGCGGCCGCCGGGGCCGTCGAGAAATCCCGGGCTCGTGATGTAGTCACACCGCTCCGGGAACCGCCGCTTTTCATGCTGGGTGATGATCAGCAGCCGCCGGCAGTGTGAGGCCATGTCGTTCGCGCCCCCGCTGCCCGGGAGGCGCCGGAAGCCG
>JBQTJP010000127.1:0-5742 GCA_052386995.1 Armatimonadota bacterium
ACGGCTGAGGCAGGGCATCCCACTTGGGCGGATCGGACGGCCCGAGGAGATCGGTGAAGTGGTGGCATTCATGGCCACGGATGCGGCGAGCTTCATCATCGGTGAGACGATCCACGTCAATGGCGGATTGTATATGACATAAACGGGTTTCAGACGCGCCGACCGGCGAGGGAGGAAAATACTGGCCACGACCGGAACCCCGGAGTTGCACCCTCATCATTCAGCACTCAGGACTCGTTGATACCCCACCCGAGGGCAGCGGCACATGCGACGGTACGTGGCACAGCGGCTGGTCTCGGTTGCGTTTGTCCTACTCGGAGTCTCCTTCATCGTCTTCCTGGTCCTGCACCTCACCCCCGGGGATCCGGCCCAGATCCTCCTGGGCCCGCTAGCCACGCCGGGCGAGTTGGCCACCCTTCGGGAGCAGCTCGGGCTGGACAAACCTGTGCTGGTGCAGTACGGTCGGTGGCTCTCTCATGTGGCCACGGGGGATTTTGGTCGATCGATCGTTCTTCGCCGGCCCGTCCTCCCCGAAGCCTGGAGCCGCTTCAAGGCCACGGTGATCCTGGCGGCCGGTGGAATGCTTGTGGCGTTTCCCCTTGGAGTCGCCTCGGGGGTGCTCTCCGCGACGCGCCGGGGGTCGCCGCTCGATCGACTCTCCGCCGTCCTGAGCATGGTCAGCATCAGCATGCCGGCCTTCTGGGTAGGGCTGCTCCTGATCATGGGGTTCTCTTTGAAACTCGGGTGGCTTCCGGGGGCAGGGATGTTCTCAGCTGCCGGTGACGGCGGCGTCGGCGACCTCTTAATCCACCTGATCCTGCCGGCCATCACCCTGGCGCTCGTTCCGCTGGCAGTGATTACCAGGTTGACACGATCAAACATGCTGGAGGTGATCGGACAAGACTTCATCCGGACAGCCAGGGCCAAAGGTGCGCCCGAACGGTGGGTGATCGCCCGGCACGCGTTCCGCAACACGCTGGTGCCGCTGGTGACCATTCTGGGGCTCGAGGCCGGCTTTCTGCTCGCCGGGGCCGTGTACGTGGAGACCGTGTTCAGCTGGCCCGGAATCGGGTTCATGATGGTGAACGCGATCTTGACGCGCGATTTTCCCCTTGTGCAGGGAGGCGTCTTGTTGATCGCGACGACGTACGTCCTGATCAATATGGCGACCGATCTATTGTACGTGTATGTCGATCCGCGCGTCCGGTATGGCTAGGGTGGGTCATGGCGCGGTTGCCGCGGAAGCGCGAGGCGCAGGGCCCAGGGTCGTCCCGGTGGCGCACCTTTCCACCGGGCTCAGCCGTTTCTTGCGCAACCGGTGGTCCGTCGCGGGAGCCATTGTGGTGTTGGCGGTCGTGCTCATCGCCGCGCTCGCCCCGATCCTCCCGTTGCCACACCCTGACAAGACCCAGCCGAGCCGGCGTCTGTCCTCTCCTTCCATCCACGGATTCCCACTAGGCTCCGATCATCTGGGCCGTGACCTGCTCAGCCGGGTCGTCTGGGGCGCCAGAATCTCGTTGGCGGTCGGAGTGCTCTCGGCGGGGATCGCGATGACCGCGGGAACCGCGCTGGGGATCGTGGCCGGCTACTACGGTGGACGAATCGACCAGGTGATCATGCGCGCCGTCGACGTGGTCATGGCCTTTCCCTACATCTTGCTCGCGATCGCGCTGGTGGCGGCGCTCGGCCCGGGCTTGGTCAACGCGATGATCGCGGTGGCCGTCGTGAACGTCTCGTTCTATGCGCGCGGCGTGCGAGGCGCGGTGTTACTCCTGCGAGAGCAGGAGTTCATCGAGGCGGCGCGTGCGGTTGGCTCCACGGAACTACGCATCTTGGTGAAGCACATCCTAAAAAATATCGTCGCCCCGATCCTCGTGTTCGTCTCCATGAACATCGGGGTGATGATCACGGAAACAGCCGGGTTGAGCTTCATCGGGCTGGGTGCCCAGCCTCCGGCGGCAGACTGGGGGACGATGCTGGCCGACGGCCGGCAGTTCATCACCGTCGCGTCCCACGTCGCGGCCGTCCCGGGGCTGGCCATCTTCATGCTGGTCCTCGGCTTCAATCTCGTCGGCGAAGGGCTTCGGGACGCCCTCGATCCTCGTACGCGGTAGCATGGTGGACAGCATGGCCAAACGCTCGGAGGAGGCGGAGACATGAAGAGATTGCACGTTGTCGTCGCAGCGGCCCTGATGCTCGGGGTGCTGCTTCTGGGGGCTGGAACGCCGCAGGCCGCCCCGGCCGGGAAAACCCTGGTCGTGGGATTGGTGGCGGAGCCGACGTCTATGGATCCTGGACAACTGACCGACATCAATTCGATGCGGGTGCTGTCCAGCGTGTACGACACGCTCGTACGTTTCAAGGAAGAATCGTTCACGCACGAGCCCGGATTGGCCACGTCATGGAGCAGCTCGCCAGACGGTCTGACCTACACGTTCTCGCTGCGCCGTGGGGTCAAATTCCACGACGGCACGCCGTTCAACGCCGACGCGGTAAAGTTTACGTACGACCGGCTGCTCGACTCCAAACACCCCTATGCCAACACGGGGCCCTTCCCCTTCGCCGGGTTCTACTACGGGGCGATCAAGCAGGTCACGGTTGTCGACCCGTACGTCGTCCGGTTCACCCTAAAGAAGCCGTTCTCGCCGTTGCTGAACAACTTGACGTTGAACACCGGGCGCATTGTCAGCCCGGCCGCTGTCAAGAAGTGGGGGAAGGAGTTTGCCGGCCATCCAGTGGGAACGGGGCCGTTCAAGTTCGTGAGCTGGCAGAAGAACGTGCGGATCGTGTTGGAGGCGAACCCCGGGTATTGGGGCGGTGCGCCCAAACTGAATCGCCTGATCTTCAGGCCGTTGGTTGAGGAGCAGACCCGTGTCACCGAGCTCCTCTCCGGTGGCGTGGATTTCATCGTCGATGTGCCGCCGGACAACGTCGACCAAGTCAAGAAGGATGCCCGCTTCCAGTTCTACGAGCAGCCCGGTCCGCACATCTGGTGGGTCACCCTCAACATCCAGATGAAGCCGTTCGACGACGTCCGGGTGCGGCGGGCCCTGAACCACGCGGTCAACAAGGAGGCGATTACGAGGGACATCCTGAAGGGTACGGCCACGATTTCGTCGGGCCCCATCCCGCCGGCGATCACATGGGCGTACACCGACCAGGTCACAAAGTACCCCTATGATGTCGAGAAGGCGAAGAAGCTCCTCACGGACGCGGGCTATCCCAACGGGTTCTCGACGGTGTTCTGGATTCCGGAGTCAGGTTCGGGGATGCAGTCGCCGAAGACGATGGCACAGGCCATTCAGGCCGATCTTGCCGCGGTTGGGATCAAGGTGACGATTCAAACATTCGAGTGGGGAGCCTATCTGAACAAGTACGGCAAAGGGTTTGGGCAGGAAGCCGGCATGGGTGCGCTTTCGTTCATGCTCGACCCTGGCGATCCGGCTCCGATGCTCAGTCTGATTCTCGACGGCCGTGCGCTGCCACCCAATGGCTTCAATGGAGGCTACTACAAGAACTCCGAAGTAGATAAAATCCTGGACGAGGCGACACGCACCGTGGACCTCAAGAAGCGCGGGGATCTCTACAGGCAGATGCAGAAGATCGTGGCGGACGATGCGCCGTGGATCTTCATCGACCACGCCCTGCAGAACGCGGCGGGGCGAAAGAGAGTCACCGGATTCAAACTGCATCCCTCGTTCTATATCTTCTTCAATACCATCGCTGCCAGCCAGTAAAACGGCGAGGGCCCCGGAGCTCCGGGGCCCTCCCCACCGAGGTGCTGCGATGCACCGAGAACTCGCGATGCCCTCCGAGCGCATTCACTATCGGTGGGACAACGCCCTTCCTCCCGCTCTGGAAGTCGACCCGGGCGATATCGTGCACTATGACCTGCAGGAGGTCAGTGGCGGGCAGATCACACGGAGCTCGACCGCCGCCGACCTCGCCCGAATGGACATGGACCGCGTCTATCCGCTGGCCGGTCCGGTGTTCGTCAAGGGTGCCCGGCCGGGCGACGTGCTTGTGGTCGACATCCTCGACCTGCGCCCGGGCGACTGGGGGTGGACGGCGATCATTCCTGGCCTCGGCCTTCTCGCCCAGGACTTCACCGAGTCGCACCTGCGGATCTGGGATCTAGGGGCGGGGACGGACGCCGCGATGCGCAATGACATCCACATCCCCCTGGACCCGTTCTGCGGCACGATGGGGGTGGCGACGGATCAGGCAGGAACGTTCCCGGTGATGCCGCCGGGCAAGTTTGGGGGAAACATGGACATCCGGCATCTCACCAGAGGCACGACCCTATTGTTCCCTGTGTGGGTCGATGGGGCGTTGTTCTCGTGCGGGGACGCCCACGCGGTCCAGGGTGATGGTGAAGTCTGCATCTCCGCGATCGAGGCTCCCATGCGCGCCACCCTGCGCTTCGGGGTCCGCAAGGATCTGCGGCTCCCCTCACCTCAGTTCGTGACGCCCGGCCCGCTGACGTCCCGGCACGACGCCAAAGGCTACTACGCCACGACCGGCATCGCACCCGACCTCATGGAGGGCGCGCGGGCGGCCGTGCGGGCGATGATCGACCACCTGGTGCGCACGTACCGGCTCAGCCGGCAGGACGCCTACATCCTCTGCAGCGTAGCCGTGGACTTGAAGATCTCGGAAGTCGTGGACGTGCCCAACTGGGTCGTCTCAGCCTATCTGCCCTTGTCCATCTTCCGGTGAATCGCTGATCCCCATGCCTCACCGAAATTCAACAATCATCTGACGAACACGCGGATTGATCTGCTGCATCATGCTGTGACTCGATCGGAACTCGCGATCCCCTTGCACCGCGGCCGCCGCGCGCGGTGTGAGGCCGGCAGGGGGTCGCAGTCGGAGAATGATCCTGCCGTTCGTCGCAATCGCCGCAAGGGATACCGTACCCCGCCCCAGCAGTGTCATTCGTTCACACACGCAACCGCGGGTCCAGCGCGTCTCTCAGGCCGTCGCCGAACACGTTGAACCCCAGAACCGCTAGGCTGATGGCCAGGCCCGGAAAGATGGCCATCCACGGCGCGCGCTGGACGAAGTCCACGGCCGCGCCCCGCAGCATCAGGCCCCACGCCGGCGTCGGCTCCGAAACTCCAAGGCCCAGGAAGGAGAGCGAGGCCTCGAGTAAGATCGCCTGTCCGAGAAAAGCGGTCAGCATCACGAGATAGGGGGCAACCACATTGGGTGCCATGTGGCGAAGGATGATCCGGCCGTGCGAGCCCCCCAGCGCCCTCGCGGCTTCGATGTAGGCCATGCTTCGA
Source organism: Armatimonadota bacterium (assembly GCA_052386995.1). Taxonomy (GTDB): domain Bacteria; phylum Sysuimicrobiota; class Sysuimicrobiia; order Sysuimicrobiales; family Humicultoraceae; genus JBQTJP01. The sequence continues at coordinate 5,289 of JBQTJP010000127.1, forward strand.
ACCGAGAGCGCGCTGCTGCGCACCACGAGTGCGGCCCGGGGCAGAAACGAGAGGGCAATGGCCAGGATGATCTTGTCGATACCAGCACCGATGATCGAAACGATAGCCATGGCCAGCACGATGATGGGAAACGAGACGAGGACATCGACCAGACGCTGCAGCACCAGATCGGTCAGCCCGCCAAAGTAGGCGCTGGCCACACCCAGGGCCCCGCCCAGGGTCGCCCCCAGCAGGGCCGAGCCGAATCCCACGATCAACGCGGTGCGGGCACCGAAAATGATCCGGCTGAGCACGTCCCGGCCGAACGCATCACTACCGAACCAGTGCGTGCGGCCGGGCCGGACAAACATTCCACCAAAGTCGGCAGCCACCGGATCATAGGGCGCGACCCACGGTGCGAAGATCCCGACCAGTAGCATCGCGAGTATGAGGGCCGCGCCACCCGCGCCCGCGG
>JBQTJP010000128.1:0-6869 GCA_052386995.1 Armatimonadota bacterium
AAGGTTTTGCGGCCGCGGTCCGCGGCAGAGTCGAGCAACTCGCGAACGTCGCTCCGCGGCCAGGCTGGACTCGGCTGCGCGCCCTCGTGCCGAATCTCCGGTGGTCCTGGATGACGGCGGCCGCCGCGGCGTCCATTGCGCTGGTCGCGATCTTCGCAGCCAACCTTGCCCGGGAGATCGTGCCGCTCTCTCTCGGTGTGCGGAATGAAGAGCGAGAGGGCGCTGACCGCGGCTCTTTGGCGCGCGATGCCCAGCGTGTCGGCGAGCCCGCGGCCAAGTCCCTCGAGAATCGCCGGGCCTCGCGGCCCGCGGCACCTGCTCAGGCCGAAGAAACGCGGTCAGGACTGGAAGCCCCCGCCGCCCAGAGCAACGTCGGCCAGCCTGGCGACGCCACGGCGCTGCGCCGCGTCATCCGGACCGGCCAGCTGGCGATCGAGGTAGAGAAGTTCGATGATGCCGCGCGGCGCCTGCTCGAGATCGCCGAGGGTGCCGGTGGGTTCGTGGCCGATTCGTCCTACGCAGAGGATGACGGCACCCCGCGTGGGACGTTCGTCCTGCGCGCCCCCGCCGGCCGCTTCGGTGAGGTCGTGCGCAAGGTGGAGACGCTGGGCACCGTGCAGCGCCGCCAGGTCAGCGGTCAGGACGTGACCGAAGAGTTCATCGACGTCGAGGCGCGCGTACGTAACTTGGAGCGTCACGAGACGCGGCTGCTTGCCTTCATGGACCGCGCCACGAAGATCCCAGACCTCATGGCGATCGAGCAGGAGGTCGCGCGCGTGCGGGGAGAGATCGAGCGCCTCACCGGCCGCCTGCGCTACCTCTCCAACCGCGTCGACCTGGCCACGGTTCAGGTCGAGGTGAGCCAGAAATCCAAGAAGAAAACCGGGGGGTTCTGGGATTTCGATCAGACGCTGACCCGTATTCAGACTGCGTTCCTCAACACGGTGCGTCAGATCCTCGGCGCCACGGAGGGGCTGGCGGCCTTTGCCGCCGCGCTTCTGCCGATCGCGCTGCTGGGAGCGCTCGGCTGGGCGTTCCTGCGCCGGATGATCCGCCGGCCGGACAGCGCGCTCTAATCGAAGAGCGCCCCGCTCGTCGCTAGAGCCTCAGCTGCTCGGCCGCGCCTCTGCGTCGGCGGCGAGGCCACGGCTGGGCCCCTGGTATACTAGAGCAGCCGGTGATGGACCGCTCAGGAACCCTCGTGCTGCTAGATACCAACGGCCTCATTTACCGGGCCTTCTACGCGCTTCCCTATCTCGTGACCGCGCATGGACGGCCGACCAACGCCGTGTACGGGTTGACCGCGATGGTCCTGAAGGTGCTTGAAGAAGAACGTCCTGAATACATCGCCGCCACCTTCGACCGTCCCGGACGAACCTTTCGGCACGAGCAGTTCGCCGCGTACAAGGCGCACCGGGTGGCAATGCCAGACGATCTCCGACCGCAGATCGGTTTGAGCAAGCAGGTGCTGGGCGCGCTGCAGATTCCCATCTTCGAGGCGGAGGGGTTTGAGGCGGACGACATCATCGCGACGATCGCGCGTCGGGCCCGGGCCGAGGGGCTGCGCGTGTTGATCGTGAGCGGTGATCTCGACACGCTGCAGCTGGTGGAGGATGGGGACACGCGCGTGATGGTCACGAGCCGCGGCGTGAGCGAGACGGTGGTGTACGACGAGGCCAGGGTGCGCGAGCGGTTTGGATTTGGCCCGGAGCGCCTGCCTGACTACAAGAGCCTGCGCGGCGATCCCAGCGACAATATCCCGGGCATCCCGGGCGTCGGCGAGAAGACGGCCGCGGCGCTCATCCAGCAGTTCGGAAGCTTGGAGGGGTTGCTCGACGGGCTCGATCGCGCACCCCCGAAGGTGCGGACGGCGCTCGCCTCCGCGCGCGACCAGGTCAGTAAGAGCAAGCGGTTAGCGACGTTGGTTGCCGATGTCCCGGTGGATATCGATTGGGAAACGCTCCGTCGACGTCAGCCCGACCGCGAGCGGCTCGAAGGGCTGTTCCGCGAGCTGGAGTTTCGTGTGTTCATCGACCGCTTGCGAGATATCGCGGCGCCGGTCGCGGTTACTACGACGGCCGTGCAGGCCCAGACGCCCGCCGGTCTGATTGACGTCATCCGGGGCGCGCCTGAGATCGGTATCGTGTTTCTCCGAGGAGAGGGACATCCGCTTGTTGCACCGCTGCGCGCGGTGGGCGTCGCCGCCGACAGCCGGGCCGCCTGGCTGCCGCTGCCGGGCGGGATCCTCCCAAGCGAGCTCCGGCCCATCCTGGAAGACCCAGCGATCCGCAAAGTGAGCGCCGACCTCAAGGGCGACATTCTGACCCTGGCCCGCCAGGGCATCACCGCCGGTGGGTTCGACTTCGACGTCGCCATCGCATCCTATCTGCTCAACCCTGGAAAGCGTACGCACACAATCGCCACCGCGGCGCGCGAGTTCCTTGGACTGGACCTGGAAGCGAGAAGCGGAAACGGCCCCAAAGCGCCGACACCTGAGAATTGGGCGGGCGAGGCCGCGGCGGCGCTGCCGCAAATGCGCGAAATTCTGGAGGGGCGCATGCACGACCGGCTCGTCGACGGTCTCTTCCGCGATGTCGAGATCCCGCTCGCCGGCGTCCTGGCCCAGATGGAGCGCGCCGGCGTCGTCGTCGACGTCCCCTATCTGCGCTCGCTGGGGGACGAGCTCACGGCGCGGCTCGGGGCTCTGGCCGCGCAGATCTACACGCTCGCGGGCGAAGAGTTCAACATCGGATCGACCAGGCAGTTGGGATTCGTGCTGTTCGAGAAGCTGCAGCTCCCGCCGCTCAAGAAGACGAAGACCGGCTACTCGACCGACGCAGAAGTGTTGGAGACCCTCGCTCCGCGCCACGAGATCGTCGCGAAAATCCTCGAGCATCGTGAGCTCTCCAAATTGAAGTCTACGTACGTCGATGTCCTGTGCGCGCTGGCGGATCCTGCCAGCGGCCGCGTGCACACGACGTACAACCAGACCCTTGCCGCAACCGGCCGCGTCATCACCGAGCAGCCCAACCTCCAGAATCTGCCGATCCGCACCGAAGAGGGCCGCAAGATTCGGCGCGCCGTTGTCGCACCGCCCGGGATGGCCCTGCTCAGCGTCGACTACTCACAGATCGACCTCCGGGTCCTGGCACACATCACCGGTGATCCGAGCCTGGTCGACGCGTTCGCGCACGGAGATGACATCCACACCGTGACGGCCGCGGAGGTCTTCGGCGTAGCGCGCGAGGCGGTGACGGCCGAGCACCGGCGCCGGGCCAAGACCATCGTCTTCGGCGTGGCGTACGGCATGAGCGAGCACGGCTTGGCCGCTGAACTCGCGATCGGACGCGCGGAGGCGCGCACGTTCATCGACCGCTATTACGCCCGTTTTCCCAAAGTTCGCGAATACATGCTCAGCGTCGTCGAGCGGGCGCGCCGCGACGGATTTGTCACCACGGTGCTCGGCCGGCGCCGCTATCTGCCCGACCTGATGAGCCGCAACCGGACCGTGCGGGAAGCGGCCGAGCGGACGGCGATCAACACGCCGATCCAGGGGTCCACCGCGGATATCATCAAGCTCGCGATGCTGGCGATCGCCCGGGAGGTGTTGCCGGCCGCCCCCGGCGTCAGCATGATCCTGCACATCCACGACGAGCTGCTCTTTGAAGTCCCAACATCGATGGTCGCCGATCTCGCTCGGTCCATCCGTACCCTCATGCAGGACGCGTTCCCCCTGAGCGTCCCGCTGGTCGCCGATGCGCGGTCCGGCCCCACCTGGGCCGAGATGCGTGCCATCGCCCCCTGACCGGGATCACCGGTTCGTGAAGGTCTTCGGCTTGACCGGCGGGATCGCGAGCGGCAAGAGTCTCGTCGCGGGCATGCTGCGCGAACTGGGCGCGCACGTGGTCGACGCCGATCTCATCGCGCGCGAGGTGACGGCGGAGCCGGAGGTCCGGCGTGCGATCGTGGCGGTGTTCGGGCCGTCCGTGCTCGGCGCGGATGGGACGCTTGACCGCAAGGCCCTGGGCGACCGCATCTTCGGGGATGCCGGCGCGCGTGTCCGGCTCAACGCGATTACCCATCCCCGCATTCGACGGCGCATGGCCGAGGAAGTCACGGCGCTCCGCGCGAGCCGGCCCGACGCGACAGTGGTGCTCGACATTCCCCTGCTGCTCGATGTCGCGCCACCCGAGGCGTATGATCTCGATGGGATCGTCGTCGTATTCGTCGATGGGTCTACGCAAGAGGCGCGGCTGAGGGCCCGCCACCAGATCGGTGCCGAGGAAGCCCGGCAGCGGCTCCGCGCGCAGCGTCCGCTGAGCGAAAAAGTGGCCCAGGCCACCTGGGTGATCGACAATTCGGGGACCCCAGAGGAGACCCGAAGGCAGGTGGAAGCCCTGTGGGACCGCTGGCAGGCCGGGAAGTGGTCATGAAGGGGGCTGCCGTTCTGCTGCTCGTGCTCATCCTCGGCGCCGGAGCGGCGCATCGTGCGGCGGCCCAAGCGGAACCCATCGATCCGCCGATCAGGATTCCGCGCCCGCAGCCGGTCCCGGCGGTGCTCGAAGGCACCGTGATGCGCGTCGACATGCACGCCTCGCCGCCTCGGCTGCACGTCCGGGCGAACGGCGTCACCTCGAGCGTGGTTGTCGGTCCAGAGGCCTCCGTCTTCGTCACCGAGATCTCATCCCGCCGCGGGGGCGCCGCGCCGTAGCAGTCCGCATCCGGCCGGTCCCGGACCCGTTCCCGGGAGTGTATAGAACCCGTGGAGCCCCTCTTGCTCTCCTTGATATACTATCTGTATGCCCGCATTTCAGATGGTCACCGATCTGCCCCCGCGCGGCGATCAGCCCAAGGCTATTGCCGATCTGACGGAGAGCGTCCGCGCGGGCCATAGGTTTCAGACGCTGCTCGGAGTCACGGGCAGCGGGAAGACCTATACGGTTGCCCGCGCGATCGAGCAGGTTCAGCGGCCGACCCTGGTGCTCGCGCACAACAAGACGCTTGCGGCGCAACTCTACAGCGAGTTTCGGGAATTCTTCCCCCAGAATGCGGTTCGCTATTTCGTTTCCTATTATGATTACTATCAGCCCGAGGCGTACGTCCCGCAAACCGACCTCTATATCGCCAAGGACGCGTCCATCAACGATGACATCGACCGTCTGCGGCACGCCTCCACCAAAGCCCTGATGGAGCGGCGCGATGTTATCGTCGTCGCGTCGGTGTCGTGCATCTACGGCCTGGGCCGGCCCGAAGACTATAAGGAAGTGATGTTGCTCATCCGGAAGGGCGAGCGGCGCTCGCGGGACGACATCGTCCGGCGGCTCGTGGACATTCAATACGAGCGCAACGATATCGACTTCGCGCGAGGACGGTTCAGGGTGCGCGGTGATGTCGTCGAGATCTTTCCCGCCTATGAGCAGCAGGCGGTGCGCATCGACCTCTTTGGGGATCAGGTCGAGCGCATCATCGAGGTCAACCCATTGACCGGCGAGATCCTCGAGGCGAAGGACGTCCTCGCTCTCTGGCCGGCAAAGCACTGGGTGACGACTGACGAACGTCTGGAGCGCGCGCTGGCTTTGATCGAGGCCGAGCTGCAAGAGCGGCTGGCGTGGTTCCGCGATGAGGGGAAACTGCTGGAGGCCCAGCGCCTGGAGTTTCGGACTCGATACGACATGGAGCTGCTGCGCGAAGCCGGCACGTGCCCCGGGATCGAGAACTACTCGCGACACCTGGACGGCCGCCGGCCGGGGGAGCGCCCGGGCTGCCTGCTGGACTATTTCCCCAGCGATTTTCTTCTGGTGGTAGACGAGAGCCACGTGACCATTCCTCAAGTTCACGGCATGCTGGCGGGCGACCGATCGCGCAAGGACAACCTCGTCAAGTACGGGTTCCGTCTGCCGTCGGCGTATGACAACCGGCCGCTCTCTTGGGATGAGTTCGATGCCTTGATCCCGCAGACGGTCTTCGTGTCCGCCACGCCGAGCGCGTACGAGCTGGGCGTCAGTAAGACGGTGGCCGAGCAGATCGTGCGACCCACCGGCCTGGTCGATCCGCGCGTTGAGGTCCGGCCGGCAAAGGGACAGGTGGACGACTTGATCGCCGAGATCAAGGCGCAGGTCGCGCGCGGCGAGCGCGCTCTGGTCACCACCCTGACGAAGCGCATGGCCGAGGACCTGAGCGCGTATCTACAGGAGCTCGACTTCAAGGTCCATTATCTGCACGCCGAAGTCGACACGCTCCAGCGGGTCCAGATTCTCAAGGATCTGCGGCTTGGGACCTACGACGTCATCGTCGGCATCAACCTCCTGCGCGAGGGCCTGGACCTCCCCGAGGTTTCGCTCGTCGCGATCCTGGACGCCGACCGCGAAGGGTATCTGCGCTCGGACACCGCGCTCATTCAGACGATGGGCCGGGCCGCGCGGCACATCGGCGGACGCGTCATTCTCTACGCCGCCGACGTCACCGACTCAATGCGCCGGGCGATCGAAGAGACGAACCGCCGCCGCGAGATCCAGGAGCGCTACAACGAGGAGCACGGTATCACGCCGGCGTCGATCGTGAAGCCGATTCGAGACCTGATCGACCTGCAGCAGGTGGCCGAAGAGATCGAGACGTACCAGCCGTCGGCTGAAATTCTCACCGCCGACGAATTGATTAAGCTCGCCGAGACTCAGCGCGCGAAGGTGCCGTGGGACGTCGCGCGCCTGCTGATGCTCTCGCCCGCCGAACTTGAGCAGACGGTCGAGGCCTTGGAGCGCGCCATGCGCCGCGCGGCGGCCGAGCTGCAGTTCGAGAAGGCCGCGGTGCTGCGCGACCAGATCACCGAGTTGCGCAAGGGTCTGGGGGAGCCGTTTTTTGCGGGAGCCGGT
>JBQTJP010000129.1:0-6091 GCA_052386995.1 Armatimonadota bacterium
GTGCTCGACAAAGAGCGGCTCTACTAGCGGTCGATGGGTCGGTTGACAGTCCTCAAGCCCGGCGCTAGCATGAGTATTGCGACGCGGGGTGGAGCAGTCCGGTAGCTCGTCGGGCTCATAACCCGAAGGTCGCAGGTTCAAATCCTGCCCCCGCTACCAGTAATTCGGTAGGTCCCATCTGATAAGGGTGGGACCTTCTCTTTGACCGCGTTTCCCAGGTCGCCTTCGATTTTCAGCACCGCTTGTGTCCATCGACCGGGTTTGCCGATGGGGTCGAGTGTAATCGACTCGATTAACGTTGACAGGACCGCTTGTCGTGATCCTACCCGAGAGTGATCTTCACCCTCGTTTTGTGATAGCGACGGGACTTCACCTTCAGCCGCTTCTTGGGATCCACGACCATCTCCAGCCAGTATTCCCCCGGGGGCAGGCCCTTCACCTCGATGTACTGCTCCTGCACGCCTGCCCAGTACACGTCCCCCCATCCAGGGGTGATGCCCATCTCTCCGGTGACTGCACGAGGATTCGGGCACTTTCTGAAGAGTCGCCCGCGCGCCTTCTTGCGTAGTTTCGCAACGTCTTCGAGACAGAAGGACTGCTTCTTCGATCGTCTTGCAGTTGTCGATCCGACACGTCGCAAGGTGTAGCTTAGAAAGTCCGAGAAGTGCCAATGATTGTGGTCCGACCTCGTATCTAGAATCGCATTACCGACGGGTACTCGCCGCCACTCTTTGCGCGGCTTCGCGGTGTCCTCGATCAGCTGTTCTACTGTGGCACGCCTACGGCTCCGCTTTGTGAACTCTAAGAGGAGCACGCCCGGGCCCATGTTGGCGACGCAGTTCGAAAAGACGAGGTGCTCGTGGCGCCGGTGCTTCTTCCCTTCTCGTGCCAGCTCATCCGGATCCGTCACTACCTCATAGTCGGTCAGGTACTCCTTGTAGCGCTGACCAGTGGTCTCGCCGAAGTAGCTGTAGGCCCAATGCCTGCCCTTGACGGCCCTGAGTTCCGGGAGCCGCTGCGCCATCCGTCTTCCCTCCTCCGTCTGCTCGTGCGACTTGAGGCATGATCTCAGAGGCGCGCGTCAAGCAAGTGATGACCCGGCCCCTACGATTGTCTAACAAAGAAATTGGGCGGCGGCGTGCTCTTCACCCGATGCCGTGCTCCATCAATGCTCTGGGATTACACTGATTTGTCGAGCAATCCCGAAATCGTCGAACGTATCCCAGAACTCTACCATCCTGTCATACGCCGCCTAACTCCTGATTAGGCCGACCAACCTAACACCCCCGCTTGCATCAGACTAACACGAAAGCGTTTAAGGAAGGCCTTCCTGATCGAAGGTACCAGGTACGCGTCCATCGAATTGATTTGTCAAGGATTTTGCAGATCAGTCTCAGGAGTTTCCGTCGTCATGCCCAAAGCGTCTTCCTTCTCTGCCGTTGCATTCTTCTTGCTCTCCTCCCTGACCGCCGTTGCCGCTCCCTCGGGACGCTTCTTTATCGAAGGGAACGGAACAGTCCATCTCGTCAATAAAACGACCGGTGCGGGTGGTCCGGTGACTTACCGAACACCGGGAGGCGAGTATCCAGAATCGGCTCAAAGGAGGATCAACCAGATCTTCGGCGTCCCTCCCAACGCATCCGAAGGGATCGCCATCCGGCTCACCGCACTTCTCGATTATCTCCAAGATCAACTGAAGGGAGGGACGATCAAGATCGTCTCGGGCTACCGGAGTCCCACCTATAATGAAGGACTCCGGAAGAAGGGCCGGCTAGCGGCCCGGACGAGCATGCACCTCGAGGGGATGGCGGCCGACATCGAGATGGAGGGGGTCGAGGGAAAGAGATTATGGGAGTTCGTCCGAGGCCTCGACTGCTGCGGGGCCGGTTACTATCATGCGAGGGGAATTCACGTCGACGTCGGCCCAAGCCGGTTTTGGGACGAGACCTCTACTGGGGTCGAGCAGGACCTCGGGGCCCGAAACAAACTCGTCCTTCTTCGCACCGAATTGGATCTCTACCGGCCGGGCGAGGAGGTCCGGATGGCCCTGGGCAGGATCACCGATTATCCCATCGGCGTTCGTCGCGACGGACAGTTGATCCATACCGGCCAAGAGGTCGTCGGCGTCCGCTTGGAAAACGGCCGGACCGACTGCCTCTTGATCCCGAACCGCTCTGCCGCGAGGTCGCTTGCCTGGAAGATACCGAAACGAATCGCGCCCAAGGAGAAGTCTCGAATCCGGATTTCATTCTGTCAAAAACCCTTTCCGGAGACGCCGGAGGGGATTGACTCAAACCCAATTTCAATTAAATAAGAAGTCCATGGGCGTATCGAATCTATAGTGCCTACGCTCTCCATTCGTTCATATGTCTGCGCATACGTCATGCCGCTCAGCCGCGAGCGGCGCGCACTGCATCTTCGAACGGATCGACTGGTGCGCCCCTACCGCTCGTCGGCTGCAGCCGGCTGTTAACTGAGGAGCACATCGACGTGGCTCCCTCGGGGGCCGTATCCGGCGACCTTCCACAGCCTTACGAACATGGGGTTCAGGAAGTCGGCGGTTCAAGCCCGCCCGGCCCGACCAAGTGAAACACGGAAGGGACGCGCGTGCTCGTCCGCTGCCCAAGCCTACTCTCGACCCAGACTTTAGAGGCTGAGTTGAATTCCCAAGTACGCTCGAGACCTCCCAGCATCGCACCCGTAGCGGCGCAGGAGGGGTTCGAACCCCCTCGCTGGCTACACGAACCATTGGGCTGATCTGTCTAGGGTAAAGCCGGATGGGTGCCGATTGGTAGGGCCCGTCCGGCTGCTACTTGGCTACGTGACCTATGCGTGGCACGGGGGACTCCAAAATCAGTCTCCCGGCACGAGGTCTAAGTGACCGAACTCGGATTACTGGTAATTTGATTAGCGGGCCCCCGCTACCAGGAATCGAGACAGGGCGCGGGTTTCAGCCTGCGCCCTGTTGCTATTCCGGAAGCCCTGCTAGTAAAGCGACCTCTCCAGGGCGGCGACCGCCACCTGCTGCTCCTCCCGGTCCAGGGAGGCCCAGGGCGTGGCGGTCGAGCGAGACCGCCAACTCCGCACGGAGGTCCACGTCGAGATGGCCTTTCGGAAAGGCGGCCAGCACCGCAGCAGCCGTGGCGTCTGGAACGGGTGGAAGGGGGTGGAGGCGTAAGGTCGACCTGCCACGGCACCGCACCGGCTCCCACTCGCCTCGTGGCCTCAGCAGCTTTGACGAGAATCGAAACGCCGGCGCGCGGCTCCGCTCCTGTGCTGTCGACCAACCTGACGTTTTGAAGGACGACATGTCCCATTTTGCGACCTCAGCGTATCAGCCGGCGCTGCCGGCCGTCAGGCCGGTTCCGAGTCAGGAGTCGCCCGGTATCAGGTAGTCGTCAAGTACGGCGACCCGGCATGGAAGGTGTTTAATACGCCATGCGGCGTCGTTGGTGACGAGGAGCTGCGCCCCATGCTCAATGGCCGACGCCACGATCAGGGCGTCAGGAAGAGGGAGAGTCGTGTGTCCCCTCAGCTCCGCACCTCGACTCGCCACCTCCCATGTGATATCTGCTACCGCCGTACCGGGCAAAGCCCTCAATGCTCCTTCGATTCGGTTCACGCTCTCTCCGTTGCCTGCTCTCCACGGTCCCGCCAGAATCTCGGCTACCGTGATCGTCGAGATGAAGAGCTGTACCGCCCCAATTGCCGCCTTCGTCAGAAGGTGCGTCGTCAGCGAAGAATACGGAATGACGTCCTCAAGATGATAGATGAGCACCGACGTGTCCACGCCGATACGCTCGGCACCGCCGAGGGTGCGCCCGAACCTCCCCAGGGCTACGCGGGCCACGTCCGCCGCTCGCCCCTCACGTACGCGTCGATCTCCTCGCGATTCTTCCCGTAGATCCCTCCTGCGACCCCACGTACGCTCTCGGTGTACCGCGCCGCAGTCATCAAGACAGCCTCGCTGTCACCGGCGACGACAACCACGCGATCTCCGGGCTTAATCCCCAGACGCCGTCTGACCTCCTGGGGAATGACGATCTGTCCCTTGGTACTTACCCGTACGGGTCTGGCCAGTGGAGCCATTGCCACCACCTCTCTTACCTAGGGTACCCGGTTTTACCAGGCTTTCCAAGTAAGAGAAATGTCAACGGACGAGCTCCATGGGCTGAACCCGATTCCTACCACGTGAGCGTAGGCACCATAAAGGCCCTTATAGGCCCTCCCTCCGGGGACAGCGATGATTCCGACCGCTTCTGCCTGTCCGACGCTGCGCCGGCTAGGGGGCCACTCACCACGGTACGGCAGCCGAACATCCAGGACGTGTACTATGACAAGTACGGCACGCTGCTGGTGCTCGACGTCTACCGGGGCGAGGTGACGGCCAGGCGCCAGTGCCTCGATCACAGCATCCAGATCGCTCGCCTGCCCGCGGGCCCGGGCTGCCGTGAAGACTTCCGCGGGCAGGCTGGTCTCGAGGACGGCGAGTTCGGGCCGGGCGATGTCTTTGTACCGTGCCGGCGTGAGTTGCCGACTCGCTGGCGGAGCGTAGGCACCATAGAGGCCCTTATAGGCCCTCCCTCCGGGGACAGCGATGATTCCGACCGCTTCTGCCTGTCCGACGCTTCACCGGTTAGGGGGCCACTCACCACGGTACGGGATGAACAGCCTGTCAAGCGGAAGGGTGACGACGAGGGAGGGCGGACGCCTGCGCACGGACGGGCCCGGCCTCGTGGTGGACGCGCCACGGGCAGGGGTGCGGCCTCTCCGCGACCGAGCATGGCAGGGCGCTGAAGAGCGCGGTCAGGCAGGCATGTCAACCAAGGTAGGCCGGAGGGGGCCGAGGGGGGCAGGGGTGGAGGAGCTCAGTCGAGAGCCCCAAGTGGGCGAGTCTCGTCTGGAGGACCTGGGGGTCGTCGATGGTCACGATGAGGCGCATGCGGCCGCCACAGCGAGGGCAGGCGAGCACGTCGACGTCGGAGGCGCGCCCCATCGGGGCGGCCCACGCCCAGTCGCGGAGTCTGCTGGCGAGTGGCGGGTGGTCATCACCGCTGGGTGCGCTGTGGTGGAGCGTCCGCGTCGCAGCGGGCGGCCCGGGAGGCACCACCACTGCTTGGAGCATCGCCACGAAACCCGAGAAGATGTGGCGCGGTGGGATCGGCGGTGGGTTCCTCGGAAGGCGCGCTTTGACCCCTCTAGTGCCGATGAAGGGCGTCCACTGGCCGGTCCACCAGTGGTTCAGGTACCGGGCGTAGCCGGCCTGGGACCATGTAGTTTGTTTCCACGGAGAATGGGATATTGCCGGGGGAAGTGGCGTTCTAACTAGGCCAGCCGCTCAACACCAGGAGATCCACAGATTTAGTCGTGAAGGACGACTGCAGGTCGACTTACGGGTTCTTCTTATGAGCTCCGAGACGTCGTGCTCGGTTCCTTCGCAGCCGGGGAGTGGATAGAGCCACCGGAGTCGATGCTTCTTGGGATCTCTGCAAGGGATCTCCAAGGGGGGCAAGCTTGGCGGCGGCGCTCCGCCTGCGATGCGCGGCCACCGCCGCGCGAAGCTCCCGAGACACTGCCGCAGCGAGCTGATCACGATTGGGCATTTTCGACCTCAGGCGTATCGTTTGAGAAGCCGCACAAATCAACGGGCCTGGGCGATAGCCGCCCAGGCCCGCATATCCGTCTCGTGGACAAGCCTCGTCGGACAGACGATGGTAACGAAGGGCACTAACCGATCGGCCGGACCCCCGATGCCTGCGGGCCCTTCTGGCCCTGCGTCTGGGTGAACTCGACCTTCTGGCCCTCGGTGAGCGACTTGTAGCCTTCGCCCTCGATGCTACTGAAGTGCACGAACAGATCTTTCGTGCCGTCCTCCGGGGTAATGAAACCATACCCCTTCTCGCTGCTGAACCACTTCACGGTCCCAGTTGCCATGCTCTTACCACCTTTACTGTGAACTACCACAGACCCTAGACTGATTCTGCGATGCCCATCCAGTGTCTCACGTATCGTCCGCAAGCACAAGGTGGAAGGTCCGTCCACGTCCCGTTAGAGTGGTCGGGTCGGACAGACCTCAGTCGTGCTCACGGTT
>JBQTJP010000130.1:0-22521 GCA_052386995.1 Armatimonadota bacterium
ATCATGGGATACGCTCTGTACCTTGCACAGGTTGGTCAGAAGCATCCTGATGCGAAACCGTTGAAAGGATTCCGTGGCGCTCGCGTGTTAGAGGTCGTCGAAGACTTCGAAGGGAATGCCTATCGGGGCCGTCTACACCGTCAAGCTGGCCAACGTTGTCTACGTCCTTCATGCCTTCCGGAAGAAGTCGAAGAACATCAAGAGGTCGCAGGCCGACATGGACAAAGTGAGGGCTCGGCTCAAGCTGGCGATGGGGATTCACGCTCGGCATGGGGCAAGGCGGAGAAGAATGAGGTGTGAGATGAAAAGCGGACGTGACTACAAACTCGGCAGCGGCAACGTATTCGTCGACCTAGGCGTGGGTGCGCCCGAACAGGCGCTCGCTAAGGCCGAGTTGACAGCGAAAATTGCGCAGATCATCGAGAGCAGGAGTCTAACCCAGGCTGAGGCGGCCAAGCTGCTCGGCGTTGATCAGCCCAAGGTCTCCGCACTTCTCCGTGGCAGGCTGACGGGTTTTTCTACGGACCGGCTCATCAAGTTCCTCAACGCACTGGGGCGTGATGTCGAGATCGTTGTGCGAGATCGTCCGCGGGCGAAAGGACCCGGGCGCCTCCAGGTGCTGGTTTCATGAGGTACTTAACAGTGCCCCTCGCTATCGCCACCAACACCGCCGGTTTCCAGCACGGGTGAACCTGCCAGATTCCGACTTCCACGATGACTCCCAGAATGGGTCTCCGTGTGAACGGGCGTCGGCCCTGCCGCATCCGTCAGCCAACGGACACCATGAAGAGGCCATCGCGACGATTCAAGAGATTCGGGTTCCTCGTCGCTATGCCAAGGTCCGCAAACGGCATAACCGCGTCCGGACGCAGGCAGGACGCCTCAGTCCGCGAACGTTCATGGACTTCGTCCCAGCCTCTGGCTTGGCCGTCGCGTTGGGTGGACCCAGGGTAGGTTCCTGCCGATCATCTTTTCGGGCAGGACCGCTGAGGAAGGCGTCGAAGAGAGTTTGGGCGCTACGGGCGGATCGACGAAACCTCATCGAGGTGAACCTAATGCGGCCGGTGGGGCTTGCGGTCGTTTTGCTGCTGCTCGTGAACCTCCCCGCTGCCACTCAGGCCCCTGTGGGGAACTCGGTTGACCACCTCGGACTAAATGTCACGGCGTCGCCCCTGGACTCCTTGACGCTGCGCCAAGCGATAGCATCGGCGATCGACCGACGCGCGGTCTTTGAGGCGACTAGAGGTAGGTTACCAGGCGGTCTGAGCGCCACGGGACCAGCAAACGGGTGGTTCCCTCCCTCGCTTCCGCAGCATAACCCGGACGCGGGTGCCTATCCCTACGATGTGGCCGCCGCAAGGAACTTGCTGAGTCGGGCAGGGTTTCCCGAGGGGCGGGGTGTTCCGGAGCTCGAGGTGCTTTACAATCAGGGACCACCTATCGGGGCGTTTCGCGTCGCTGGAGGTGCGGTGGTCAAGGCCCAACTCGAGGCAGTCGGTATCAGGGTGAAGCTTACGAGCCTCCCGACTCTCCAAGACCTCCTTAACCGAGTGCTTCCAGGCCAGGGCCGCCAAGCGCAGTTCCAAGCATTCCTTTTCGCCTGGACGGCGGTCTCGCCCACCGACGACTTTTTGAGCCGGCATTTTCTCCAAGGGGGACAAAGGAACGCTTACGGGTACAGGAATGCGGACGTCACGCTCCTCATTGCCAACAGTCTCAAGGAGACAGATGCGACGAAACGGATCGCCATGCTGCGGGAGGCGGAGCGACTCGTCCTGCTTGATGCGCCCGTCGTTCCGGTAATGTATCTCTACGCGCCGTGATGTCGTGGCGACTACAACGACTGAACCAGCGGTGGGGGGATGGTCAGCAGCGATCAGTTCTTTGCAATTATTATAGCTCCACGTCGAGGCATTACGGGTCGCCCCGCAGGGATCCTCTCACTGCTTCCAGGACCACGCAAGCGACGGGTCGTAGACTGCAAGGACTTCCACCTCGTTGTTGCGGACTCCAATGAAGAGGCCGAGCCGCTCCCAAACCATGGCGGTGTAGGTGAAGCTGGTATCGACGCGATCGATCCACTGCCTGTCGGGTAGCCCGTATGCAGCGATTACTTTGCCAAGAGGCTCCCCTAGCCGGACATCTTCCTTTGTCCGATACTTCATGAGCTCGGCATCAGCGGCATTGCGTCGTCGCCAGATAGCGATCGCCACTACTCTCCCTTGAAACGCATTGAATTGAAACCCGGAATCATACCAGAAGTAGAATCTTCCACCGCTGAGAGTAATAGTCGGTGCCATCCGAAACTGACTTCCGAACATTTCTCGAAATATTCGCAATAGGTCTTGCTCGGTAGCGCCGAGTGTCCACTTGCCGAACCGCTTCCCATCGACCAGATAATCGTGCTCCTGAGCCAGAAGGGCACCAGTGTCGAGAACAAGGACGAAGATGACGAACAAGAGCGACATGCACGTCACGATCGCACCTCCTTCATCTTCACCACATCGCGTTGCCGTCTCAGCCGACCGAATAGGTCGTGACGGGAGGATAGTCTTCGTAGCTTGCCTCGGCTTCCCTTGCTACATTGGCATGGCGCAGCCCGTACCACGCGCTCGATTGGAGCGGCGTACCGCAGGCGCTGTCCAGCTGAAGTAGCGACATGGATGGAGCCGAATTACATGTAGTACTTAAACTGGTCCCGATGCGTGGACAGACGCCCCCGGGCTGCCACAGGCCGTGCTTCATCGCGCAAAGAGGAGGTGCTGGAAGGTGTTATCTCCCAGCGCCGAAGGCCCTGACTTTTCCCCGCCCACCAGCTGCTTGATCGCAGTGCCAAGCGGCGAGCCGCGACCCAGCGTCTCGGTCGGTCATGCAGGAAACTCGCGCCTCGGCGCAAACAGAGTCTCTTGACTACCAGGTTCAATCGTCTTCTGTTCGTAGTCAGCCATTACATCGTGCCCTTGTAGCGCAAGCGACATCGTTTGCCACCGAACTCACATTCACTAGTCTAGGAGCGTGTCCGAGAAATCGCTCTCGAACAGGCCTTCCATGAAGTGACAGCGAATCTCTTTCCATGCCGACCAAAGAGTATCGCCCCGGCGGCGACCCGGCGCAGAAGGTCAGCGAGGGTGGGAACGTAGTGCTCTCATGCCGTCAGCGATACCTCCACCCACCGCCGCTCAGGGGTGTGTAGTCCGTCGGAATCCTCCTCCCCCAGCCATACACGAACACTTGTTCGGTATAGCCTCGGGAGCCCCAACCTGGGGCGGTTCGCGGAACAGCACCAGGATCTCGTGCGCGCGGACGCCTGTGTGTGGGAAGGCGGGTTCAAAGACAGCACGGGCCGGCTGGTGATTTACTGCGGTGTGAAGGGGATCTGCTACGTCGAGATCCGCGCGCACGGTGGTCATTCCGATCTCCACTCGATGTGGGGGTCCATCGCACCCAATCCGCTCTGGCGGCTCGTCTGGGCGCTCGCACAGCTCAAGACCGCAGACGAACGGGTGCAGATCCCGGGCTTCTACGACTCCGTCCGACCGCCGGCACCGCGAGACCTGGACGTGCTGCGGTCTATGCCGTTCGATGCCGCTGAGCGTGCTACCGAGCTTGGCTTCCCGCGTTTCGTGCTGGGACTCCAAGGGCTGCCGCTGCTCGAGAAACACGTCTTTCAGCCGACCTGCACGATCTGCGGAATCGGCGGCGGCTACGCCGGGCCGGGGGTAAAGACCGTCTTGCCCAATGGCGCGTGGGCTAAGGTGGATTTCCGCCTGGTGCCCGACCAGGATCCGCAGGACGTGTTTCAGCGCCTGCGGGCGTTCATGGACCGGATCGGGTGCACGGATTTCGAGATCACGCCGCTGGGCGCCGAGCATCCCGCCCGCACGGCGCTGGACGATGACCTGGTCGAGGCGTCCATCGCGGTCGCTCGGGCAATCTATGCGTCCGAGCCGATCATGGCGGCGGGCCACAGAGTAGCCCTTCGGGAGTAAGTCGGTTCGCCCCTCCGAGTTGTGGAACGGCCTCGCATCCGGCGCGCCAAGACGCGATGCTCTGCACGGTCAATGAAGCGACCAAGCGGTGGCTGCCTCCGAAGGAGACGCCCCTGGCCGGTATAGAACGTTGCCACAAGCCAGCCAAGGGGGAGTCGTATGCCTGCTCTCCCGACCGGGACGGTCACCTTCCTCTTCACGGACATTGAGGGGTCCACCCGACTCCTCCAGTCGCTCGGTGGCGGCTACTCAGAAGCGTTCGAAGTGCATCGACGATTGCTGCGCGAGGCGGTCAAAGAGTTTGGTGGCCACGAGTTTGAGACCCAAGGCGACGGTCTCTTCGTGGCCTTCCCCACTGCTAGGGGCGCGCTAGCGGCAGCCGTCGCTGCGCAGCGGGCGCTCCACGGGTATCCGTGGCCTGAGGGGGCACCCGTGCGCGTCCGGATGGGCTTGCACACAGGCCAGCCCACAGTCACTGACTCCGGCTATATCGGATTGGACCTTCATCGGACCGCCCGGATCTGCACGGCTGGCCACGGCGGGCAGATTCTCGTCTCTCAAACCACGCGGGACCTTGCGGAGGACGAACTGTCTGGGGGCGTCACGCTGCAAGACCTTGGTGAGCATCGGCTCAAGGACCTGTCCCGTCGAGAGCGGCTCTTTCAGCTGGTAACACCGGATCTTCCTTACCACTTTCCTCCACTCAGGACCCTCGACAACACTCCTAACAATCTCCCTCGGCAGCTTACATCCTTTGTGGGCCGCGAACGAGAACTCTCGGACATCAAGAATCTGCTGCCGAGAACGCCCCTCCTCACCCTGAGTGGTGCTGGCGGCTCGGGGAAAAGCCGGCTCGCTCTGCAGGTGGCGATCGAGGTTATGGATCAGTACTCAGATGGCGTGTGGTTCGTTCAACTAGCCCCGCTCCTGGAGCCTGGTCTTGTGCCTCAGGCTGTGGCCTCTGCACTCGCGATCCCTGAGCAACGAGGACGCCCTGTGGTGGACGTGCTGCTGGGCTACCTTAGGCACAAGACGTTACTCCTTATGTTGGACAATGCGGAGCACTTACTCTCTGCGTGTGTCGATTTAGTGGACGCGTTGTTGCGGGGATGCGCCGGCCTTCAGATCCTCGTAACAAGCCGCGAGCCTCTGCGGATCGAGGGGGAGCGCAACTATCCTGTGCCTCCTCTCTCGGTCCCCTCACAGGGAATCCTCATCCCCATCGCCACGCTGGTCCAGGCGGAAGCGGTTCAGTTGTTCGTGGATAGAGCGACGGCCGCCCGGCCCTCATTCGCCCTGAGCGAGCAGAATGCTGCGGCCGTTCTCCAGATCTGTCAGCGCCTGGACGGTATCCCATTGGCCCTTGAACTGGCAGCCGCGCGCGTGAAGGCGCTCTCGGTCGAGAGGATCGCCGAGAGGTTGGACGATCAGTTCCACCTGCTCACGGAGGGAAGCCGGACCGCGCCACTGCGACATCAGACGCTGCGGGCCACGATGGACTGGAGCTACGATCTGCTCGCCGAGTCCGAGAGACTTCTCTTCGGGCGGCTGGCAGTCTTTGCCGGGACCATTGACCTGGAAGCGGCGGAGGCGGTCTGCTCAGACGAGCGCCTGGAAGCCTCGTCGATTGTTGACTTGCTGGCGCGGCTGGTAGAAAAGTCGCTGGTCCTTGTGGAAGATCGCCAGGGAGAGGCGAGGTATCGTCTACTCGAGCCGGTGCGGCAGTATGCTTTGAGCCGGCTTCAGGAGACGGACGAAACACCGGGAATTCGAGGCCGGCATCGCGAGGTCTTCAGCGCTCTTGCGGAGCAGGGGCACGTGGGCCTTGCGAGCGCAGAGCGTCTAGTGTGGCGGGCGCGCATCGAGGCCGACCACGACAATATCCGAGCAACGCTGCGTTGGTCGATCGACAACCGCGACATGGAAAACGCTGCGAGTCTCGGGGCGGCAATGGCCCGCTTCTGGGTGAGCCGGGGGTTCGTCCATGAAGCTTGGACGTGGCTCAACGAACTCCGACAGTACGAGGACCAAATATCGCTACACACGCGGGCAAAGCTCCTGAACGGCGTGGGGCTGGTAGCCTTTGAGATCGGCGATGCGCTGCGGCAGGCGACCGAGGCAGCCGAAAATGCGCTCACGCTCTTCCGACAGCTTGGCGATTACGAGTGGGTCGAGATCAGCGCTCGATTGCTGGGGATGATCGAGCTCGAGCGTGGCCGCTACGAGCGGGCCAGTGCGCTGCTGGAGGAGGCAGCCAGTCTTGCGAGTCAGCGTGGCGATCTCGTCGCCGAAGCGGAGGCACTTCGTCAGCGAGGCTACCTTGCGGGGAAGCACGGCGACTACGCGCTGGCTACGCAACTGCTAGAACGAAGCCTGGCGATTGTGCGACCGACGGGGCGGCGACGGTCCATTGGCTTTACTCTCGGCCACTTGGCGCAGGTCTACCACTATCAGGGACAGTCTGATCGCGCCATCGATATGCTTCAGGAGGCGCTTTCGCATTGCATGGCGGCAGAACACGGAACCAGCACCGTTTACTTTCTCAAAGTGCTGGGCCTGGCACACTTGCAGACAGCCAATTATCATAAGGCCGCTGAGGCGTACCGCAGATGTCTTGCACTCGCCCGCGAGGCTGGATACCAGTGGGCGTTTGCGGAGTGCCTCATAGGATTCGGCGGCCTAGCCATTGCCAGGGGTGACTCTGCCATCGCGGTCCGGCTGCTCGCGGCCGCGGAAGCTTTCCTGACGGCGTTCGACTACGTTATCCCGTCCGCGGATGAAGCATACTTCAAGCAACTCGTCGAGACCGTCCGTCGCTCAATGACGCCAGACGACTTCACAAGGGCTTGGAGCGAGGGCCAACTGATGACGATGGACCAGGCGATCGAGTGTGCGCAAAGCGTTAAGGAAGGACTTTAGTCGTCTCCATCCGAAGGCCCGCGACATCGGCTCAAGCCTCATCTCGAGTTCGTCAACACGAGGTGGTGCTGGTGGCATCGATCGACGAGGACCGCGTCAAGGCGCTCGCCGCGACTTTCTCCGGCACGCTGCTCCGTCCTGGGAACGACGGATACGAGGAAGCACGAAGAATCCACAACGGTCTGATTGACAAGCGGCCGGCCTTGATCGCCCGTTGCGTCGGCACGGCTGACATCATTGAGGCTCTCGGTTTCGCCCGGGAGCAAGGGCTCGAGATCTCCGTGCGCGGGGGCGGGCACAACGTAGCAGGCCGTTCGGTCACGAACGGCGGTGCAATGATTGACTTGTCGCTGATGAAGGGGATCCACATCGAACCCAAGGCGCGCACGGTGCGGGCGCAGGGTGGGGTGACGTGGCGTGAGTTCAACCGGGAAACTCATGTGCACGGGCTGGCCACCACCGGGGGAGTGATCTCCACCACCGGGATCGCCGGGCTCACTTTGGGCGGCGGGCTGGGCTGGCTGATGGGGAAGCATGGCCTGTCCGTAGACAACCTGCTGTCCGTCGAGCTCGTGACTGCGATGGGGGAAGTCCTGACTGCGAGCACGGAGAACCATCCTGACCTGTTCTGGGCCCTCCGCGGAGGTGGGGGAAACTTCGGTGTGGCGGTGTCCTTCGAGTTTCGGCTCCACTCTTTGTCTCAGGTGTACGGGGGCCTTGTGGCCCATCCCTTTGACGCAGCAAGGGATGTCTTTCGCTTCTGCAGGGACTTCACCGGGTCGGTGCCCGATGAGCTGGCCGTGATGCCACTCCTGGTCCATGCGCCAGATGGATCGGGAGTGCCGCTGGCAGCCGTGGCCATGTGCCATGTCGGCACTCCCGACCAGGCCGAGGCTGACCTCAAACCGCTCCTGGAGTTCGGCACGCCCGCGATGGTCCAGGTCGGGCCGATGCCATACCCGGCGCTGAACATGATGCTCGATGCAGGCTTCCCGATGGGGGCTCTGTATTACTGGAAGTCGAGCTTCGTCCCGACCCTAAACGACGAGACTATTGATGCTATGGTTGATCGGTTCGCCATGTGCCCCTCGCCGATGACCGGCATTGCCATTGAGCACTTCCACGGAGCAGTGACCCGCGTCGGACTGTCGGACACCGCGGTGCCCCATCGGGAGCCAAGCTACAATGTTCTGATTGCTTCCGTGTGGGCGGACCCAGCGACAACAAATGAGAATATTGCCTGGACGCGGGCGACCTACGCCGCCCTTGCGCCATACCTCGTGAACAGAAGGTATGTGGGCTACCTCAGCGACGACGATGTGGGTGACGCAGTCCGGGCAGCTTACGGGCCGAACTACGCACGGCTGGCCCAGGCGAAGCGCCGGTACGATCACGATAACATCTTCTGTCTGAACCACAACATTCAGCCCGCCGCAGCGTAGCGTGATGCGACCCGAGGCGCCGGCCCATCGTCTGTTTGAACATGATTCAGCGTAGTTGCTATGAAAGAAACCACTCCCGGCAGCTCTCACTCCTGAGGTAATTGTGAAATCGTCTAATCGGGAGCCTTCATTCAATCAAGCCTGCGAGGTCAGTCGCACTTCCTGATTTGATAACTTCCAAATCCCCCTGCCGGCACTACGTCTGTACTCATTGTTAGGAGACCAGAACTCGGACTACTGGTAATTCAACTAGCGGGCCCCGCTACCAATGCTGACGCTGGCCGCGGACTCAACCCTTTGTTTTGTACGTACCTCTGTGGGAACCTCTCTACAGAGCACCCCAAACTTCTTCTGATGGATAGAGCGATACTCCTCCGGGTCGTGACCCGGCCGTTAATCCTCCTCGAAGATGTCGGAGCAAATCGGCTAACCCAGGCAACTCGATTGACGTGCGCAGATCGCAGCGTGGGCGGCTTCACCTCTCTCGGCCGCGATCTGCCGGGTGCGTTGGCCAGGACCGCCATGCTCATGCCGTCAACGATACCCCCACCCATCGCCGCTCACGGGTGTGCAGTCCGTTGGAATCCTCCTCCCCCAGCCAGGTTCGAGATCTCACGCCTGCCGCGGGTCTCCTGGACGGCTTCGAAAGTCTTCTGACGGCGGTCTCACAGGTAAGAGGTGCCACTTACGTTCGTGCCGAACAGCGGAGCCGGCTATGGATGTGCAAAGCGGCGTCGCCACTTTCCCTGATCGCGTTCCCGTTGACTAAGTGTCGACGCAAACGGGACTCCGCCACGTCCGGGGCCGAACCCTTACTTGTCGTCGGGGCCATGGCTGGCGGGTAACGCCAAAGCATTGCCGAGACTCCAAGCACTTAGGATGACCCTGAACCTGTCGATTTGGTTGCCCCTCGTTCGTCGTGTAGGCAGAGCCCAGGTTCAGCCGGTCGAGGCCGGCAGGGAGCCCGGCTCGACACCTTAGCTCGAAGGAGGCATTTGCGATGAGAGTCATGGTACTGGTCAAAGCCACCAAGGAATCGGAGGCGGGCGTCCTCCCGGACAAGAAGATCCTCACCGAGATGGGGAAGTACAACGAGGAGCTGGTGAAGGCTGGCGTGATGCTCGCGGGCGAGGGGCTCCAGCCGAGCTCGAAGGGCGTGCGCGTCAAGTTCTCTGGACCGAAGCGGACCGTGATCGACGGGCCCTTTACAGAGACAAAGGAGCTGATTGCCGGCTTCTGGCTGTGGCAGGTGAGGTCCATGGAAGAAGCGATCGAATGGCTCAAGCGCGCCCCGTTCCAGGAGACCGAGGTGGAGATCCGTCAGGTGTTCGAGGCCGAGGACTTTGGTGAGGCGCTCACCCCCGAGCTCAGGGAGCAGGAGGAGCGCGTGCGCGCGCAGGCCGCGCAGCGCAACAAGGCCGCCAAAGGAGGGAAGCAGTGATGATTCTAACCATCACCACCTTCTTGTCACTGGATGGAGTCATGCAGGCTCCGGGGGGCCCTGATGAGGACCGGAGTCACGGGTTCAGCCATGGTGGGTGGCTCGTCCCCTACGCCGACCCAGATATGGGACGGATGGTGGACGACTGGTTTGCTGCGGCGGATAGTTTCCTGCTGGGGCGAAAGACCTATGAGATCTTCGCGGCTCACTGGCCGCACGTCACTGCTGAAAATGACCCGGTGGCTGCAAAGCTGAACAGCCTCCCCAAGTACGTCGTCTCAAAGACCCTGGACAAGGTGGAGTGGAACAACTCCACGCTGATCAAGGGGGATGTCGCGGAGGAGGTTGCCAAGCTGAAGCGCCGGCCTGGCAAGGAACTCCAGGTCCACGGCAGCGGGGAGCTCGCTCAAACACTGATGCAGCACGACCTCGTCGACGAGTATCGCCTATGGTTCTATCCGGTGGTTCTGGGCAGCGGCAAGCGTCTCTTCCGAGAGGGCGGCGTCGCGAAAGCTCTGAGACTTGTCAGCTCCAACACAACCTCCACAGGGGTCACGGTCAATTCGTACCAGCCAGCAGGAGAGGTGAAGCACGGCTCGTTCGAGGTCGACCAGTACGAAACTGCGACTCGAGCCCTCTTCGAACGCAAGGGCTTGTAGCTTGCGCCGGTCGATCGAAGTGGTTTGACCGGTCACCGTGACGGCGTCCGATACCCATCGCGCGATCGACGCGGTCTGGAGGATTGAGTCCGCCAAGATCATTGCCGGTCTCACGCGGATCGTGCGTGACGTCGGTCTCGCCGAGGAAATCGCGCAGGACGCGCTTGTCGCCGCGCTCGAGCGGTGGCCGGCCTCAGGTGTCCCGGACAACCCGGGCGCCTGGCTGATGTCCGTCGCAAAGCACCGCGCGATTGACGTGCTGCGCAGGAGATCACGGCTCGAGCGCAAGTACGAAGCGCTCGGCCGCGAGCGCGAGGCCCAGGAGCTGGCCGCGCCGGGTCCCGAAGCCGTGATCGACGACGATATCGGTGACGACCTTCTACGCCTCATATTTATCTCGTGTCATCCGGTTCTCTCACGCGAAGCGCGCGTGGCGCTCACGCTCCGCTTGCTCGGAGGTCTGACGACCGAGGAGATCGCGCGTGCATTCCTCGTCTCGGAGCCGACCGTCGCCCAGCGCATCGTCAGAGCAAAGCGGACGCTCGCTGAGGCGCGCGTCCCCTTCAAGGTCCCTCAAGGACACGCGCTCGCCGCTCGTCTGTCGTCGGTACTCGAGGTCGTCTACCTCGTGTTCAACGAGGGCTACCTGGCGACCGCCGGCGACGACTGGGTGCGACCTGTGCTCTGTGAGGAGGCGCTCCGTCTCGGTCGTGTCCTGGCCGAGCTCATGCCGGAGGAGTCGGAGGTCCACGGCTTGGTGGCGCTCATGGAGATCCAGGCGTCGCGCTTGAGGGCACGCGTGGGCCCGTCTGGTGAGCCGGTTCTGTTGCTCGATCAAAACCGCGCGCGCTGGGATCAACTCCTGATCCGCCGGGGCTTCGCGGCGCTCGGGCGCGCCGAGGCACTCGGAGATGCGCTGGGCCCGTACGCGTTGCAGGGCGCGATCGCCGCCTGTCACGCGCGGGCGCGCACCCCCGAGGAGACGGACTGGGCGCGCATCGCGGCGCTCTATGATGCGCTGGCGCAACTCGCGCCTTCTCCCGTTGTTGAACTAAATCGTGCCGTGGCGCTCGGGATGGCGTTTGGTCCAGCGGCGGGCCTCGAGGTCGTCGATACGCTGACCGCTGAGCCGTCGCTTAAGAGCTACCATCTGCTGTCGAGTGTGCGCGGCGATCTACTCGACAAGCTTGGCCGCTTCGACGAGGCCCGAGTGGAGTTCGAGCGCGCGGCGTCGCTCACGCGTAATGCCCGTGAGCGTGCGATGCTCATCGAGCGCGCCGCCGCATCTGCGCGCGCATCGGGGGCGCCTCGGTAGCTTGCGGTCACTGCGTCATTACAGGCTGTAACGCCCTCAATGAGGGTCTGGACAAGGGCAAATCCTACGGCCAGACCCGCTGCTTCTAAACGGGATCTAATATACGCCTCCGGAAGAGCCGCGCTCGAACGAATTGACAAATAAAGTTGTCCAATGTAGGTTAGAGATATGGATATGGAAGCGATCGGCACGGTCAACGAGCCGCAGGCGGCGCAGCTGCTCATGCACCCGTTACGGCGCCGGATCGTGGAGCTCGCCAGGGAGCCTGCGGGAGCAAGCGGCCTCGCTCGGGTCCTCGGCGTGCCGCGCCAGAAGGTCAACTATCATTTGAGGCGGCTTTCGCGCGCCCGCGTGTTACGCCACGTGGGCAAAGTGCAGCGCCGCGGGTTATTCGAACAGCTTTATCAAGCGAGCGCGCGCATGTATGTACTTTCGCCTCAGGTGCTGGGCCCGCTCGCCGCCCACGCAGGCCAAGTCGGCGATGCCTACAGCGCTTCATACCTCCTGGCGCTGGCGACCCAGATCCAGTCCGAGTTGGGTCGCGCTCAGTCTGAGGCGCGCAAGCAGGGCAAGCGGATTGCTACGCTGAGCGTGAACACAGAGTTTCGCTTCGAGAGCGCGGAGCAGCAGCGGAAGTTCGCGGAAGGATTGATGAAGTCGGTGACCGAGCTGGTTGGGCGGCACACCACGCCGTCCAAGAGCGGCCGAGGCCGGCCTTATCGACTTGTCATCGGTAGCTATCCAATACCTCCCGGGAGGAGCTCATGAAGGCGAAGGCACGGCGGAAGGGACGGACGATTGAAACGGAAACCCGGACCAGGGCGACCCCTGAGCAGGCCTTGGCGGCCTTCGCGGATGCGGAAAGAGTCAAGGATTGGTGGGTCGACAAGGTGGAGGGCCAGGCCAAGCTCGGCGCCGAGATGGTCTGGACCTGGGAGAACATCGCATTGAGCAGCCCGGTAAAGATCGTCGAGTCCGTTCCGGGAGAGCGATTAGTGCTCGAGTGGCAAGAGCAGCCGGGCGTGGTGATCTGGGAGATCGACGTCGCGCGCGAAGGTGGCGAGACCGTGGTCAGGATTGTAGCTTCCGGTTTCGGTGATGGCGCCGCATGGGACGAGCTCTATGAGGGCATGAAGCGTGGCCAGCCCGGCTTGATGAGAATGCTCAAGCACTATCTCGACCATCACTTCGGCCAGCGCCGGCGCGTCGTGTCCGTCATGCGGGAGACCAGCCGTCCGGCTGACACCAGCCGGTTTTTGACCGAGCCCCACCTGACTCGCTGGCTCGTGCGCGAGGCGAAGCTCGGCCGGCCCGGCGAGAGCGCGCGGCTCGTCTTGCGCAGCGGGCGAGAGCTGACCGGTATCGTCAACACTACCGCCGAAGGCGTGCTCGACATGTCCTGCGACCAGGTCAGCGGTTCTGTGTTCTTCATGTGCTATCAGCAGAGGGTCTGGGCGATCATCAGCGGGTGGAAACTGCTCGAAGCAGACGCCAGGGCGCTCGGGAAGGAGCTGGGCGGCGCGCTCGACGCGTTGGTGGCTCTCACTTAGGAGGTGAATGCTGTGAGCGGTGCAGCTCGAAAGGTCATCATGTGGAACATGGTCACCCTCGACGGTTTCTTTGAAGGGCCAAAGAGCTGGGACATAGACTGGCATGAGTACGTGTGGGACGATGAACTGGAGCAGTTTGCGCTCGAGCAGTCCAAATCGGTCGGGATGCTGTTGTTCGGTCGCGTGACGTACCAAGGCATGGCGGCTTATTGGTCTTCCGCTAAGGGCGAAACTGCTGATTTCATGAACAACGTCCCGAAGGTCGTTTTTTCAAGAACCCTCGAGCGAGCCGAATGGAATAATACCCGGCTCGTCAAAACGAATGCCGAAGAGGAAGTCGTCAAGTTGAAGCAGCAGCCGGGCAAGGACCTCTTCATCTTCGGCAGCGCCATTCTCTCCTCAACCCTCATGCAGCATGATCTGATAGACGAGTATCGGCTTGGCCTCAATCCTCTTGTTCTGGGCGGCGGGAATCCCCTGTTTAAACCAAATCCACAAAGGCGCAAGATGAAGCTCTTGGAGGCCAGGCCGTTGAAATCAGGGGTTGTGCTCCTTCGCTACCAGAGAAGCGGAGCCTAGACGCCAAGCGAGGGATTGAACTCGAAAGGACCAGCGCGCTAGAATCCCCTGAGGTAACACATCAAGGTCAAACGGCCAATCCGATTTGAGGAGGAGTCCATGCCGTACGTTGATGGATATGTGCTGCCCGTCCCGAAGAAAAACCTGCAGAGCTACCGCCGTATGGCGCAGAAGGCAGGAAAGCTCTGGCGGAAGTATGGTGCGCTGGACTACAAAGAGTGCGTTGGCGATGACCTCAAAACAAAATGGGGGGTGCCCTTTTCGCGAGCGTTCAAGCTCAAGCCCGGCGAGACGGTGGTGTTCTCGTACATCGTGTTCAACTCGCGTGCGCATCGTGACCGCGTGAACGCAAAGGTGATGAAGGACCCGAGCATGGGCGCGGCTATGGAGAACCAGCCGATGCCCTTTGACATGAAGCGCATGGTCTACGGCGGCTTCAAAGTCATCGTCGACGCCTAGCGCACTCCTCCTGATCACCTTCCACATACAGGGAGTTTCCGCGAAGTATCAGCCCAAGGGGAGACCTTCCTCGAAACGCTCACAGCCGCGCTTACTCGGAGCGGAATTCGCCTTCAAAAATGAGGCATAGAATCGTCGCCCTGCTCGTGACCCTCGTCCTTGTGTCCCCTGGGCTTCTCAGCGGCCCGGCGAGGGCGCAGCCATCTACTGCTCCTGTCGAGCTTGCCTCGAGGCTCGACGCCATCCTTTCAGACAGCCGTCTTGCAGGGACCCAGGTGAGCGTCACAGTGCGCGATGCGCCTACGGGTGAGATCCTCTACGCGCACAACGCGGACGCTCGTCTGGTCCCTGCGTCGAACCAGAAGCTCATCATCGCAGCCGCGGCGTTTGCTGTACTGGGATCCGAATACCGCTTCCGAACGACAGTCCTGACGTCGGGTCGCGTTCAGAACGGCGTCCTGGAGGGCAATCTCTACCTTAAAGGCACCGGCGACCCGACGATGCTTGCCAGCCGGTACGCTGATCTCGCGCGCGCTCTTGCGGCCCGCGGAATTCGGAGCGTACGTGGCCGCCTTATCGCCGACGATACCTGGTTCGACGACGTGCGCCTCGGGCCAGATTGGTCGTGGGACGATGAAGCCTTTGCGTACGCGGCTCAAGTTTCCGCGCTCACCGTGGCGCCCGACGAAGATTTCGATGCTGGGACCGTGATCGTGGATGTGCATCCGGGCATTGCAGATGGGGCACCAGCGCGCGTGATCCTTACTCCGGCCACCCGGTACCTGAAGGTCATCAACCGCGTCAGGACCGGCGTCGCCGGTTCGCGAGCCACCCTGACCGTTGACCGTGAGCATGGAGCGAACACGGTCGTGCTCGCGGGCAGCATCCCAGTAGGGACTGACCGTATCCGGCGATGGGTGAGCGTGTGGGAACCCACGGCCTACGCGGCCGAGGTCTTCCTCGGGGCGCTCGCAGAACATGGCGTCCGCGTGGACGGCCGGACGACAATCGGGTCTACTCCGCTCCTTGCCACTGAGCTCGCCGCTATCGAGTCTATGCCGCTGGGCCAACTCGCAGTGCCCTTTCTGAAGCTGAGCAACAACGGCATCGCCGAGATTCTCATCAAAGCCATGGGGAGGCGTGTGGTGGATGAGGGAAGCTGGCGCGCCGGCCTTCAGGTCGTAGCCGACTACCTGGTTCGTGGAGGTGTGAACCTGCGTGACATCCGCCTCCGCGACGGTTCGGGGCTTTCCCGGCTCAACCTCGTCACCACGCGAGAACTGACGAGGCTGCTGGCCGACGTGCAGCGCGAGCCCTGGTTCGGCTACTTCTACGACGCGCTGCCGATCGCGGGCGTCTCAGAACGCCTGATTGGAGGTACGCTGCGCTCGCGGATGAGCGGCACGCGGGCGCAGGCCAATCTCCGAGCAAAAACGGGAAGCCTCACCGGAGTCAGTGCGCTTTCGGGATTCGTCGCGGCTGCGGGGCGCAATCGTTTCGTCTTCTCCAGTCTCATCAACAACTTCACGGGACCGCCGCCCCGTGACATCGAGGACGCGATCGGCATCATGCTGGCCGGATTGTGAATGGAACTCTCCGGCGCAAAGTTCCGTAAAGAGTCTGGGCGATGGCAGACTTTCCCGACTATTACGCGATTCTCGGCGTTCCTTCCGACGCCTCTCCTGAGGAGATCGAGCGTGCCTATGCTCGACGTCGCCACCGGGCGACGCCCCGACCTGACGGCGATTACGGCACTGCGGTAGAGGTCGATCCGGCCGCTCAGGCCCTCATTGAAGAGGCCTACGATTCATTGCGGCACCTCGGCAAACGTCTGGACTACGATCGCTGGTATGCGTCATGGCATGACCAGGTCCGAAGAGAGTCTCCGCCCGCCGCATTATCGCGGCGTGCGGAGGCACGACACGCCTGCCCCCGGTGCGCCGGGACCGGTCGTACGAAGTGCCTGGCCTGTGAGGGCCGTACCGGCCCCGACTGCGCGGGGTGTGGTGGCACGGGGACTCGTACGTGTGTAGTCTGCCTCGGATTGGGGACGTTGTCCGACGCGTTCTATCGAGAAGTTCAAGCCGAGCGCATACGAGCGGCGCGACGCTCGAATGAGACAGTGCCCCCCAGCCCAGAGGGTCCACCGCCCGCACTTCACGCTACACCGCCGGGGAATAGGCAGCCGCTTCTCCGCGCCGGCACAATCGTGGTGTCAGCGGCGCTTGTCTTGGCCGCCATCTACGCCGCTCACAGCCTATATCAGCCCGCGCCACGACTGGAGATCTCTCGCACACCCGCAGCGACTGCACCGGGGCCCTCTTCGAGCATACCGGCACCTCGCGTCGCTATGCCGGCGCCCAAAGTCTTGGACTCTGCACCAGCTCCAGCGTCTGGCGGCGTACCAGGACCTCGTGTGGCCCCCCCGGCGCCGAAAGTCTTGAGCGCCACCCCAGCTCCAGCATCTGGGCGCAAGCGACGCGCATCAAGGGTATTGCAGAGTCCTCGGACCGCCACCCGTCAGGTTCGGGGCGCGACGACAGGCAAGAAAATCGCACGTCTAAGGACACCATTACCGCTTCCGCAACCGACTGCGGCTGTTCCCCAGGTGGCCCCGGCGCCGGCGGAAAGACCCGCGACGCCGGCAGCACCGGCACCGGCAGCACCGCCGCCGGCGTTGCCCGAGGCACCCGACAGGCACGCCATTGCTGGATCGATCATGGGGATGATCGCCGACTGGGCGGATTCGCTCATCGACGGTGACATAGACAGCCACATTCTGCACTACGCGGATGTCCTCGAACGCTACTTCACAAAGCGGAACGTCACCCGCCAGGTCGTCTATCAGGACAAGGAACGGTTCCTCTCCACTTATCGCGTTGTTGTGACGTACCGGATTCGCAACCTGGAGGTCCGGCCCGTGGCGGCGGATGTGGCCTTTGCGGTGTTCGACAAGGCCTGGGATTTCCGAACCGCCGATAACCGAAGGTTTGCCGGGGAAGAGCAGCAGCGTCTCAAGCTGCGTCTCTTCGACGGTCGCTGGAAGATTGTGTCTGAAGAAGAGCTTCGCGTCTACTGGGTCGTGCAGCCGGAGTAAGAATCGAGAACTGTAGTAAGGATGGCGTCGTGCGCAGCGAATCCCGCTGGTGCAAGATGGCTCGTGTCTCCAACTTTTAGAGACCGATAGAAAGGAGGGGTGATGTCACGGAAGCGGATGTGCGTTGCTGTGCGCTGCGTGACGCGCTGGACGGACAGTTTCGCGACGGGGGTAGTGGTGGGTGCATCTGGACCCGAGGCGGGGCGATAAAACGGTCGCGCGTCTGTGGCATGGGACCTTCTGGAGGCGTTCATCGCGGACATACGTATTCCATCAACCGCTTGGCCCCGAGGTGATCAAGTCGGTGCAAGAAGTGGACGAGCGAGAGCAGAGCAGAAGATACCCGTCGATCGGCGTCGATCCATCACCCTGAGGACGCCTGCTGGCGCTTCGCCCAGGAGTCACGCAGTGTGACGATGCGGTTGAAGACCAGATTGTCGGGTCTCGAGTCTGTCGGGTCTGGCCAGAAGTAGCCCAATCGCTCGAACTGATACCGGGTGTCGGAGGGATCCTGGAGCACGCTGGGCTCGACGAAGCCCTTGACGACGGCGAGTGACCCAGTATTGAGGTAATCGGTGAAGTCGTCACCGCCCGCTTCGGGATCAGGGGCCGTGAACAGGCGGTCGTAGAGCCGTATCTCCGCCGGTATCGCGTGCGCCGCGGAGACCCAATGGATGGTGCCCTTGACTGGGCCTCCGGCGGGCTGTTTCCCGAGCGTGTCCGGCTCATAGGTGCAGCGCAGCTCGACGATCTCACCGCCCGCGCCCTTCACCATCTCTTCGCAGCGGATGATGTAGGCATGTCGCAGACGCACACGCCCGTCGGGGGAGAGGCGGTGGAAGCCCTTGGGCGGGTGCTCCATGAAATCGTCGCGTTCGATGTAGAGGTCGCGCGAGAACGGTACCGTCCGCGAGCCTTCCCTGGGCACGTCGTGGGGCCAGTAAGGCGCTTCGAGATGCTCCACCTTTCCCTCGGGATAATTGGTGAGCACGATCTTGAGGGGTCTGAGCACGGCCAGCACGCGCGGTGCGCGTGGGTTGAGGTCGTCGCGGATGGCCGCGTCCAGGGTTGCGATGTCCACCCGGTTCTCGGCCCTGGCGACGCCGACGCGGTTGGCAAACTCACGGATCGCTTCTGGGGGCACCCCGCGCCGCCTCAGGCCCGAGATGGTGAGCATACGCGGGTCGTCCCAACCCGTAACAAACCCGCCCTCCACCAGCTTGATCAGCTTGCGCTTCGACATCACGGTATAGTCCAGGTTCCGCCGCGCGAACTCGTACTGGTAGGGACGCGGGGAGTGGGGGAGGCCGCACTTGCCGCGCAGGTTCTCCAGGAGCCAGTCGTAGATTGCGCGGTTGTTCTCAAACTCCAGCGTGCAGAGGCTGTGTGAGATCCCCTCGATGGCATCGGAGAGGGGATGGGCGAAGTCGTACAACGGATAGATGCACCAGGCATCGCCCGTGCGATAGTGCGACGCATGCACGATCCGGTAAAACACCGGGTCGCGCAGTTTCATGTTGGGGCTCGCCAGGTCTATCTTGGCCCGCAGCACGTGCGCGCCGCCGGGGAACTCCCCACGGCGCATACGATCTAAGAGGTCTAAGTTCTCCTCCACGCTGCGATCGCGGTACGGGCTCGGCCTGCCGGGTTCAGTGATTGTGCCCCGGTACGAGCTCATCTCCTCGTCAGAGAGGCTGTCTACGTAGGCTTTACCGTCTTTGATGAGCTGCACCGCGAACGCGTATAGCCGGTCGAAGTAGTCGGACGCGTAGCACTCCCTGGTCCACCGGAAGCCGAGCCACTCAACGTCGCGCTTGATGTTGTCGACGTACTCAATGCTCTCGGTCTCGGGGTTGGTGTCATCGAAGCGCAGGTTGCACTCGCCGCCGTAGTCGAGCGCCAGCCCAAAGTTCAGGCAGATCGAGCTCGCGTGCCCAATGTGCAGATAGCCGTTGGGTTCGGGCGGGAAGCGCGTGATAACCTTAGGGTAGCGGTGCTGCCGCTGGTCTTCATCGATGATGTCTGTGATGAAGTTGGGGCTGACGCGCCGGGTCTCGGTTTTTTCCATGAGAACTCTTGGGGATAAGAATACACCCTGACATACGGGTCAGAAAGGGCGCGCGACGTCCCGTTTGAAGATGGCGGTGTGGGGGAAAACCCACCGTGGACGAACAGCAGGTAAACGTGCTTCACCATACTCGCTTCGAGGGGGAAAACCGGCATGTGTTACAACTGCGGGTGTCAGATGCCAGACAATGACATGGGCAAGCCGACCAACATTACGAACAAGACACTTGAGGCAGCGGCCAAGGGCGAGGGGCAGACCGTGGAACAGGCCCGAAAGAATGCTCTGGAGTTGCTCAAGAAGGTCACGGGTGAAAAGCCAAGCAAGGTGGAGAAGGCCGGCAAATTCGACCGTTACACGTAGATTCCAGATGACCGAGAGGATCTCGCGGACAAAGCTGCTGTTTTGAGGCGTGGCCTAGAGTCCGCCGGAGATGAGCTCTTGCCAGAGATCGACCGTGATACCGCCCGGGATCCCCGGCCCGCCGCCATTGTAGGTGATGTTAGGATTTCCAGAGATCGTCGAAGGCCCCGTTACCACCGTGCTCGACGCGGCCTCATTCGTCGCCATGATCGAGCCGATGATCGTGGGACTCCCACTGATTGAAAACTGTTCGCGGGCCACGAGCGAGCCGTTGTAGGACTGAGATGGGTTGGCGTCGATCTGAAGGTCGCCGCCGGCCACGAGGGCGAACCCTTCGGTCTTGGCGATCAGGACTGGACTTCCGGTAATGAGAATCGAGCCGGTGGCGAAGATT
Organism: Armatimonadota bacterium; assembly: GCA_052386995.1. Taxonomy (GTDB): domain Bacteria; phylum Sysuimicrobiota; class Sysuimicrobiia; order Sysuimicrobiales; family Humicultoraceae; genus JBQTJP01. Next base: position 20,273 of record JBQTJP010000130.1, read on the forward strand.
GACGCCCGCCAGGGCGCGCCCATGCTTCCGGGGCTGCCGGCGATGACGGCGTCCCCTTCGACATAGTACGTTCCATTCTGTTTGGCGTTGCCCGAGAGGTACCATCTGACCGGATTGGAACCGTCCCGCTTCCAGCCCAGGTACGCCGTTCCGCCCGTCGTGTTCGCCAGGGGCGTCCCGGGAGTACCGGCCTGGCCCGACTGACCCGCGTATACCCAGCCGTCCGAGCGAAGCTCGTAGTCCGCCAACAAGCGGAGCCCCGCCACGTTGATGAGGGGCATACGCATCCGCGGTCGGCCGCCGCCGGCGATGCCTCCAATCGTGGGGTTGCCGGGTTGAATGTAGGTGCCTGTGGCGGTTGCATTGCGCGCGACGGTAGGCGCCCCGGAGATCGACAGGTTGGCATTGGCGTGCACGGATCCCCGGTCGCCTGAGACGGTGGGGTTCCCCGTAATGAGGAGATCGCTGTCACTGAGAATCGCAGCGTTGGGCACAGTGCCGCTCGTGTAGATGACCTTGAGGACCCTGACGGAGCGGGGGGAAGCGCGAGTGGGAACGTAGCCAACCGCGTAGAGGACGTTTCCCCGCGAGCCATCCGACTGGCCGGGTTTGATGAAGATTGTCTCGCCCGTCGTCAGGTTGAGCAGATCAGCGGACGCGGCGGCCTGGGCGACCACCCATCCGCGTTCCCCTTGCGCGCCGAAATCTGGCCGACCGTCGCCGTCGTCATCCTCTGGCAACCGTTGCCCCGTGTCATACGCGGCGTTGCGCCCCACCACGAACATCAGATGGTTGAGCCCAGCTTCGGCCGCGTGGAGCGCCGCGGTCACCGACTGATCCTGGAACGTGGAGCCGATGGCCGTGACGGCCAGCCGCGCCGCCACGAGGAGAAGCAGATCGAGGACCACAATGAGGGCGAGGACCGCGAGGACGCCGATCCCGCGTTCGCCGCGGTGCCCGTTGGGGTACGATCCTCCGCGCGTTCGCCTCATGATTCTAGAAGCCCCTGAACCCGACGTTCCGCATCTGGACCACCGTCCGATAGCGTCCCGGCGCCTGCCGGTCGTCGGTTCGCAGATCGACTATGACTTCAAAGCCGATGGCCCGGATCGTAGCCGGCCAGCCCGCGCCGCCGGTGATCTGCGTTCCGTTGGCGTCGTAAAATGCCAGGAATGACCCGGCCGCGTTGACCACCGACGGAAGGAAGACGCCGAAGTTGGTCGGCATGGCATCCGCTCGGCCGTCTGCATCGGCATCGATGCGGGATACGCCTCGCTCGATCCTGCCCGCGTCGGCGACAAGGCGGTAGATCACCGCTTCCTTGAGCCCGTCGTTGTCCAGGTCGGCGTAGAATCCGATCTGATTGGAGTCCGCCACGGCAATCTCAGTGGCCTGGCGCAGGTTGCGCGCCAGGAGCTGGAGCGAAGACCTGGCGCCCTCCTGCGATTCCCACTCGCGGGACGTGTTGCCGAGCAGGATGACGCCGCTCGAGTAGCCGGCGAAGACCATCAGGAAGACCGCCTGCAAGACGATCACGCTGATCATGACCTCCATGATGCTGGCGCCGCGCGCGTCCTGGATGGCCCGCCGGAGAGACCGCCGGGCGTTCATGGTGTCACCAGCGTCGACATCCGGACCTGCTGGGCTTCGGGCCAGTCGACGGTGACGAAGACCCGCTTGTAGTCCTGGGACCCATCGGCGTCCGCCGCACCCAGGCCATCGGTGGGAGCGTCCACGTAGGTCACGTACGTCCGCACGCGATACGCCACGTCGTAGCGCGTGATCGTCTGATCCTGGATGAGGCCGGATCGGGCGGTGACGATCGGCTCGCTGGAGTACCATGGGTTGGCTACGGGTACGTTCACGCCGATGGTGTCGTAGGGTCGGGTGCGTATGAGCTCGAGTGTCTCATTCGCCAGGCTGGCGGCCACTGTACGGATGCGCGCGCCTCCGACGTGCACCGAGCCGACGTAGAAGAATCGCATGCCGGCCCACAGCACGAGACTCATGAGGATAAATGAAATCAACGTCTCCAGCAGGGCGAACCCTGCCTGCCCTGACCTCATGCTCGTCTCCTTGGGGCACTCAGCCGATGGCTGAGGAGCGTCCGGGCCGTCCGATGAAAGAAAAGGAATTGCGGATGAATACCCTGCGCATGAATGGGCACTTCACTGACTTCGCCAACCCGGCATACTCTTCGCTTCGGCTAGAGTCCCGTGGTTTTGCGCCCCGCCCTCGCGAGCGGTTGC
>JBQTJP010000131.1:0-40773 GCA_052386995.1 Armatimonadota bacterium
TCCGCCACCCTCGAGGCGGACGTTTGAGCCACGTAGGTCAAGCTGCAGCTGAACCCCACCGGGAAGCCGAAGGCGGCTTCCTCTCCCTCATGCGGCATCGGAATTATGCCCTGCTGTGGACGGGGCAACTCATCTCCAACGTGGGTGACCGCTTCCATTTTGTGGCGATCTCGTTGTGGGTATACGCGAAGACGGGATCTGCGTTGCCGGTCACCTACGCCATGATTGCTTTACTTGCGGGCTCGGCGGTCGTCGGACCCTTCGCCGGTGCGCTTGTGGATCGACTCGATCGCCGCAAGATCCTAATCTACGGCGATCTTGCACGGGCCGCACTGGTTTTTGCGCTTCCAGATCTTATGGAATGGGGGCTCGCCTGGGTTTACTTGGCCCTCCTCTTAGTTTCTATAGCCACAGCATTTTTTAGACCTGCAATGTTCGCGGCGATTCCACACAGTGTGCCCAAGGATCGGTTGCTGCAGGCGAATGCGCTCTTCGCTTCCATGAGTCAGAGTACTGAGGTATTCGGGCCGCCATTAGCAGGGCTTACCATCGCTTGGCGCGATTATCCAGCCGCGATCTATCTCAATGCGCTCAGCTTCCTTGTGTCAGCAATCTTCGTGAGTGCTTTGCGGCTGCCAGAACCGGCGCCAACGACAAGCGGGCCGAATGTTGGAAGTGTTCAGCGAACGTTCGAGTCCATACGTACGGGCCTTCGCTACGTTCGTGGTGACACAGTTCAAGTAGCATTGCTGGCCCTGGTTCTCGGCGGATTTTGGGTCATAGGGATGAATTCCCTTCAAACCCCATTGGCCAAGGGAGTGATTGGTGCAACGGACCGGCAGTTCGGGTGGTTCCAAGGCATCTGGGGTACTGGTTTCGTCGTCGGGTCGCTGCTCCTGGTTTGGTTCGGCACTAGTCTGCCAAGAGGCCGTACCATCATTTTCGGCTATCTCCTATGGGCAATCGCTACAGGCGCGATGGGCCTGAGCGTCAACTACGGCATGCTAGTGATTACGGGTTTTTGGGTTGGCTTCGCAAACATGCTTGTTTTCGTGAACGTAGCGACACTGATGATGGAGTACACTCCGTCGAATACGATTGGACGAGCGATTACAACGCGGCAAGTCGTCGTGGCTGTAGTTAGCGTTATTTCGATGCTCGCATTTGGATGGCTAGCCGATTCGAGTGGTATCAGGGCAGCAGTTGTGACGATGGCCAGCGTCTCATTTGTCGGCGCTCTCGCGGCCACGGTCCGCTTTCCTGTATTGTGGCGATATGGGGTGCAAAGTGTACCCACTGAGCAGAGCGCCGGGGCAATTAGCCGTGAAACCACCCGTGGGCGGTTTCCAGGTGGCGTTGCCAGGTTCCTGGAAGATCACATTGCCCCCGACCTACCTAGACCTGGGCAACAAACGCTTAACGCTGCGGTGCTGCTAATTGTCGGGTTTGGTTGGCTGGCGCTTGTTGTGACTCTGCCGCTTCAGGCCCTTGGACTCCTCGCCGTGGTTGGAGGAACACTCGTCATTGCAGGGGTAGCACGTTCGATTGGCCGGCGACTGAGGGCGCAATTCGGAAGGCATGAAGGCGGTGGGGGTGACGCTGCACGGTAGGAGTTCGTTACTCAAAGGAAGGAAACTTCGCCGGGAGGGCGAAGGCAGACCTACCGGACCGACAGTCCAGCTACTGCGACACTCCATGTCGCTAGGATAATAGCAGTCCTCACTCGGCGCGTAGGCGCTGCAGTGGCGGGCATAAGTCAATCCCCGAGAGGAGTAGCGCGCGGAGCGGGCTCTGATCTGAGGTGGCGCGGTGAGAATCGTCCGCGTACTCAGTAACGGGATTGCACGAGGGATGTTGCTGGGTGTTGGTGCAGAATTGTAGGCTGTCGGTCTGGTTTTTCATTTGTGCTGATTCATGCAGATGCTTCCTCGACAGTTTCAGTTGTTTGTGCTAGCGATAGTAGCATCTGCTACCATCGCAAACGTGTTGCTTGCTGGCGACGTTTCATGGAACGCTTGGCGGCAGCATCTGTTGTTCTTTACCGTCTTCGTGGCCGCGTTCTTGCTGCGCGTACCCGATCCGCGTGGATGGTCGCTCGCTCCCACTGTCGTGCTAAGTTACCTTGCAATTTACACTTTTGACTTACCGACTGTACTTCTCCTGATCGGGATCGGGTGGGCGGTTGGCTCCGCAATCTCCAGGGGTTGGATACCCTGGCGAGTCATGTTCAACGGGTCCCAGGGCGCTTTCAGCGTGGCAATAGGCGGAGTGGTTTACGCCTTGCTTGGCGGGGACCCTGGTCGTATTGATGAGGCCCCCGCGTACCTCGCGATCTTTATGGCACCGCTGGCGTATCACGTTGCGAACTACTTCTTCGTCGGATACGCGGTGAGTTGTCTGCGTGGAACGCCCTTTTTAAGTACATGGCTCAATGGCGTCCGTGCATTCTTTTGGCCGAACATGCTGAGCATTCCAACCGCAGTATTGTTGGCAATTCTTTATGCCCGGGTGCACTATGCCTCTGTAGTTGCGTACCTAGTGCTTCTACCTCTCCAGTGGCTTGCTGCTCGCTTGTATCTAAAGCGAGGTCAGTTGTACGCTCAAATCGTTGACGGCCTCGTTGTCGCGACCGACGTAAACTTCCCTTTGGGCAGAGGGCATGCCCGCCGAGTGGCTGATTTTGCTGTAGCAATCGCCCGCGAGATGCGATTGAGTGAGCCAGCCGTGGAGTCTGTCCAGTTCGCTGCATTGCTGCACGACGTCGGAATGATCGGCAAGGACGATCTGCTAGAGCGACCCGTCGTCATCGCTAAGGATGCGGAGGGTCTACAAGATCATGTGCGTGTTGGCGCGGAAATCGCAAGGGAGTTGCCCCGGAAAGAGATTGCGAACATGATCCTCCGGCATCACGAGAAGTACGATGGTACCGGCTACCCTGGGGCGCTCAGCGGTGAGTCCATTCCCTTGGGCGCCCGGATTATTGCACTGGCCGAAGCAGTCGACAGTATGGCGTCGGGTACTTTCCCATACTCTTCGGCCCTTCCGTCAGCTAGCATTGTGTCTACCATTACATCGGAGAAGGGCCGAGCGTTTGATCCGGAGGTCGTAGAAGCCTTCCTGAGGACCCTAGAGCGAGGATCCGTGGCTGTCGGCGGGACTGCGCAAAATGAAGATGAGATCGCACAGACCCCAAGACTTGGGGAGTCACCGGCGAGATGACCTACCGCGGTCGCAGAGGAATCATGCAGGCGGCGCTACTACTGGTCGCGGGCAGTTCTTTTGGCTTTGTATTCTCCGCTCAGCGCGAAGTCAACGTCGTTCTTGCAATGCTACTCATCGTGCTCGCGTGCGCAGCCGAATGGCTTGAGGTTCGACTGGGTCCACATGGAGCGTTTACGCTCCGTCCTGTCGTGGCCTTCGTTGGGCTATGGGTTGGCGGTGCCGTCCTCATGATTCTCTCCGGGATCCTCCCGGTGCTGCTGGTAAGGCCTCTAGCAAAAGGGACGACATTACTCGAGGCCTTGTCGGTCGCAGGACGGGACGCCCTGGCTTTTTGGGTCGGATACATAGCCTACATTGTCGCAGGTGAGTGGACAAAGCTGTGGCCGTTTGGTGAGTTTGTTGAAGTATCCGCCCGCAGTGTAAGCTTCCTGGGCTTCTGGGTGGTACAGGTGACGCTGCAAGCACTTGATCTCACCCTGTCCGAGGGCATTCGCTTTCTCGCCTCCCTACGGCATCTAGGCCGGCAAGCCGCAGTGCATGCCGTCGTACTGACAGCAGCCGCCATTTCGTTGAGTTACGTTGGCTCGAGCTTTGGTCCGGTAACTATGGGCCTAGCCGTGATCGTTTTGGTCGAAGCCTACTACCCCTGGAAGCTTCTAGGTGATCAAAGCGGAGTACTCTTGACGAGCGTGCAGATGATGGCACAGGCAGTCGACCTAAAGGATCCATACACATCTAATCATTCTCAGCGCGTGTCTCAATATGCCGTTCGAGTCGCAAGGGCAATGGGGTTGCCGGAAGACGAAGTGGAACGGATACGCATCGGGGGGCTAATGCACGATATTGGCAAGATCGGTATCAGTGGCCGCATAATCCGGAAACCCGGGAAGCTCACGTCTGAAGAGATGGCGCTCATGATGCATCACTCTTCGGTCAGCGCGGACATCATTGAACATCTGGAGATTCTCGGCGAATCGGCAGAGATGGTCCGCCACCACCATGAGCACTTCGACGGATCCGGATATCCCGATGGTTTGAAGGGCGAGGAGATCCCGCTAGGCTCCAGAATCATTCTGGCTGGTGACGCATTCGACGCTATAACGACAGACAGGCCATATCGAAAGGGGGCGAGCAAAACCGAGGCGGTCGCAATAATTCGGAAGCACGCAGGTACGCAGTTTGATACCGTTGTTGTCGACGCTTTGGAGCGCATTGCGCCATCCTTGTAGTATTTCGTCCTGACTTCTAACTCCACCCGCGCTTCAAAACAAATAACTGACACGCACACATCTGCTGTCGTTGCGGTAGAGGGGGACTACCGTGCCTAGGCTGCGAATCACTCTTCTCGGTGGATTCTTTGTAACTTCGGGGGCAAAGCATCTTCAACTCCACACCAGTACGGCCCATCTTCTCGCTTATCTTGCGCTCTCTTGCGGTCGACTGGTCCCGAGAACGCGCATAGCTGGCGGGCTCTGGCCCGACTTACCCGAAGGTCGGGCCAGGGCCAACCTCAGTACGTCCGTGTGGCGTCTCCGCCAGGCGTTCTCCAGACAAGGGGCCAATGCGGAGATCGTGCGCGTGAGTGAATATGCAGTAGGCATTGATGCTGACCTCTGCGAGGTTGACGTCGATGTCTTCAGACACGATTCGGTTGTACCCGGGGCTTCCGCCGTCACGTTGGATACACTTGCGCGGGCGGCTTACGCGGCAGGGCTGTATAAGGGTGATTTACTGGAGGACTGGGATCTCGAGTGGTGTTGCCTAGAGCGAGAACAACTAAGACAACGGTTCGTTCATACGCTGCGAACACTGGCAGAAGGCTTTGAGCGCATGCGTAGATATGATCTCGCGCTGCAGTATGCCAGGCGCGTCGCAGACGCCGATCCATCTCATGAACCCGCTCAGCGCGCGATCATTCGGTTGCTCATGCGCACTGGCGACAGGGCTTCAGCCGCAAGCCAGTTTCGACGGTTTGAGGCCTATGCCAGATCAGAGCTAGGTGTCGAGCCGGACAGCCAGACGATAGCACTGTTCGGTCAGATCAAGGAGAGGTCACCCGAACACTCGACGGGCGTATCCGCAGAAGCTCGTGCTCCTATCCTTCCGGGAATGGTACCCCTGGTTGGAAGGTCCGAGGAACGCCAGCAAATCACCGCCCTGATTGATTCTGCGATGGCGGGTACCGGCGGAAGCGTGCTAATGCTGGGTGAGGCGGGCGTTGGCAAATCGAGACTAGCCGAATGGACGATGGAAGAGTGGGCGGCCCGCGGTGGGCTCACGGCCCGTGGTCGATGTATAGAGTTCAACGATCCCATTCCCTACCAGCCAGTTCTGGACGCAATCGGCTCGGTCTCAGACATAACCGGCATCACCGGGTTCGCCACTCGGGACTCTGAGAGACTTCCGTCCATATTTGCGGATGAAGTGACAGGTGGAGCCGCCGGGTCGGGCAGATCGGACAGTCCCTGGCCAGCCGGCAAGTTCCGGTTGTTCGGCTGGCTTTTAACGAGGTTGCACAAGGTCAGCCGGCGGCGCCCGCTGCTGATCGTAGTTGAAGATCTCCAGTGGATCGATCCGAGTTCGGTGGACTTTCTGGCTTATCTGCTGGAACGCGCAAGAACAATGCGAGTGCTCGTCCTCGTGACTGCGAGACCTTCTGGAAGCAAGACAGGCAACGTTGTCGAACTCGAGAGGCTCTCTCGGCACTGTTCTGCGAATTTTCGGCTAGGCTCTCTGACTCCTGTCGAAACCGCGGACCTGGTCAAGGTTCTGCTCGACAACCCGCGGCCCTCTCCCAGCTTGGTCAGGTCGATCTACTCAGAAACCGAGGGCAATCCGCTGTTTGTCGTGGAAACGATCCGCCTCCTTTATCAGCAGGGCAGAATGTCGGGTAGCGAAATCGCCATCAGCGTTCCTGGTGACCCCGGCAGGCTTGCCTCAGGCCAGAGGATTCCCGATGGCGTGAGGTCCGCAGTTGAACAACGCCTCCAGTTGATCGATTCTTCGGTATTGCGAGTTGCAAGAATAGCGTCTGTTCTGGGACGGAGCTTTGATGAGGAACTGCTTGCTATGGTAGCCAGCACAGGAGCAAATCGACTGTCTCGAGCAATTGGCCGTTTGCTTCGCGCGGGTATATTCGAACGCGAGGATGGTGGTTATCGCTTCACGCACGATAAGATTCGGGCAGTGTGCTATGAGAATTTGCCAGCACGAATGCGCAGGATCTATCATGCTCGGGCAGCCGCTGCCCTAAGCCAATTGCCGGACCTGCCAGTCCACCGTCTCGCGTGGCACCAACACTCTGCCGGTCAATGGGGCCTTGCTACAGCGTCATGGGAGCTGGCGGGAGATCACGCGAGAACGATTCATGCACACGAGGAGGCCCTGAGAGCGTATCAATTCTCGATCGAGTGTGCGCGGCGCGATGAGGAGACTGATGCAGAGACGGCAAATCAGAGAGAAATCCGGCTACTCTTAAAGTGCGACAAGACGCTCACCGTTCTGGGAAGACCTGCGGACAGAAGGAAGATCTTGGAGCGTATCGATTTCTTGTGCGGTGCAGCGTCGAAAGGCGCGCTGCGCGCGGAGTGGTTTGTCCGAAGGGCTCTCCTTGAGGATTATACAGGCAACTGTACGTTGGCGGCGACGCTTGCTCGCAAAGCGTGGAACATCGCGCGCCTTGAAGGGGACCAGCAAGTGGAGGTTGAGGCGCTGCATGTCCTGGCATATCAGCTGGCACGTGTGGACCGCTTTCGGCGTTCTCTTGCAGTGCTGCGGCTGGCACTGAGGAGAATCGGTGACGCAAAGTCGCCTTCGATGATCAGTGCACTCATAAACATCGCTGCTGTTCACCTAGTTCTGGGCGACTATGCATCCGCGTCAGCGAATATAGAAGGGGCTTCTAGGATCGCCACCGATCTGGGGCTTCGGGCAGAGTACCTTAAACCAAGCCTGTGGCGAGGGCTTCTTGACAAGTGGAGCGGCAACGTCCGAGCCTCTCGATTGCGATTTTCTGAGTCTCTTCGGCTAGCAAACGAAGCCAATGATGCGGTTACTGCCGCGCGGCTAACCTTTCAGCTTGCCTCATTGGATGCTTTGGAGGGAAGGTTTGGAGACGCTCTTCGCAGGTTGAGAGAAGCGATTGCTGCGTGTCGGACGTTGGGTTACGCGCGCACTCAGGCTAGCGCCCTGAATGAGGTTGCGTACAGTGTAGGGCGCCTCCTGGGAAACTACACCTGGGCGTGGAACGCCTCTGCGCATGGACTCAGACTGCCGGTGACAGTAGAGAGCAAGTATCTTTCTTGGATGATCAGGGACTCACAAGTCATGCTTCTCCTGGATATGGGGCGTGTCGACGAAGCAATGACCGAAATTACTGAAGTCCTTCGTCTGATCGATCCTGGCACTACATCCCTGGCTCTCATGGCTCCTCTCATGGAGTCCCTCGCAAGGCGCGGCACGATTTGGCTTCAGTTGGGAAATCCTAACCGGGCCTTGGTTGACCTGGAGGAAGCTAGGCGAGCGCAGGTGGAAATGGGCCATCGGCTCTTACTTGTCGACACCTTGACACATCTCGCCCTTGCGCATGCCACACTCGGCGACGCTGAGCGTGCCCTGCTGATCTCAACCGATGCACTTAGCCTGCTTGCCGAGATCGGCCACGCCAACCATCAACCACAGCGTATCTTCTGGCACCACTATCTCGTCCTCGAGAAGTTCAATCGCGAGCCGCGACTGCAGTACCTCAAACGCGCCGTCGAGTTCATCGAAGCGCAGGCTGCAACCGTCTCCAAGGCCCAGGCGCGTAGGTTCCGGCGGGATGTGCGCCTGAACCGCGAGATCCTGGAAGCCTGGGAGCGACATAAGCAAAACCTTCAGCCCACGGTCGATGAGAGGGCCGTTACGCCCACAGCGCATGAGCCTGCCTCTGTGGCACCTGCGTCAGCCTTGCCCACCATGTAGTCGGTTGCTGCCGTCGGAGGGCCAGCGTGAGCAATTTACAACTAACTCTTCTCGGTCGGTTCTCCCTGACATCGGAAACGAGGCCCATACCCCTTGGGGATAGCGCGGCGCATCTGCTGGCCTACCTTGCTCTATCCTCCGGCGGCTTCATCTCCAGAAGCCGGGCAGCGGGAGCGCTCTGGCCCGATCTGTCTGAAGGAAGAGCCAGGGCGAACCTCAGTACTTCCATCTGGCGCCTTCACCGAACACTCTTGGAGCACCGTTGCCCGGCCGGCATTATCAAGGCGTCATCAAGCTCGCTGGGACTCGAAACTGATCGATGCGAGGTCGATGTGGCGAACTTCCTGCGTGCCGCCTTGAGCCCTGCATCGCGTGCCCTTTCGTTAGACGCCCTGGCTCACGCTGTGCACGCTCTTGATCTCTACAAAGGTGATCTCTTGGAGGACTGGGATCTCGAGTGGTGCCGCCTCGAGAGAGAAGAACTCCGGCAGCGGTACGTTCATACGCTGCATGCACTGAGCGAGGGCTTCGAACAACGAGGAAGAGGCGATCTCGCCTTGCAGTATGCCAGACGGGCAGCGCGGGCCGACCCATTCAATGAGACGCTCCAGCGCACCCTTATGCGCCTGCTCTACCGTACGGGAGACAAGGCGGCGGCTGTAACCCAGTTCAACCGGTTTGCGCACCTTGCGAAATCGGAACTCGGCGTTGAGCCGGACAGAGAAACGATTGCCCTAGTACTCGAGATGCGACGCCCATCCTCTCTGTACTCCTCCAGCGAGCCTTTCGAGGCCCGAGGCCCGATGTCGAGTCGCCCGGAGAGGGTTCCGCTAGTCTGCCGAGACGTTGAACGTCTCGAGCTCAGCGTCCTCCTGGATTCCACAATGGCGGGAAGGGGAGGCGGGGTCTTGCTGGTAGGCGAGACCGGCATCGGCAAGTCAAAGCTTGCCGACTGGTTGACGGAAGAGTGGGCGGCGCGAGGTGGAGCTTCCGGACGTGGCAGATGTATCGAGTTCAATGACCCAGTCCCTTATCAGCCGCTGCTTGACGCGCTCGGGTCTTTCTTGGACGAAGCAGATCTGTCCGGGTTCGTCAGTGGAGACGGACGCGCGCCGACGGCGAATTTGCTCGACGAGGCGGTCAGAGGTACAGTCGGCCAAGCGGACGTGGTGGAATCTTCCTGGCCTCCGGGGAAGCTGCGGCTCTTTGCCCGCCTCCGCTCGTGTCTGGAGGACGCCACCCGGCGCTGCCCGCTGCTCGTAGTGGTCGAAGACCTTCAGTGGGCCGACGCCAGTACTGTCGACTTCCTCGCTTATCTGCTCGAAGGTGCCAGGAACATACCGCTGGCTCTACTGCTCACCTCGCGGCCCCCTGGAGGCGCCCGACACTCTTCTTACCTTGAACGGATCTCGCGCCACTGCAGCCGCACGCTGCGGTTGGGGCCGCTGTCGATCGCGGAAACGATCCGGCTCGTGAAGTCGCTTCTCGATAGCGACGAGGCTTCGCTCAGTCTGGCGAAGTGGATCTATGCCGAGACCGAAGGAAACCCTTTGTTTGTCGTCGAGACGCTTCGCCTGCTTCAGCGGCAGGACAATGTTGAAACTTCGCCAGGCAAGGCTTTGGGAGATCCTGATCGGTCCATTTTCCCTCGCCAGGGTGACAGCATTCCTGAAGGAGTGCGCTCGGCTGTCGAGCAGCGGCTCGCCCTCATTGAACCTGGTTCCCTGCGTGTCGCCCAGATTGCTTCGGTGCTCGGCCGAAGCTTTGACGAGGACCTTCTAGGCACGGTCGTAGGAGGGCGGCGAAACCGCCTGTCACGCACCATCGGTCATCTACTGCAAGATGGCATTTTTGAGCGGGAGGGTGCGGGTTACCGGTTTTCACACGACAAGATACGAGCCGTTTGTTACGAGAGCCTCTCCACACGGGCGCGACGCATCTTTCACGCTAGGGCGGCCGCCGCGTTGGTACAACTGCCGGATATCCCAATTCATCGGCTTGCATGGCATCAACACTCCGCCGGGCAGTGGAACCTCGCGACGAGCTCCTGGGAACAGGCTGGAAATCGGGCGACGGAAGTCCATGCGTACGAGGAAGCCCTCAGCGCATACGGCCATGCAATCTCCTGTGTTCAGCACGATACGACGGTGGACAGGGAGGCCAAGGTCGGTGCGGAGATTGGACTCCTTGCCAGGTCTGATGAAATCTTGGCGATTCTGGGGAAACCGAACGATAGAACGGTAGTCTTGAACCGGATAGGCTTGCTATGTCGGCAATCGTCGCGGACTTCCCACAAGACGGTGTGGTTCACCCGCAGAGCATTCCTAGAGGAGCATCTAGGAAATTTCGGGTTGGCTGCACGTCTTGCTCGCAGAGCTTGGATCCTGGCTCGGTCAGAGGGCGATCGCTCTGCGGAAACAGAGGCGCTCGGCATCCTGGCGTGGGCCCTGAACCGCGCGGGACGGCAGCACCGTTCTCTCTCGGTCTCACGGCTGGCTCTCAAAAGAATTGGAGGACTGAAGTCGCCGCTTGTGGTCACACTGCTCTGTCAAGTTGCGGGTCTCTATATCAGGCTGAGCGACTACACTTCGGCGTCGTCGTATGTCGAACGAGCCAGGAACATCTCAGTTGCGTTAGGACTCGCAACGGAACACAATCACGTCATCATAATGCGAGCATTGCTAGACAAGTTCACAGGCGACCTGCAAACAGCCAGGTCTGGCATGCTGAACGCCCTCAAATTCGCCAGGGAGGCGGGTGATGCAGTCACCACCGCTCGGGTCACCTTCCAACTTTCTTCCATAGACGCGTACGAAGGAAAACTCGGCAATGCCCTCCAAAACCTGAGAAAGGCGACCGTTGCGAGTCGGTTAGCAGGTTACGGCCGCACGTACTTCGGTTGTTTGAATGAGGTGGCTTACGGCATTGGTCGTTTGATCGGCAACTATGGGTGGGCCTGGAACGCCGCAGCCCATTTCCAGCGGTTATCAGAAAGCGCAGGCAGCAGGACTCTTCATGCCATGGTGCGGGATTCACAAGCCCAGATCCTTCAGGAGACACGGCGCCTGGACGAAGCCATGGTCGCCATCCGCGATGTGATCAATCTCTACTGGTTGGACGGATCGCCAACCGGTCCGTATCTTGAGGCGGTGCTCGACGTGGCATGATTCTCTTTGAATTGGGAGACTATCGGGCGGCTTTCGCTGATCTCGAAGCGGCGAAGAGCGAACAGCTTCAAATTGCGGATCGCCTTTTCGTAGTCGATACTTTGACATACCTGGCACTTACCCACGCAATGCTCGGCGACGCTAGTCGGGCACTTGCTACGTCTGAGGACGCCCTGCGCTTGCTCGGTGAATTGAACTACGCCAACATGCAGCCCCAGCGCGTCTTCTGGCATCACTACCTCATCCTCGAGAAGTTCAATCGTGAGCCGCGGCTGCACTATCTCCAACGGGCCGTCGAGTTCATCGAGGCGCAGGCGGCGACCATCTCGAAGGCGCAGGCGCGGAGGCTTCGGTTGGATGTGCGCCTGAACCGCGAGATCCTGGAGGCCTGGGAGCGGCAGAAAGAGCTCGAGCCTGCGGTTGGCGAGACGGCTGCATCGAGGGAGGCTGCCGCGCTCCGCATATCTGCTGCACCCGCGACGGAGCCCGCCTACGCGCCGATGGTCCTCACCGCGTAAGGAATCCCCCCCGGTCGACGCGTGAGAGCCTCGCGAGAGACCGCGCCCCTACCTTAAGAACATTCCGTCGTCGAAGGGGTGCAGGCTATGCAGGGGCAGGTCATCGCCCGGTTTCTCGTGGACCGTCCTATCCGCCCCGGTATGGTGCGGGCCATCCTCGATACGCTCGCCGCGCAGGGCGGGGCCTACGAGCCGCAGCTGGTGCGTCGCTCCACCGATGGCAGCATGCGCCGCATCGCCGGGGGGCGGCCGGCCGGGCTGCTTGACGAGGTGGGGGAGGGCGGCACACAGACGACGTTCCTGCGCGTCGCGGAGGATCGCCCGCACCCTGTCCTCTCCTTTTCTGTCAGCCGCACGCCGCGCGCGCGGCCAACCGCCGTCCTCCTGACCGTGCCCGCGGCCGCGCTGGGTTCGAGTGGAGAAATCGACCGGCTGCTCGGCATCTGCAAGGGACTCTACCTGTTCCTCGAGGCCACGTGGGGTGTGGTGGGGATCGAGGAGGCTCCCCGCCGCGAGCGGGTTGGCGAGGCATCGGCACCTGCGCACCTCGGCTGGGCGAATTTCTTTGGACCGGAGATCGTGCTGCGCATCGGGCCGGCCCGGCTGCTGACGTCGCTGGCGTTCATCGTGGAAATCCTTCCAGACGGTGGGATGATGCTCGTCACGCATCCGGCTCCCGAGATTGCGATGACCACAGACGGCCGAGGGCTGCGCGCGCAGATCGAGCGGGACCTGAGCCTCAAGAGTGCCCTCCGCCCGATTCAGGCCAGCATGGCCGCGCCCTAACCGCCACCGCCCGCCCCCCCCCAACATGTAGGGCATCGTTCCCTCACGCGCCCCTATATCTTCCGCTCCTGAGATGTTCGGCGGCTGAAAGCCGCGTCCTACGGGCCTTTCCGCCATCGGCCCTGAAAAATCTTTTGCAGGTTCTGGGCCTGAGAGGAGGACTTTGTGGGCAGACGGAGAAACAAGTGGGGCGAAGTGGAGAAAAGTGGGGACACTCAAAGGCGAGTACCAGTACGCCCTCGACGAGAAAGGGCGGGTGGTCATCCCACCCAAGTTCCGGCACGTGCTGGGCGACCAGGTGGTGGCGACGCGGGGATTCGAGACGTGTATCGCCGTCTACTCGCCGCCCGAATGGCTCAGAGTCGAAGAAGGCGTACGCCAATTGCGGGCGGGGGCGGATCAGCAGACGGTTCTCCGCTACCTCCTGGCGAGCGCGGTTGACCTTGAAGTAGATCGTCAGGGACGAATCATGCTGCCGGTGTACTTACGACAGCATGCAAAGATCACACGGGAGGTGGTCGTGGTCGGTCTGAGCAATCGGCTCGAGATCTGGAGTCGGTCGCTGTGGACGGCCTACCTGAGCAAGGCGGGGAAGTCGGCGCCGAAACTGGCGGAGGATATCCCCGAACTGCGCATCTAGACGATGTCGGTGCCTGGCGGCGCGACCGGGCACGAGGTCCCGGGACACATCCCGGTGCTGCTCGACGAGGTCCTCACGTGGCTCGATCCCCGTCCCGGCGGGGTGTACGTGGACGCAACGATCGGCGCCGGGGGGCACGCGGAGGCGATTCTGGCGCGGATCACTCCGGGGGGACATCTGATCGGGATCGATCGCGATGCCGACGCGCTGGCGATCGCGAGGCAGCGGTTGGCTCCATACGCAGCGGCGGTCACATTTCGGCACGCGAACTTCACGGCGATCCGCGCGGTGGTAGCGGAGGCCGGATACGAGGCGGTGGACGGCATCGTGATGGATCTGGGAGCCTCCTCGTTGCACTTCGATGCACCCGAGCGCGGGTTCAGCTTCTCGCGGCCTGGGCCTCTCGACATGCGGATGGACCGCACGCAGGGACTGCGCGCGGCCGATCTGGTGAACGAGCGCTCCGAGGCCGACCTCGAGAAGATCCTTCGGACCTACGGCGAGGAGCGGTGGGCGCGCCGGATCGCGCGGGCGATCGTGCGGCGCCGGCCCCTGCAGACGACCGACGAGCTCGCGGCCGCCGTGAGCCAGGCGATGCCCCGGCGGGCATGGCCCCGCGGGATTCATCCCGCCACGCGTACGTTCCAGGCGCTGCGCATTGCGACCAATCAGGAACTGGAGGCTTTGGAACAGGTCCTGCCAGATGCGGTGGGGACTCTTCGGGGGGGCGGAAAACTCTGCGTCATTACCTTCCACTCCCTGGAAGATCGCATCGTCAAACACTCCTACCTGCGCCTCTCCCGTGCCTGCATCTGCCCTCCCGGGAGTCCCACCTGCACATGTGGACGCCGCCGGCTCGTCCGCGTCCTGACACGCCGGCCTATCACACCGTCGCTCGATGAAGTGCGTGCCAATCCGCGCGCGCGCAGCGCGAAACTGCGCGTCGCGGAACGACTCGCGTCCGACGAGGGGCGCGAACATGACTGGGCTCATCATGCAGATGCGTCGGGGGCCGGGCATCCCAGCGCTAGATCCACACTCCCCTCCATCCCTCCTGACATCGCTCCTCCGGCACCCGGCCTCCGACGTGTACGTGGTCCCGCGCCGCCGACGAGGCATGTCGCATGATCGCCGCCGGGCGGCGCGCGCGCGTGTACCCCGTGTGGCTTCCCGACCGCACCGCTCCCGCGCCGGTACCGGTGCGGCGGCGGCGGCGGAGCCCGATCGCCGGTGTGATGGTGGTGGCGGTCTTCCTCACCCTGCCTGCTCTGTTCTATGTCGCGCAGCGCGCGCATCGAGCGGAAACGGGCTATACGATCCTGCGGCTGCAGCGCGACGTCGCGCAGCTGCGCGCAGACAACGCGCGGCTCCTCTCATTGGCAGCTACGCTGAAGTCGCCGCAGAGGATCGAACACTACGCCACCCATGAGCTCGGCATGACGCCGCCCCGTCTGCCGCGGCTCGCCGCCATCACCATCAGGCCGGCCATCGCCCACGTTGAAGTGCCCGCCGAGCGCCGCGGCGCACTCAGCGTCATCGGCGCGTGGCTGGGGAGGAATGAGGCCGAGGCGAGCGAGCCCGTGCGATGACCCGGCAGTTCCGACGTCGCCCGCCCGGGCGGGACGCGCCCCCCGGGCGGCGTTCATTTCGGCGGGAGGCGGCCGTCGAGGCCGCGATGATCCACACGGTCCGGCGGCGGACGACCATCGTCTTCGTGGTCCTGGGCCTGGCCATGGGCGGCCTCGCAGCCCGCCTGGTCTCGCTGCACGTGATCCAGGCACGGTCCCTGGAAGCGCTGGCCGAGCGCCAGCAGTCAGGCACGCTGCCGCTGGAGCCGCGGCGCGGCCGCCTGCTCGACCGCCTGGGCCGTCTGCTGGCCGTGAACGTCGACGCTGAGTCTGCCTTCGCGGCACCCTCGAAGATCGCCGATCCCGACCGGTTCGCGCGCATCGTGGCGCCGATCCTCGGCGTCCAGAGCGCCGAGATCCGGGCGCGTCTCCATCCAAACCGCCACTTCGTCTGGCTCGCGCGCAAAGTCTCGCCCGAGGTCGCCGCGCGCCTTCGGACAAAGGCATTGGGTGAGCAGCTCGGGTTCATTCCCGAAGCCCGCCGCGTCTATCCCAATGGCGCGCTGGCCGCACACGTGGTGGGATTTGCGGGCATTGACAATCAGGGTCTGGCCGGGGCGGAGCTGGCCTTCGACGCCTCGTTGCGCGGCCGGGCGGGCCTGGCGCTCATCGAGCGTGACGCGATGGGGCGGCCCCGCTTCGATACGCGCGAGGTTGTGCGCGAGCCGGTGGACGGCGCGGATGTGGTGCTGACGATCGACCAAGTCATTCAGCATATCGCGGAGCGGGAGCTCGACCGTGCGATCGCCGAGACGAAGGCGGCGTGGGGCACGATCCTTGTCATGGATCCCCGTAGCGGAGAGATGCTGGCGATCGCGACAACCCCGCGCTTTGACCCGAACGCCTACGGCCGGGCGAAGGCCACGCACTGGAACAACGCGGCGCTGTCGACCATCATCGAACCGGGATCCACGTTCAAGATCGTCCTGGCCGCATCGGCGCTGCAGAGCGGCGCGGTGCGGCCCCGCGACGTATTCTTCAACACCGGCGCGCTCAAGGTGCCCGGCGGCTACGTCATCAGAGAAGCCCAGAACCGCCTCTACCCGCGCCAGACCCTCGGGGAGATCATCCGGCATTCCTCCAACATCGGCGCTGCGATGGTCGCGACCCGGCTGGGGGTGGATCGTTTCCACGACGGGATCAAGCGGTTTGGCTTTGGAGCGCCGACGGGGATCGACCTTCCGGGAGAGGCGGCCGGTCTGGTACCGCCTCCGGCCCAATGGGTGGGGTCGCGGTTGCAAACCGCGGGATTCGGGCAGGGCATCTCGGCGACGCCGCTGCAGATGCTTACCGCCGCCGCGGCGATCGCCAACGACGGCGTCCTCGTGCGCCCCCGCGTGCTCCGTCTCGCCCGCGACCCCGAAGGCCGCGCGCTGACGGTGACGGCGACGGAGGCGGTGGGGCAGGTGGTCGCGCCGGAGGTCGCGCGCGCGGTGCTCGCGATGTTGGAGGATGTGGTTGAGCGCGGGACGGGAATCCAGGCGCGCATCGACGGGTATCGCGTGGCGGGCAAAACCGGCACAGCGCAGAAACCGTCCCCCCGCGGAGGGTACCTGTCCGACAATTACGTCGTCTCGTTCCTGGGCATCGTCCCGGCGGACCGGCCGGCGCTGGCGATCCTCGTGGTCCTCGACGGGCCGCGCGGCGTGCATTACGGTGGCACCACCGCGGCACCGATCTTTCGCGCGGTCGCGACGCAGGTGCTGTGGCACCTGCGTGTGCCGCCGACCGCGGCACAGTTTGTCGGGCGCTAGCGGGGGGCGTCCGCCGGCCGCCGGCCGGGCCGGCGGGGCAAATAGTATAATGAACGGGGATAGCGTGGAGGTGCACGTATGGAACTGCGCGCGCTGCTGGCGGAGCTCGACGCGCCGTCGGTGGTGGGCGACGCCGCGCAGCCGGTGCGTGGAATCGCGTACCATTCCCGGGAGGTCCAACCCGGGTTTTTGTTTGCCGCGCTCCGGGGCCTGACCCACGATGGGCTCACATTCGTGGACGAGGCCGCCGCCCGCGGCGCCACCGCCATCCTCGCCGACCGTGACGTGCCGGCCGTGGGCGGCTCGCCCGCGAGTCGCGCGGCGGGTGTCGCGCTCATCCGGGTCGCCGATGCGCGCCGCGCGCTGGCGCAGATCAGCGCGGCCTTCTACGGCCATCCCTCGCGGCGGCTGCAGGTCATCGGTGTCACCGGGACCAACGGCAAGGGAGCCACGACGTACCTCATCGAGGCGATGCTCAGGCGCGCCGGGCGGCCGTGCGGCATCATCGGTACGATGGGCGTGGTCGTCGATGACGAGGTGCAGACGAGTGATCGGACGACGCCCGAAGCCCCCGAGCTGCAGCGGGCGTTGCGCATGATGGTAGAGCGCGGCCGCGAGTACGCCGCCGTGGAGGTGGCCTCTCATGCGCTGGCGCTCGAACGCGTGACCGGCTGCCGCTTCGCCGTCGGCGTGTTCACGAACCTGACGCGTGACCATCTGGACTTCCACCACACCATGGAAGCCTATCGTGCGGCGAAAGCGCGGCTGTTTGCGACGGTCGATCCGTCGGGCTGGGTCGTCCTAAACGCCGACGACCCCGCCGCCGACGTGATGCGCGCGGTGACGCGGGCGCGGGTGATGACCTACGGCCTGCATCGATCCGCGGATGTGAGGGGCCGCGATCTGTCGCTGCACCTGCGCGGGAGCGAGTTCACCGCGGACACGCCCGCGGGCACGGTGCGCGTTGCGCTGCGCCTCGCCGGCGCGTTCAACGTGGCCAACGCGCTGGCGGCGCTCGCCGTCGGCCTCACGCAGGACGTGCCGCTCGCAACGATCGGGGAAGCGCTCGCGACAATGCCGGGCGTTCCGGGCCGATTCGAGGCCGTGGAAGAGGGGCAGCCCTTTGCGGCGGTGGTCGACTACGCCCATACGCCCGACGGATTGGAGAACGTGCTCCGGACGGCGCGTGAGATCACGCGGGGACGACTCATCGCGGTCTTCGGCTGCGGCGGCGACCGCGATCGCACGAAGCGGCCCCTCATGGGGCACATCGCCGCGCGGTGGGCCGATCACGTCATCGCGACCTCCGACAATCCGCGCAGCGAAGATCCGCAGGCCATCATCGACGAGATCCGCCCCGGCATCGAAGCGGGGCGGAGCGGACGCCAGGTTCGCGTCGATATCGAGCCTGATCGCCGCCGCGCGATCACCGCTGCCATCGCCGCCGCCGCCCCGGGTGACCTGGTGCTGATCGCGGGCAAGGGACACGAGCCCTATCAGGAGGTCGCGGGAAAGCGACATCCGTTCGATGATCGCCAGGTGGTGCGCGAAGCGCTGCGCGGATCGGGCCGGTCCGCGCGCGCGCGTCGCACCGCCGTGGGAGGTCAGCCCGTTCCATGACATTCCGGCTGACCGTGGCAGATCTGGTCAAAGCCACCGGCGGGCGTCTGATAGCGCCCACGGGCGCGCACCACGCCGGCGGTCCACAGGGGACGGCGCAGCCAGAGACGTCGATGGTCCCGGAGGTCATGACCGGGGTCGCGACCGACAGCCGCCAGACCGCCCCGGGCGATCTCTTCGTCGCGCTGCGCGGTCCCAACGCGGACGGCCACGCGTTCGTGGCCGACGCCTTCGCGCGCGGAGCCGTCCTCGCGATGGTGAGCGACGCCGCCGCAGCCTCGGGTCCGGCGCTCGTCGTCGACGATCCGCTGCGGGCCCTGGGAGCCATCGCCGCATGGCATCGACACACGCTGCAGACGACGGTTGTGGGCATCACGGGAAGCGTGGGTAAGACCACGACGGTGGGGCTGTGCGCAAAGGTGCTCGAGACGCGTTACCGCGTGGCGCGGTCGGCCGAATCCTGGAACGCCGAGCTTGGCGTCGCCCTCACCCTGCTCGGCCTGGACGCGAGGCATGACGTGGCGGTGGTGGAGATGGCGATGCGGGGCCTGGGGCAGATTCGCGACTTGGTCGCGATGGCCCGGCCGAAGATCGGCGCGGTCACGACGATTGGCGAGACGCATCTGGAGCTGCTCGGGTCTCGTGAGCAGATCGCGGCGGCCAAGGCCGAACTCCTCGACGGTCTGCCGGCCGACGGCGTGGCCATCGTGAACGCGGATGAGGCGCTGACCGAGCGGCTTGTCCGCGATGTGCGCTGCCGGATCCTTCCCGTCGGGATCTCTCGCGACGCGGAGGTGCGTGCCGCCGCGATCACGAGGATTAACGGCAACGGCTACACGTTCCATCTGACGCTTGGCACTCAGGAAGCGGATGTGATCCTGCCGCTCCCGGGCACCCACCAGGTGCGCAATGCGCTGGTCGGGGCGGCCGTCGGGTATGTCATGGATCTCACCCCGCGCGAGATTATCGCCGGCCTCGCTCGCGCGCGTCCGGCGAAGATGCGTCAGGACATCGTGACCGTGGGCGACGTGCTCCTCATCGACGACACGTACAATGCCAGCCCGCAGTCGATGGACGCCGCATTCGAAGTGGTGGCGCAGGTGGGCGGCCGGCGTCGCCGGGTCTTGGCGCTTGGTGAGATGCGGGAGCTGGGACCGCAGGCTCAGGAGCTCCACCGCCGCGTCGGTCAGAGGGCCGCGGCCCTCGCACCGGCCTGCCTGCTCGCCGTGGGACCCAACGCGCACTGGTACCTCGACGGCGCGGCCGCCGCGGGCCTGGAGGCGACGGCGATGGTCTCTGCGCCGACGGCCGCCGACGCCCTCCCAGTGTTGCGCCAGATCGTACAACCGGGCGATGTCGTGCTGATCAAAGGCTCGCGCGCCGTCGAGATGGAGCATCTCGCCGATGCGCTCCGCGCGCGCGAGCCGGTGAGGAACGCGTGAGCATGGTCGCCGGGCTGCCGCCGTGGGCGCAGATCGCCGGCGCCCTGGGCGTGGCCGGCGGCCTCGTCGCGCTCGCCGGTGCGAAGACCATCGCGATGCTGCGCGCCTGGGGACAGCGGCAGCGGATCCGCGACGATGCGCCGACGCGGCACCGCGACAAGGCGGGCACGCCGACGATGGGCGGCGTGCTGATCGTCGCGGCCATCACCGCGGCCGCGCTGCTGCTCGCCGGGCCGCGGGCGCCGGTGCTCTTCGCGCTTGCGGCGCTGCTCGGATTCGGCGCGATCGGTCTCTGGGACGATCTCGTGGCGGTCCAACGCAACCGCAACCTGGGCCTTCGCGCTCGGGAGCGCCTGGCGCTGCAGCTCGCACTGGGATTCGCCCTGGCGTGGATCGCGGCCAGGCAGTCCTGGCTGGACACCGCGGTGTCCTTCCCCGGTCTCGGCGAGGTCGATCTCGGACGGGCCTACGTCATCTTCGCAGGACTGCTGTTTGTAGGGTTCACCAACGCCGTGAATCTCACCGACGGCCTGGACGGCCTGGCGGCCCAGCTGGTCGCGATCGCCGCGCTGGGATTCTTCGCCATCGCGCTCATGCGCGGTCTCGTTCCCGCCGCGGTGGTGGCGATCGCCGTCGCCGGTGCCTGCGCGGGTTTCCTCCCTTATAATGCGTATCCGGCCCGGGTGTTCATGGGTGACGTCGGCTCGAATGCGCTGGGAGGCGTCCTCGCCGCGCTGGCCATCATCACCGGGGCAGAGATCGGCCTGTTTGTCATCGGCGGGGTGTTCGTCGCGGTGGCCGCATCGGTGATCCTGCAGGTGGCGTACTTCAAGGTGACCGGCGGCCGGCGCATCTTTCGCATGAGCCCGCTCCACCACCACTTCGAGCTGGTTGGCTGGTCGGAGCCCACGATCGTTCGCCGGTTCACATGGGCGGGGGTGCTCTGCAATCTGATCGGTGTGCTGGTGACGCGGAGATGACCTCTCCGCGCGTCGCCGCCGTCCTCGACAGGCTGCGGGGCCGGCGCATCCACGTGCTGGGCCCGGCGGGGACCGAAGGCACCGCGGTGCTCGACTTTCTCCTCAAGGGCGGGATCACGTCCTTGACGGCGCACGACCTGGAACCGCCGGAGCGGTTCGAGGCGACTGTGGCGCGCACGCACCAATGGCTGGACACCGATGGACAGGCCGACCTCGTTCGCCGGTTCCGCGCGGCGCCGATCGCGTGGCGGCAAGGCGCCCGGTATCTCGAGGGCATCGAACAGGCAGAGGTGATCTTCGTCCCCCAGTCCTGGTTCCGGCATGCAGACAACGATCCGGTACGCGCGGCGGCCGCGCGCGGCATCCCGCTGTCGAGCATGACGCATCTCTTCTTCGAGGTGTGGGAAGGACCGATTCTCGGCGTCACCGGCACCAACGGCAAGTTCACGGTGGCCACGATGATTGCGGCGATGCTCGAGGCCGCCGGCATCCCTGCGCTCGCGTCCGGCAACGACCGGACGCATGTCCCCGCGCTCTACAACCTGGACCAGATGAGCCCGCGGACCTGGCTGGTGCTCGAAGTGAGCAACCGGCAGCTGCTCGATCTTCCTTACAGTCCGCACGTGGCGGTCGTTACCAACGTCGCGCCGCACCACCTCGACGATCACGGCTCACTCGGCGCGTACGTCGAGGCCAAGCGGACGATCGTGCGCCATCAGACATCAGCCGACCACGCGGTGCTCAACGCCGATGACCCGCTCGTGGCGGGGATGGCCGAGGGCGCCGCCGCGACGCTGCACTGGTTCAGCCGCCGGCATGCCGTGGAGCGTGGCGCCGCGGTGGACGCCGGACGCGTCGTGCTGACCGGTGGGCGCGGCGCCGCGGCGCGGCCGGTGCTCGATGTCGGCGACCTGGCCACCACGGCCGCGCACGTGGTGGAGAACGCGCTGGCGGCGGTTGCCGCCGCGGCAATCGCCGGCGTGGAACCCGCGGCGATGGCCACGGTCCTGCGCGCGTTTCGGGGGTTGCCCTATCGGTTCCACCTGGTGGGCGAGCGGGGCGCCATCGCGTTCTTCGAGGACTCCCTGGCAACGAACCCTACGGCCGCGGCCGCGGCGATCAGCGGCATGACGCGGCCCTTCCACCTCATCGCCGGAGGGCACCGGCGCTCGGCGAAGCCCGATGACTTCGCGCCCATGGTGCGCGCGCTGGACGGCTCGCCGGTGCGGGCGATCTACTTGATCGGAGCGACCGCACCGATCCTGGCAGAGGCGCTGGCCGCGGTCGTACGGCCGTCGGGTCCGCGCGTCCTTCAGGCCGTGACCCTCGAGCGCGCCGTCACCGAAGCCTGGGAGGCCGCCGCGCCCGGTGAGGCCATCGTGCTGTCACCCGGATGCGAGAGCTTCGACCAGTTCACCGACTACCGCCACCGCGGCGATCGTTTCAGGGTGCTGGTGGGAGAGCTCCCCGCGCACGCGGGACGCGGGAAGGCGCGCGGCGCATCGGTATGAAGACACATCCGCCCGTGCTGCGCCGGCGGCCGCCCGATCTCATCCTGTTCGCCGCCGTCTCGGCGCTGGCGGGCCTCGGGCTGGTCATGGTGTACAGCGCGAGCAGCGCCGTGGCGTTCGATCGCCTCGATGACAGCGCGTACTTCCTCAAGCGTCAGGCCATGTGGATCGCCCTGGGCCTCGGCGCTATGTGGCTGGCCCGGAGCGTCCACTATCAGCGCTTGCGCGCGTACACCGTGCCGCTGCTGCTCTTCGCGGCGGTGTGCATGGTGGCGGTGCTGATCCCCGGCATCGGGCGCGTGGCCGGCGGTGCGCGGCGGTGGATTACCGCGGGCCCGTTCAGCTTCCAACCCGTCGAGATAGCCAAGCTGGCGATGGTGCTCTACCTGTCGCACATCGTGACGCGCCGCGGCGCGGCGATCCGCGACTTTCGAGGAGGCGTGATACCGCCCCTGGCCCTCACCGCCGGGTTCGGACTGCTCGTCTTGCGGCAGCCCGACATGGGATCGGCGCTGCTGCTCGGCGCGGTGACGATCGTCGTGCTATTCCTCGCAGGGGCGCGGGTGTTCCACCTTGCCGGGGTGGCGGTCGCAGCTGTGCCGGTGATGGCGCTTGCCGTGGCGGCGGCCGATTACCGGCTGGCGCGCGTCGTGGCGTTCCTCGACCCCTGGCGGGATCCGCAGGGCAGCGGGTTTCACATCATTCAGTCACTGCTGGCGTTCGGATCGGGCGGAATTTTGGGGGTCGGCCTCGGGGCGAGCCGCCAGAAGTTTTTCTATCTTCCGGAGCGCCACACCGATTTCATCTTTGCGATTCTGGGGGAAGAGCTGGGGCTGCTCGGCACGATCGGGCTGCTGGTGTTGTTCGCCCTTCTGGCCTACCGCGGATGGCGTATCGCGCGCGCCGCGCCCGACCGTTTCGGGGCGCTCTTGGCGTCGGGCATCACCGCGACGATCGTCGCGCAGGCGCTGCTCAATATGGGCGTCGCGACGGGCGTGTTGCCGGTCACCGGTATCCCGCTCCCGCTGGTGAGCTTCGGCGGGTCGTCGCTCGTCGTCACGATGTTCCAGGTTGGCATCCTGCTGAATATCTCGCAGTACGCGCACGTGCAGGTGCCTGCCGCGGCTGGGGTCATCCCCGCGGCGGCCGGCCGGGCATGGAGCACCCCATGAAGGTCCTCTTGACCGGAGGGGGGACGGGGGGGCATCTCTACCCTGCGCTGGCCATCGCGGAAGCGCTGCGGCAGCGGCGGCCTGATGTAGAGATCCTCTTTGTCGGCGGTGACCGCATCGAGTCGCGTATTGTGCCGCAGGAAGGCTGGGCATTCCAGCCAATTGCCTCGCGCGGGCTGCCGCGGCGGCCAGGCCTGGCGACGCTCATCGCGCTCGGCGCGACAGGGGTCGGGACGGCGCAGGCTGCGCGCATTCTGTGGCGCTGGCGGCCCGACGTCGTCGTCGCAACCGGGGGCTATGTCTGCGTGCCGGTGGGGTGCGCCACGGCGATCTTCCGCATCCCGTTGTTGATCCAGGAGCAGAACGTCCGGCCCGGCCTTGCCACGCGAGTCCTCGCACGATGGGCGCGGTGCGCGTCCATTCCGCACCCGGACACCGCCCCGAGGCTGAGAAGCAGGCGAACCGAAGTGACCGGCGTGCCGATGCGCCGCAGGGCGCTGGAGGGTGATCGCGCGCGCGCAATCGCGCGCTGGAATCTCGCCGCCGACCGGCTGACCCTGCTCATCATCGGCGGCAGCCAGGGCGCCGCCAGCATCAACCGCGCCGTCTCGCGCCTCGGCGACCTCCTGATGTACGAGGAGCGGCTGCAGATTCTCCATCACACGGGCGCCGAGGATGTGCACGCGGTGCGCGAGGCCATCGGCCATCGCGAGCACGTCGGGCCGCCGGCGCTTCGGCACGTCGCCGTACCATTTCTGGATCCCATCGGCGACGCGTATGCATGCGCCGATCTCGTGCTGTGCCGGGGCGGCGCCTCGACC
This sequence comes from Armatimonadota bacterium, assembly GCA_052386995.1. Classification (GTDB taxonomy): domain Bacteria; phylum Sysuimicrobiota; class Sysuimicrobiia; order Sysuimicrobiales; family Humicultoraceae; genus JBQTJP01. The sequence continues at coordinate 24,224 of JBQTJP010000131.1, forward strand.
CTGGCCGAGGTCACGGCGTGGGGCCTGCCCGCCGTCGTGGTTCCGTACCCACACGCCGGACGCCATCAGGAGGACAACGCCGCCGTGCTCGTACGCGCCGGCGCGGCCGTGCGTCTGGGCGACGGCGATCTCGATGGAACCGCGCTGGTGCACGCCATCTCTGCACTGCTGGAGGACCGGGCGCGCCGCACGGCGATGTCCGCGGCGAGCCGGAGCCTCGGACGTCCCAACGCCGCCGACGTCCTTGCCGGGCTGGTGGAAGCCTTGGCCCGCGGGGGCCAGGTGGCGGAGGTCCGGGCGTGATTCCCGCCGGCGCCCACGTCCACTTCGTCGGCATCGGCGGTGCGGGGATGAGCGCGCTCGCGCAGCTCATGCTCGGCCGCGGGTTCATGGTCTCGGGATGCGATGTGCGGGACTCGGATGCGACGCATCGTCTCCGGCGGCTGGGCGGCGTCGTGCACATCGGGCATGCGCCGGGGCATCTGGCCGGCGTGGATATCGTCGTCGTGTCCCGCGCGATCCCTCAGGACAGCGAAGAACTGGAGGCGGCGCGCGCGAAGGGTCTGCCGGTCCTTCACCGGGCGGCGGTCCTCGGTCAGGTGCTGGCCATGGGGAAAGGCGTGGCCGTCGTCGGGACACACGGCAAGACGACCACGACGGCGATGCTCACCCGCGTGCTGGCGGTGGGGGGGCTCGATCCGACGGCTCTGATCGGCGCCGACGTGGCCGAGTACGGCGGAAATGTCCGCAGCGGCGCGGGTCGATGGATCGTCGCCGAAGTCGACGAGAGTGATGGGTCGCTCCTCCATGTCGCGCCGTTCGCGGCGGTGCTCACCAGCCTGGACGTGACCGATCATCGCGACTTCTACACGTCGGCCGCGCATCTCAACGACACGTTCGAGCGTTTCCTGCGGAGCGTCGATGCGACGGGCTTCGTGGTCGCGTGCATCGATCACCGCGAGGTGAGCAACCTGCGCGCCGTCCTGGGCCGGCCCGTGGTCACCTACGGATTCGATCGCCACGCCGCGGTGCGCGGGACGGTGAAGGCGATCAGGCACCACACGAGCCGCACGACGGTCTGGGTGAATCGCCGGGCCGCCGGCGAGCTCGTGCTTCAAGTCGCGGGGCGCCACAACATTTGCAACGCCCTCGGCGCGATCGCGGCGGCGCATCAGGCCGGCGTGCCGGCGGAGGTCGCCATCGAGGCCTTGCGGGACTATCGCGGCGCATCGCGGCGCTTTGCGATCCGCGGCGAGGCTGCCGGCGTGCTCGTCGTGGACGACTACGCGCACAATCCCACGAAGGTCGCCGCCGTGCTCCGCGCCGCACGTGACGGCTGGCCGCGCCGCCGGGTGATCGCGCTTTTCCAGCCGCACCGCTTCTCCCGCACTCGCACGACCCATGCCGAGTTTGGCGGCGCGTTTGGCGAGGCCGATGAGGTCGTGGTGACCGAGATCTATGCGGCCGGTGAACGGCCGGAAGCCGGCGTCAGCGCCCGATTGATCGTCGACGCGATCGCCAGGGAGCGACCGGTCCACTTTCGCACGACGACCGAGGAGGCGCTCGATCTCGTCGAAGGGCTGGTTGCGCCCGGCGACATCGTGCTCACGCTCGGGGCAGGAGACATCGGGGATGCGGCCGATGCCTTGCTGGCTCGCCTGTCCGCCCGGTTGCCCGCGAGCCCGCCTGGTGCGTCCACACCGGCCGAGGGGCGACCGTGACGGTACCCGAGAGGCAACCGGTGACGGCCACCGACGGTGCACTCGCCACACTGGAGCACCGCCTGCGCCAGGTGGTGCGCGATGTGCGGCGCGACGCGCCGCTGGGTCGACACGTCGCCTTCCGCATCGGGGGCCCCGCCGATCTGCTCGTGATCCCCCGTGACGCAGGCGAACTCCGCGACGCGGCGATCGCGCTGTGTGCGGCGAATGTCCGCCCGGTGGTTTTGGGCCACGGCTCGAACGTCTTGATCGGCGACGGCGGCATCCGCGGCGTGGTGCTCAAGATCGGCAAGGGCGTCGACCGCGTGGAGATCGACGGCGCGCGAGTGACCGCAGAGGCCGGCGCGGGCCTGCCGGCGCTCGCCCTGCGCACCGCGCGGCAGGGGCTGTCGGGACTGGAGTTTGCCGCCGGCATTCCGGCCTCCGTCGGTGGAGGCGTGGTGATGAACGCGGGCGCGCACGGGCATGCGATGGCCGACATCGTGGAAGCCGTCGATGTGCTGACCGCCGAGGGCGAACGGCGCCTCGACCGGAACGCGCTGGGGTGGGCCTACCGCACCAGCGTCCTTCAGGAGCACCCGTGGCTGGTCAGCCGTGTCGTGATGGCGCTGCGGCCGGAGGATGCCTCTGCCGTGCGGCGGCGCCTGGACGACTGGCTCGCGCACCGCGGAGCCACGCAGCCCATCGGGCCGCCCAGTTCGGGGTGCGTGTTTCGCAACCCGGCGGGCGATCATGCCGGCAGGCTGATCGAGCTGGCTGGCGGCAAGGGCTTGGCGGCCGGCGGCGCCTGCGTGTCAGACCTGCATGCCAACTACATCATCAATCGGGGCGGCGCAACAGCGGCGGACGTGCGGGGCCTCGCCGATCAGGTCCGGACGCGCGTGATGGAACGTACAGGTATCCTTCTCGAACTGGAGGTCAAGTTGCTGGGCGAGTTCTAGCAACGAGGCAGATCGTGCGTTCGTCCCACCCTTCGCCCCCGCAGCCGTCGCCCGTTGCCGTTGCGGACTCGCCGCGCGAGCGCTCCGGGCAGTCGCCTCCGCTCAGTACACTGCGTGCCGTTCCGCGGTTCGCGATCGTGATGGCCGCGCTGCTGTCCGCCGCCGCGTTTCCGCAGTCGGCCCTGTTTCGCGTCGAGCGCATCGACGTGGTCGGCGCCGCGGGGCTGGCGCCGGCGGCGGTCATCGCGCTTGCGGGTGTCGAGCGCGGGGAGCGGCTGTTCGCCGTGCGCGCCGCCGATCACGTGCGGCGCCTGCGCGCGCATCCTCGCATCAAGACCGCCGATGTCCAGGTGCGCCCACCCCATACCGTTGTCATCTCCATCACAGAGAGGCGTCCGGTCGTCGCGCTTGCACTTGCGGATCGCTTTGCCCTGCTGGATGACGAGCTCGTTGTCGTGGCGTTCACCCCTGGCGCCGGAGGGCTGCCGGAGGTCGAGGACCGCACGGGACGCGCCGCGATTATGGGGCGCGCGGGGACGAAGGCGTCGTCGGAAGGCGCGCGCGTTGCGCTGGTGGCCCTTGCCGCCGCCCCTTCGGCGCTCCGCGGTGACATCGCCAGGATCCGCGTCGCGGCGGGACCGGATCTGACCCTGATCATGTGGAACGGGTTGGAGGTCCGGGCCGGCGGCCTGTGGGGGCTCGCCGACCGTCTGGTTCAGTTTCACGACGTTTTACCGGGGCTGGCTGCGCGGGGCGTGGCGCCGGCAACGATCGACCTCCGGTATGCCGGCTCGATTGTGGTTATGCCTGCTCTGGAAGAGATTACAGGAGGAGATGGTCGGTAGGCGTGGAATAGCGCGCCAAGATATAGCGGCGCGGGACTCCATATCCTACTACAGGTAGAAGATGGTGCGGCGGGGCTCGGTCGCGGGCCTGGACATCGGAACGACGAAGATTTGCGCCGTCGTCGCTGACGTCGACGAGGACCGGGAGATCCACGTCGTTGGCGCCGGCACTGCGCCGTCGACCGGCATCCGCCGGGGCGTGGTCGTCGACCTCGATTCGACCGCCGGGGCGATCGAGCAGGCTGCAGACCGGGCCGAGCGCATGGCTGGGGTCAAGATCACGTCGGCGTACGTGGCGGTCTCCGGGGAGCACATCACTTCGGCCGACAGCCGGGGCGTGGTCGCGGTGGCCCGCGGCGATCATGAGATCGGCGATGCCGATGTCGCCCGCGTCGTCGACGCCGCGCGCATGGCCGCCCTGCCGGCGTCGGACCGCGAGATCATCCACCTTCTGCCGCGCGACTTCGTGATCGACGGTCAGGATGGCATCAAACGCCCGGTGGGGATGTTCGGCACGCGCCTCGAGGTCGAGGCCCACATCGTCACCGGCGTGGCGACGGCCCTGGCCAACGTCGTCCGATGCGTGCAGCGGGCCGGCATCGACGTCGACGCGATGGTCCTCGAGCCGCTCGCCGCGGCCGAGGCGGTGCTGACCCCGGCCGAGCGCGATTTGGGGGTGGTGGTTGCCGACCTGGGCGGCGGGACCACCAGCGTGGGGATCTTCGTCAACGGCGGGCTCTGCCATGTGGCGATCCTGCCCGTGGCCGGTGCGCACCTGACGAGCGACATCGCCGTCGGCATGCGGACGCCGATGGCCGAGGCCGAGAAGCTCAAGGTGCGTTGGGGCGCGGCGACCCCGGCCATCGTCACCGAGGGAGAGATGATCGAGGTCTTCGGCGCCGGCGCTCGCGAGCCGCGGGTAATCCCGCGCCGCGTGCTGGCGGAATACATCGAGCCGCGCCTGGACGAGATCTTCGCGATGGTGCGCGGCGAAATCCGGCGCAGCGGGTACGTGCACCGTATCCCGGCCGGGATCGTGCTCACCGGCGGGGGCGCGCAACTCGAGGGCCTCGATGCGTATGCCGAGAGCCGGCTGGGGCTGCCCTCGCGCATCGGCACGCCCTCGGAGATCGGCGGGCTCGTCGAAGCGGTCCGGGGGCCGGCGTTCAGCACCGGCGTGGGGCTGGCCCTCTTTGGCTCGCGCGCACGCCAGCACGTCGGCGTCGCCCACGGCAACGGCGCGCGTTCGTTCTGGGATAAGACCCGGACCTGGCTCCGGGGGGTGCTCGAGAGTGGATAGGGCGGAGCGGCGCCCGGCGTCAGCCGGAAAATCATCAAGGAGGCGTCCCGATGGCGAACATCGAGCGTGATCTTCGTCGATACGCCGCGATCAAGGTGGTGGGGGTAGGCGGCGGCGGCAGCAACGCGGTCAACCGGATGATCTCGGCCGGTCTGCGCGGCGTTGAATTCATCGCAATCAATACAGATGCGCAGGCATTGGCGTTGTCCGGGGCCGATAAGAAGATGCACATCGGCGCGAAGATCACCAAAGGCTTGGGCGCGGGCGGAGACCCCAACGTTGGGCGGCACGCCGCCGACGAAAGCCGGGATGACCTCAGCGAGGTGCTGGCCGGCGCAGACATGGTGTTCGTCACCGCGGGCATGGGCGGGGGGACCGGCACCGGCGCCGCCCCGATCATCGCGGAGCTGGCGCGGGACCTGGGGGCGTTGACGATCGGCGTCGTGACGCGGCCCTTCAGTTTTGAAGGAAAGCGACGCGCAGCCTCCGCGGAGGAAGGCGTCCGGAATCTCAAGCAGAAGGTCAGCACGCTGATCACGATCCCCAACGATCGCCTGCTGCAAATCATCGACAAAGAGGCGACCGTCATCGAGGCGTTTCGGACCGCAGACGACGTCCTGCGGCAGGGCGTGCAGGGGATCGCCGATCTCATCACGGTGCCGGGGCTCATCAACCTGGACTTCGCCGATGTCCGCACGATCATGGCCGAGGCGGGCGCCGCGCTCATCGGCATCGGGGTCGCGTCAGGCGACGATCGCGCGACCCGCGCCGCCCAGGCGGCGATCAGCAGCCCGTTGCTGGAGACCACGATGGAAGGCGCGCGCGGTGTCCTGATCAACGTGACCGGCGGAACCGATCTCGCTCTGCTCGAGGTCAGCGAGGCCGCGCAGATCGTCCGCGAGGCCGCCGATCCGGAGGCGAATATCATCTTCGGCGCCGTCATCGATGAGAAGGCGCGCGACGAGGTGCGCATCACGGTGATCGCCACAGGATTCGAGGGCGCGCAGCGGACCGAGGAGCCGGCGGCGGTGACCCCTACGCGGGCCAAGGAGCCGGTGAAAATGATCGACGAACTCGACATCCCGGCATTCTTGCGGAGACGTTAGCACCGCGGTCTCGTGCGGCAGGACGACTTGGGGTCGCACGACGGCCCGCCCGACCTCGCCGAGAGGCTCGACCGTGCCCGGGCGCACATCGAAGAGCTCCTGCCCGGCGCGGTCGCCGAGGCGGGGCAGGCTGTCTTCCTTCTCTACACGGCGACGGGCATCCGCGAGCGGTTCCTCGAGCTCCAGCGCCGTCTGGTGCCGCTCGGCCTGCTGCCCCTGCTGCGCAGCCGCCACAGCCGGCCTGCCCTGATCCTCATCCCGAGGCCGCCTGCGGGCCGGTGGGCCTGGCAGACCAATGCCCTGCTTTTTCTGGCCACGGTCGTCACGACGTATGTCTCGGGCTACCTGCAATCCGCCGGCCTTGTCGAACGGGGGCTGCTGCAGAGCGCGATCGCGGGCGGCTTCACCTATGCGGCATCCCTGCTGTTCATTCTCGGTGCGCACGAGATGGGGCACAAACTCGTCGCCGTACGACGGGGCATTGATGCGAGCCTGCCCTACTTCCTACCCATGCTGCCGCTGCCGCCGCTTCCCGGGACGATGGGCGCCGTCATCGTGACCCGGACTCCGGCACCCAACCGCGATAGTCTCATGGACCTGGGCGCGTCGGGCCCGATCGCCGGCTTTGTGGCGGCCATCCTCGTGTTGATCTACGGCATCAGCCGGTCGTTTGTCATCGCGCCGGGCCAGTTCGAAGGCCTGGGGGTTGTGCCAGACCCGCTCCTGACCCGGGGGCTGGTCAGGCTCATCCTGAATCCCCCGCCGGGGACCGACGTCCTCATGCACCCGGTCATGTATGCCGGGTGGATCGGGCTCCTGGTCACCAGCATCAACCTCCTGCCGGCCGGGATGCTGGATGGTGGGCACGCCGTACGGGCCGCGTTGGGCGCGCGGTGGCACATGCTGCTCTCGTACGCCGGGGTGGTGCTGGCCGTGCTCATGCAGGCGTACCTGATGGCGGTGCTGATCGCGCTGTTGATGCGACGGGGACACGTTGGGCCTCTCGACGATCTCACCCCGATGAGTCCGTCCCGCCGCCTCATCGGTCTTTCGCTCGTCGCCATCTTCGTCCTTAGCACCGTCGTCTTCCCCGTCAATCCGTTTCGGTAGCGCGGGCGGATGCGCTCCCAACGACGCCCCGGACCCGCAGGCGGGTATCCCGCCGAGCGTCGCTTCAGGTGGGGCCGGGCCGTCCTGGCGATCGTGCGCAAGGAGATTGTCGAGGTCCTGCGAGACCGGCGCACGCTGGCGGCGGCGGTCTTGCTGCCGGCGGTGGTCATGCCGCTGGTCGTGCTCGCGATGCCGGTGCTGGCCAGGCTGCAAGAAGAGCGGCTGCGCGATCGTCCGGCGCGGATTGCGGTCGAAGGCGGGGACGCCGGTGGTCTCGTTGCCTTCGGATTCGACGAACGGGCGTTCACCCTCGTCTCGGTGACCGAGCCGCGCCAGGCGCTGTTGCGGGGCGAGGTCGATGCCCTGCTGGTCGATCGAGGGCCCTCCGGTGAGGGCCCGCGCGTAGTGGCCGTTCTGTACGACGGGACGCGCGCGGCCTCGCGGACCGCCGTGCAGAAGGTCACTCAGGTCGCAGCCGCCATGGCCCTGCGCGACCTTCGGGCGGCGGCTCGCCGGGGCGGCATCAATCCCCTGCAGATCATCCCGGTGGCGGTCGAACTTGAGAACATAGCGTCTCCGCAGCGCACCGGGGGCGCGCTGCTGGGCACCGCTCTGCCGTTCTTTCTCGCCGTGTGGCTGCTCTTGGGTGGGCAATACGCTGCGCTCGACGTGGGCGTCGGCGAACGCGAGCGCGGCAGTCTCGAGGCGTTGCTCGTGGCGCCGCCGCCGCGGAGCGCGATCATCGCGGGCAAATTCCTGGCGGTTCTCGCCCCGGCGCTGCTGGCCCTGGTCGTCATGGTCTCGGCCGGCCTGGCATCGGTCCGGCTCGGGGCCCCGCTCATCTCGGACAGGCCGGTCGTCGTCGCCCTCACCCTCCCGGCGGCCGGCGGCCTGCTGATCGTCGGGATGGCGCTGGGCGGTCTTCTGTCTGCCGTGCAGTTGTCGATCAGCCTCGCCGCCCGCACGCTGCGGGAAGCGCAGCAGGCTTTCACCGGCCTGTATCTGGTGGTGGCCGTTCCGGTGATCTTCCTCCCCTTTCTCGACGAGTGGGCGGGCCGGCCCTGGGCGTCTCTGGTGCCTGTCGCCAATGCGGCTCTGGCCTTCCGCGCGGTGCTCGTCGGCGAGCTGGGGGCGGACGCACTCCTCGCGACGTTCGGATCCCTCACGATTCTCACGTTCCTGGCCCTGGTCTGGGGGGTTCGCATCCTCGAGCGGCAGCGCCGCTCGAATCCGTGATGCGGGCGCGTGCGGGCGCGAAATCGAGCGTCCGGCCGACCCTGCGAGCGCTCGCGCCGCCCACCGGGCGTTGACACGCTAGATATGGGGCTCTAGAATCTACCTTGCCTCTACTGCTGGGGTCCCCGTTATGCGGTGCAAGCTCTGCGGTCATGAGGAAAGCAAGGTGCTCGATTCCCGGCCCGTCGAGGAAGGGCGAGCCGTACGCCGGCGCCGCGAGTGCCTGGAATGCGGCCGCCGGTTCACAACCTACGAGCGCGCGGACCCCGCCCCCCTGATGGTCGTCAAGCGCGATTCCCGCCGCGAGCCGTTCGATCGCGGGAAGGTGCTGGCCGGACTGATCCGGGCATGCGGGAAGCGCCCGATCTCCATGGAAGCAATGGATCTGCTCGTCGACGACGTTGAACGGGAGGTCCGGGGAAACGGCGCGCAGGAGGTAGCCTCGTCCTTGATCGGTGACCTGGTGATGGAACGGCTGCGCCGGCTCGACGACGTCGCCTACGTCAGGTTCGCCTCGGAGCACCGCCGCTTCCAGGATGTGGATTCGATCGCCGAGGAGATCGAAACTCTCAAAGAGCGCAAGCGCCGAGAAGATGCCCTGCGCGACCAGGTCCCCCTGATCACGCTCCCCGACACGCACGGCACGCGATAGCGAGACCAAAACGCCTGGGGGTGACACATGGAAGGCGGCTCGTCCTCTTCGATCCTGCAGCAGACCACATCCGACCTCCATCCTGAGACCCTGGCCGCCTTCGACGGAGACGAGCTCCGCGCGCGCGTCTTCCACGACAAGTACGCGCTGCGCGACGCCGACGGGCGTGTGGTAGAGCGCACGCCCGATCAGATGTGGCGCCGTATCGCCTCAGAGCTGGCGTCGGTGGAAGCCCCCGAGCTGCGGGAGCAGTGGAAGGCGAACTTCGAGTGGCTGCTGACTGACTTTCGGCTCATCCCCGGCGGGCGGATCATGCACGGCGCTGGGAATCCCAAGCGCGTGACGCTCTTGAACTGCTTCCCAGCCGGCACGCCCGTGCTGAGCAAGCGGGGTTTTCTGCCAATTGAGCAGATTCTTCCTGGCGATGAAGTCCTCACTCACCGCGATCGGTTCAGTCTGGTGACCCATGTCATTGAGACGAAGATTGAGGAGCCGCTCGTCGAGCTCTCGTGCTTCTACCTCGGCGATCAACCGATTCGCTGCACCGCGGATCATCGCTTTCTTGCTCTCGATCGTGATGGTCGGGTCGGGTGGACGCCTGCACGTGAGTTGACGCGTGACCACTACATAAGAGTTGGGCGCGCGGCCGAGACCATCCCGCTCGAGGAACTTGACGTCAGTGACTATCTCGAGGGCGGCGCTCTCGAGGACGACGAGGGTCACGTGTTTCTCGCTCGGCCCTACGTCGGTGGACAAGGGGCAGTCGGCGTTGCGGAGAGCCGACGCGTTAAGCGCCACATCGCGGTCAATGAAGACTTCGGCCGCTGGCTGGGGTACTTCATTGCCGAGGGGGGCGTCACGGACAACAGCGTGTACTTCACGCTGAGCCGAGACGAAGGCCGGATCGCAGCCGAGATCGCAGCCCTGACTCAGAGAGTCTTCGGTGTAGACGCTTCGATTCAGACCCGCACTGGCCAGCCCAGCCACTGGATCCGCGTGTATGCGCATTCAAAGCTGCTCGTCCGGTTTGTCAGGAGTTTCTTCAATTCTCGCGTTCACAGCACGGACAAGCTTCTGCCGCATTGGTTCTTGCGTGTTCTGCCGCGAGTCCAAAAGGCTTTCCTTGGGGCGGTTTTCGCTGGCGACGGCGTGGTACTGGAGAAGAGCGTCAAACTGTTCCTGGCCAACCCCGACCTCATTCGCCAGATCTATGCGATCATGCTCCGCCTCAACATCGTTGCGTCCATACGTTGGGAAGGCAAGTTGCGCTTGACAAGGCACCGAGGCATGTGGATTCATGTTGGCACGCAGCCGTATGTGAAAGCAGTCAAAGCATGGATCCGCGGCGATCTAGGTGTGGAGTCGACGCTCACGGAAGTGTATGGCAATTACTTCTACAAGGTCGTCGATGGAGCGCTCTTTGTTAAGGTCAAGCGTCTTCTGCATACGGAGGCCGCTGCTCAGACGGTCTTCGATCTCACTGTAGAAGACGACCATTCATTTACCGCCGGGTGGCTCGGGGCCCATAACTGCTATGTGATTCCAGTCAAGGATGACTCGATTGAATCTATCTTCGAGTGGACGAAAGAGGCCGCCCGGACCTACAGCCTGGGCGGTGGGGTCGGCACTGACATCTCTGTCCTGCGCCCCCGCGGCGCACCGGTGAACAATGCCGCGCGCAGCAGTACCGGCTCGGTCTCCTTCATGGAGCTCTTTTCGCTGACGACAGGCACGATCGGCCAGTCGGGCCGTCGCGGCGCATTGATGATCACAATCGCCGACAACCACCCGGATGTGCTCGACTTCATCAAGGTGAAGCGCAACCTCAACAAAGTGCGCTACGCGAACATCAGCGTGAGGATTTCCGATGCGTTCATGCGGGCCGTGGAGGAAGACGGCACGTGGGACCTCGCCTTTGACAATGACCGGGCCTCACTCCGGCGGACGGTCCGCGCGCGCGATGTCTGGCGCGAACTCATCAAAGGCGCCCGTGACTACGCCGAGCCCGGCGTCATCTTCTGGGACACGGTCAAGCGATGGTCGACCTCCGAGTACAATGGCATGGAGGTTATCACGACGAACCCCTGTTCCGAGATCCCGCTTGAAAAATACGGGGTCTGCGACCTGGCGAATGTGTGCTTGTCGAAGTTTGTGCAGGACGAGTTCACCTCACAAGCTCGCATCGATTGGGACCGTCTCGAACGCGCGCTACAGCTCACGGTACGTTTCCTCGACAACGTCCTAGACTACAATGCTGAGAAGCATCCTCTCCCCGAGCAGCGTAAGGCCAGCCTCTACTCTCGGCGCATAGGGGTTGGGTTCACCGCGCTGGGCGATATGCTCATCAAGCTCGGTCTGAAGTACGACACCGATGGTGCGGTCGCGTTCGTCGACGGGCTGTTCGACCGTATCAAGAACATTGTCTACGACGCGAGCGTCAATCTGGCGATTGAGAAAGGGACGTTCCCCGGTTACGATGCGCAAGCGCACCTGGCGTCGCCGTTCATCCAGACGCTGTCCCCGAAGGTCCGAGAGCGGATTGGGCGCCACGGCCTGCGCAACGTGGCGGTGTTGACTGTGCCGCCCGTTGGCAGCGGGGCCGCGCTCGCCGGCGTCACGAGCGGGATCGAGCCGATCTTCGACGTGTCGTACATCCGGCGCTCGGAGTCGCTCTCGCAGGAGATCTTCACCGTCTACCATCCGCTGGTGCGTGAGTACATGACGCGGTTTGGGGTCGACCGCCAAGAGGATCTGCCCGAAGCCTTCGTGACCGCCCATCAGATCAGCGCCGATATGCGCGTTCGCATGCAGGCGGCGATTCAGCGTCACATCGATCACTCGATCTCGTCAACGGTGAACCTTCCGCAGGACACGTCACCGGAAGAGGTGGAGCGCATCTACCTGCAGGCGTGGAAGCACGGTCTTAAAGGAATTACGGTGTATCGCGAGAGCAGCCGCGAAGGGATCCTGATCACCGAGAGTCAGGCGAAGGCTCAAACAGCGGCAGGTCAGGCAACCGATGGTCAACCTGTGGTCGGGACGCAGGCCGCGGACGCCGGCGAGCGGGTCAACGCGGGGGTCGCCGCCCCCGCCCACGGACGCGTGACTCCGCGCCCCCGGCCGAAGGTGACCTCGGGCCGCACGGAGCGTATTGAAACGCCCCGCGGCCGCGTGTATGTCGTTATTAACGAAGACGAGCTCGGCATCTGCGAGGTGTTCGTCCACTCCCTCGATGTCGAGGCGGAGGCGATCGGCCGCATGGCCTCGCTGGCGCTGCGCGGCGGCCTCGACGCCCGTGACATCATCGAGCAGCTCTGGCGCGTGCAGAGCAAAGAGCTGGCGTTTGATCGGTCTGCCGATGGGACGGTTGTCCGCGTGACGACGATCGCGCAGGCGGTGGCACTCGCCCTGGGACGGACGCTCTACGGCGATGCCTTCCGGCCCGACAAGGCCTTTCCCCGCGCCGACGCGCTTCCCGAACCCGGGCCGCGCGCCCGTCAGGAAGGGCTTCGCTTCGCGCCGCCCCCCGCACCCACGGATGCCGGACAGCGGGTGCTGGCCCCGGTGGTGGGTGGGAATGGCGATGCGGGTCCCGCAGACACCGCGCTGATATTTGTCGGCATCTGCCCCGATTGCGGCGCCTCTCTCGTCCACGAGAACGGGTGCGCCACGTGCCGCCAGTGTGGCTACTCCCGATGTTGACCGCGCGGTGGTAGACTGAAGCCACGGTGCGGAAACCGCACCGCGGCGGGTCGTTGCCGGGCGGCCTTGGTAGGGACGTTGTCCCGGCTGGCCACCAGCGGACGATGCCCGCCAAGGGAGGGCTTTCGGCATGCGGTGGTGGCGCGTTGCAATGGGCCTCGTCACGGTGCTGGCGCTGGCTTCGGCCGCCGCGGTATCGGCGCAGCCCGCGAACTGGATCGTCGTTCCAGGGCACGCGATCGGGGACATTCAACTGGGCATGACCCAACAGCAGGTGCTCAACCGGCTGGGTATGCCCGACGAGATCTCCAACGATCGCAGCAGCGACGGCGGTCGAAACATCTACTGGGTCTATCCACAACCCGAACGGCAAGTCCTGGTCGTGTCCTGGACGAAGCGGGCGGACGAGACCGGCGGCGTCGACTTCATCTTCACCGACAATGTGCGATACGTGACCAGCAAGGGCGTCTCACTGGGCACGTCGACCTTCAAAGATCTGTTGACGCAGTACGGCACTCCTGAGCGGATGTCGGGGGTCGGCCGCGGCGGGGTGATGTTCTACTACGAGGGCCAGGGCGTCCGGTTTCGCGTAGAAGGCGACGCGGGCAAAGTCACCGCCGTGACGATCGTGCCTCGCAAGCAATGAAGCATGGTATGCTGGAACAGATCTCATTGCGCAGACGTATAGAGATAACGCTGGGACCGGCGCCGGCCCGTCCCACCGGAGGTGGATAGATGGTGAAGCGTGTGAGTGTGGCAGTCGCGCTCGTCGCAGCCCTCGCGCTGGGCATGGTGGGATCGGCCCCGCCGCCCGCCGCGGGCCAGACGGCGCTGACGCTTGCGTTCGTCCCATCCCAGGACTCTCAGCGGGTCCTGGAGACCGGGAGCATCCTGGCGCGCATGATCGAAGTCGCGACCGGGTATCGTGTGACGGCGACCGTGCCAACCAGTTACGTCGCGACCATCGAGGCGATGTGCGCGGGCCGGGTCGATATCGCCTTCCTGGCCCCGTTCGCGTATGTGCTCGCGCATGAGAAATGCGGGGCGGACGTGCGGCTGGTCAGCGTTCGGGCCCAGCTGCCGTTCTACAAGTCCCAGATTCTCGTCCGCGCGGATCAGAACATCCGGAACCTCAACGAGCTCCGGGGGAAGAAGTTCGCGTTCGTCACCCCGGCGTCGGCGTCCGGGTATCTCTTCCCTGCGGCTATGCTCAAGAAGAACGGCATCGATCCGGACCGGTTCTTCAGCCAGGTGCTCTTCGCTGGCGGGCACGACCGGGTCGTGCTGGCGATCTACACTGGGTCGGTCGATGCCGGCGCCACATTCGGCGACGAGGTGTTCAGCGACGCGCGCACGACGGTCCTCCGCCAGTACCCCGACGTCAGGGACAAGGTGAAGGTCCTGGCGTACACGGACCCCATTCCCAACGACACCGTATCGTTCCGCCGCGACCTCCCCGAGGAGGTCAAGGAGAAGACCACGAAGGCGTTGTTCCGGATCGCGGAGACCGCACCCGGCAAGGAGACGCTTGACCGCCTGTACCAGATTCAGGGCTTCTCGGACTTCAACGCCCTGACGACGACCTACAAGCAATCCGGCTTGAGGACGTTTGATCAGTACTTCCAGCCGATCCGCGACGCCGCCAAGTTTCTCGGCCTGAACCTCGAGGAGCTGCTGCGGCGGTAGGGCGAACAGGAACCACGATACAGCGAGTCGTAGATACGGGGGAGGGCGGATAGCCCTCCTCTGTATGTCTGAAGGTGGCGCGGTGCGCGGCGCGGCGGTTCGGATCGAGCATCTGACCAAGACCTACCCCGACGGTACGCGGGCGCTCACGGACATCTCGCTGACCGTGAAGCCCGGAGAGTTTCTCGTCATCATCGGGCTGTCGGGCTCGGGCAAGTCGACGCTGATGCGCTGCATCAACCGGCTGATCGAGCCCACGTCGGGCAAGATCTTCATCGACGATGTTGACGTGACCGCGCTCGCGCCCGAGGGGACCCGCCAGGCACGCCGGCAGATCGGGATGATCTTCCAACAGTTCAACCTGGTCAAACGGTCATCGGTTCTCACCAATGTGCTGTCTGGGCGGCTGGGGTATGTGCCACCAACCTGGGCCCTGTACAACTACTTTCCGCGGGCACTCCGTGAGCAGGCGATGGCGCATCTGGCGACGGTCGGTATCCCTGAGAAGGCCCACACGCGGGCCGATCAGCTCTCCGGAGGACAGCAGCAGCGCGTCGGGATTGCCCGCGCGCTTATGCAAGACCCCAAACTCATCCTGGCGGACGAGCCGGTCGCCAGCCTCGACCCCGCGACGTCGCATTCTGTCCTCAAGTATGTGGAAGACCTGAACCGCCGCGAGGGGATCACGGTCATGTGCAGCCTGCACTTCCTGAGCCTGGCGCGCCGGTACGGCACGCGCGTCGTGGCGCTCAAGGCGGGTCAGATCGTCTTCGACGGCCTGCCCGACGAGATCGACGAGCGCCGCTTCAAGGGAATCTACGGCGAAGAGGCGATGGAGGTGGAGATCGCCTGATGGGACAGAACGCCACCACCCCGCTGCCGCGGGCCCCCGAGATTCCCCGACCCGGCCGGGGGGTGCTGCGCGTGCTGGCCTGGCTCGCGGTCCTGACCCTGATCTACGCGTATGGGTGGAGGGTGACGCAGATCGATCTCGTCGAGCTTGCCACGAAGTGGTCGCTGGCCAGGCCCCTGCTCTACGACCTGATCCGCCCCGATCTGCTGCAGTACTACCCCCGTCAGCAGCGCGTGGATGCCGGGATCGGTCTGGACGGTGGGGCCGCCCCGTCCCCCGAGATTCGCGGGGAAGGCCGCGTGACGCTCACTCCCGCCTCGGCAAAGATCGGCGACCGCGTGACCGTGACCGCCGAGGGGTTCGCGCCTTCCCGCCCGATCGAGGTGATCTGGCGCGACCAGGCGGGCTCTACGGCGACGGTGGCGAAAGGCACCACTGACGCCTCGGGGCGCTTCGAGACCGCGATTACGGTGCCGAACGTCATTGGGACGGCGCACCACATCATCGCGCAGGTCACGCTCGAGGGCACGACGCTCGGACTGAGCAACACCCTGCGCCTGACCCTGTTCCGCATGGTGGAGACGATCTTCCTCGCGCTCATGGGCACGACGATGGCCGTGGTCTTCGCTGTGCCGCTGTCGTTCCTCGCGGCGAAGAACCTGATGGGGCGCAGTACGATCAGCCTGTCGGTCTACTATGTCATGCGCACCATCTTCAACATCGCGCGATCGATCGAGCCGCTGATCATGGCCACGGTGTTCGCGGTCTGGGTCGGCATCGGGCCGTTCGCCGGGGTGCTGGCGCTTGGGGTGCACTCGATCGCGTCGCTCGGCAAGCTCTACTCCGAGCAGATCGAGTCGATCGATCCTGGCCCCATCGAGGCGATCACCGCGACCGGTGCCTCGATGCTGCAGGTTGTCCGCTACGCCGTCGTCCCGCAGATCGTGCCGCCGTTCATCGCGTTCACCATCTATCGCTGGGACATCAACGTCCGCCTGTCGACGATCATCGGGTTCGTCGGCGGCGGTGGGCTGGGGTTCCTGCTCATCCAGTACATCAATCTGCTGCAGTGGCGCCAGGCCGCGACCGCGGTGTGGGCGATTACTGCCGTCGTCGCGGCCATGGACTACCTGTCGTCCGCCGTGCGCGAGAAGGTCGTCTGAAGATCCTCGCTCCCCTGCCAACGGTACCTGCCGGATGGCGCTGGGAGATCCGAGCGGACCTACGCCTGCTGGTAGCCACCGCGGTGGAGGGCATCGGCGTCGCGCACGCGTTCACCACCCGGCAGGGCGGGACAAGCGCCCCGCCATTTGACACCCTGAACCTCGGACGCGGCGTGGGCGACGAGCCGAGGTGCGTGGGCGCGAATCGCACCTGCGTCGCCGCTGCCCTGTCCAG
>JBQTJP010000132.1:0-2376 GCA_052386995.1 Armatimonadota bacterium
GCGGTGACGCCGCGCGGGATGACGCCGATCTCGGTCCCCGCCGGATCGTTCCGGGCCATGCGGTGGGATATGGCGCTGAGCGTCGAGCAACTGAATCTACTGATCAGCGTCTACACCGTCGGCAACACGGACGTTCGCGAGGATACCCAGATTACCAAATCCGGAACGAAGGCGGGCACGTATTCTAGAGAGCTCGCAGCCGGCCCCGTGCGCTAGCAGCGCACGCACGATCGAACGCTGGGCCGTGGAGGAGAGGGTTCCGCGCGCCCAGAACAGCGCGCCATGCCTTCGCTCACAGACGTTGCGGGCCTCCGCGTCGGCCACGCCACCGATCCTGTCGGCCTGACCGGCTGCACGGTCATCCTCTGCGAAGACGGCGCCACCGCCAGCGGCGAAGTACGCGGCGGTGCCCCCGGCACGCAGGAGACTGACGTGCTGCACACGGGCAACCTGGCTCCGCACGTGCACGGCGTCCTGCTGACCGGCGGAAGCGTCTTCGGCCTTGCGGCGGCCATGGGGATTATCCGCTACCTGGAAGAGCGCGGCGTCGGTTTCGAAACGCGCGTGGCCCGCGTGCCCCTGGTCCCGGCCGCAGTCATCTTCGACCTGGGCCTCGGCGATCCACGCGCGCGCCCGGACGCCGCGATGGGTTACGCGGCCTGTGTCAGCGCCACGACCGACCCGGTGGAAGAAGGCAGCGTCGGCGTTGGCACCGGCGCCACCGTCGGCAAGGTCATGGGGCCGACCGGTGCCATGAAGGGCGGCGTGGGCTCATGGAGCATCCACGTGCACGGCGGGGCGATCGTGGGTGCGCTCGTCGTCGTGAACGCGCTTGGCGACGTCGTCGATGAGCGCGGGGACATCCTGGCGGGCGGCCGTGATGCCGACGGCAATTTCGTGCGGTCGGCCGAGTCGCTGATCCTGCGCCCCCCACATGCCGTCTTCGCCGTCAACACCACGCTCGCGGTGATCGCCACAACGGCGTCGCTGACCAAGGACCAGGCCTGGCGAATCGCCGTCCAGGGCCACGCCGGGCTGTCCCGGGCCATCATGCCGTCACACACGCTCTTTGACGGCGACACCGTGTTCGCGCTGGCAACGGGCACGCACGGACGGGCCGACTTCACCAGCCTGGGCGAAGCGGCCGCGCAGGCGGTCGCCCAGGCGACACGGCGGGCGGTGCAGACTGCGCGCGGAATGGGCGGAGTGCCCGGCTGCGCCGACACAGCTCGCGGCGGCTAGCGCAGAGCCAAGTGGCTCGGGGCCCAGCGAGGCCAAGGGGTCGCGGCTCAATGGTATGATGAAGCCGTGAGATTCGGCGTCTCCAGTTTCGCCGCGATCGGCGGGCCTCTCCCCGATGCCGCGGGCGACCTCGTGGCCTTCGACGTGGGACTCGAGATCATGTGCGAGCCTCCGCACGCGTGGCCCGCGCCGGTACCGTGGGAGCACGGCAGGGTGCTCAGCCTCCACTCGCCGATCCTCGGGATCAACATCGCCAGCACCAATCCGGGAATCCGGGAGGAATCCCTCAGGCAAGTCCTGGCCACGATCCATGAGGCCGCGCGGCTCGGCGCGGCCGGCGTCGTGGTACACCCCGGCATCCCGCCCTATCAGGAAATCATGCCCCGCGATCGCGGCCTGCCCTACGCGATCGAATCGCTGCGCCGGTGCGCCGAAGAGGCGGCCGCGGCCGGCGTTGAAATCTACCTCGAAAACATGCCCGCCATCACATTGGCAGAGGGGACGCGGCCGGTCGCCATCGCGTACGCCGTGACCTACGAGGAACTGCGCATGCTCTATGACGCCGTGAACCACCCGGCACTCCGGCTGTGCCTCGATCTCGGCCATGCGCATCTTGCCGGCCGGCATGTGCTGGACGCCATGCTGAAGGATACAGACGTCGTGCACGTGCACGTCAATGACAACCATGGACGGCGTGACGATCATCTGGCCTGGGGCGAGGGCGAGATCTCAAAGATCATGGATCTCACCCGGGATCTGCCGCCCTCAGTGCGCACGGCGATCATCGAAGTCAAGAGCCTGGAGGCATGCGCGAAGTCTCTCGCACTCCTGCCGGCGGGACTTGCGCAGGGGAGGCAGACGTGACACGACCCAATAGAGTGTGCGCGCGACCGGCTTGGCTCACCTGGCGAGGCGTGGTGCTCACCGTCATCGCCGCGGTCGTGGCGACCGGCGCCCCCGCCGGCGCCCAATCACCGCGTGACCGGCTGGCCTTCGCTCTGTCGGGCGGACCGGATACCCTCGATCCCCACGGCACCGCCGCAACGCTCGCGTTCATGGTGATGAAGAGTCTGTATGATACGTTGGTCGAGCCCGACGATGAAGGCAGGCTCACACCCGCCCTCGCCGAGTCCT
>JBQTJP010000133.1:0-14233 GCA_052386995.1 Armatimonadota bacterium
CTCGGGTACCTTGAGCGATTCGCGCGCCTCATCCCCGACCGTCCTCTGACCGTCCTGGATGTGGCCACCGCGTCGGCCGATATTCCGGCGGCCATCGCCGACTGGTCACGTGCGCGGGGGCTGCCGGTGCGCATCGCGGCACTGGACATCAGCCTCGACATCCTGGGAGCCGCACGGCGGACGACGGCCGGCCGGCCGGAAGTCACGCTGGTCAGGGGAAACGCGTTCGCGCTGCCATTCCCGGACCGCGGTGTCGATGTCGTCATCTGCGCGCTCGCCCTCCACCACTTCTCGTTCGAGGGAGCCGCGGCGGTGCTGCGCGAGGTCAATCGGGTGGCACGCGTCGGGTTCCTGGTCAACGACGTGCTCCGGTCGTGGCCGGCCTACGTGGGGGCGATCGCGGACACCTGGCTGCTGTCGCGGAATCCGCTGGCGCGCCACGACGGCCCGCTGTCGGTCCTGCGCTCGTTCACCTGGCCCGAGTTCCACGCCCTGGTGCATGCCGCCGGCCTCAAGGGCGTCGAGGTGCGGCGCCACCGGCTGCAGCGCGCGGTGCTCGTGCGCTGGCCGGGCGCCGAGACCGGCTCGCAGGCTCGGGCGAGGTAGCAGCGTGGATGCAGACGTGATCGTGGTGGGCGGCGGACCCGCAGGCTGTGCCACGGCGTTGAGGCTGGCGCGGCTCGGGTATCGGGTGACCATCGTCGATCGCGCGCGGTTCCCGCGGCCGAAGCCGTGCGGTGAGTATTTGAACCCCGGTGCCGTTGATGCCCTGGACCGGCTCGGCACTCTGCCCGCCGTCGCGCGGGCCGGTGTGTCCGTCTCGGGGATGTACGTCGCCGGCCCGGACGGTGCCGCGGTGTGGGCCCCGTTTCCTGCCGGACGGGGCCTGCTCGTTGCGCGTGAGCGGCTCGATCATCTGCTGCTGCTCGAAGCCACGGGCTGCGGCGCGCAGGTCATAGAGGAGTGCCGGATCGACAGCGTTTGGCCCGGCCGTGTACCCGTCGTGACCGGGCACCATCGCGGGAGCGCGGTTCGCCTGACCGCCCGGCTGGTCGTCGGCGCCGACGGCCTCCGCTCGATCGTGGCGCGGCGCGCCGGTCCGTTGGCCCCCGCCGCAGGTGGCCACTACACCGTGGGCGCGCACTTTGAGAATCTGCAGGCCGGGACTCCGCGCGGCGATCTCCATCTGGGTACGGGATGGTACGCGGGGGCGGCGCTGTACGGGAGTGGCACAGGCAATGTCGTCGTTGCCGTTTCTCGGGAGGAATTTCGTCGCCACGCGGGGGAGGCGGAAACCGTCTTCACCCGTGCCTGCTCGGCGCTGCCGGCGCTCTCACAGATCATGCACGGGGCGCGACGGACCACACCGTTCGTGTCGGTGGGCCCACTCGGGTACGGCGCGCGGCCGGCCACAGACGATGGCGTCCTCCTGGTCGGCGATGCGGCGGGGACGATCGACCCGATGACCGGCGAAGGGATCTACGTGGCGCTGCGGAGCGCCGAGCTGGCCGCCCAGACGGCCGATGCTGTCCTGGCGCGCGGCGACGCGGTCCGCGCGCGGCTGGCGACCTACGAAACGACGAGGACCGCCGCCTTCCGTAACACGTGGATGGTCAGCCGCCTTCTCCAGCGCGTGATCAGGCACCCGCGGCTTGCCGGCCTGCTGCTGCGCCGGCTTGCCGAGCGGCCGTCCCTGGCCTCCAGGCTCCTCGGCGTGGTCAGTGGCGTGAAGGCCTGACGTGCACACCGTCCACCGCATGCGTATCGCCGCGCCGCTGCAGACCGTCTTCGCCCTCGCGCGCGACGTCGAATCGTGGACAGCGCTGCTCCCCGAGTACCGCTGGTGCCGGGTTCTGGAGCGATCGCCGGAGCGTCTGGTCTTCGCCATGGGAGGCTGGATCCGGGGCTGGCCGGCGCGATGGACCGCCGTGCAGGAACCGCGGCCGAAGGAGCATCGTATTACGTTCCGCCACATGAAGGGGATCACGAAAGGCATGGACGTCGAGTGGCGCTTTGCGCCGGCGGGGGAGGCGGTTGACGTCGCGCTCACGCATGACCTGGTGATGCGCTGGCCGCTGATCGGCCGGCTGGTGAGCGATCTCATCGTCGGACCAATCTATATCGACTACATCGCCCGAAAGACGTTGGCGGCGGTGAAAGCGCACGCCGAGGCCGCCTCAGGCCAGAGCCCGGTAGCGGCCAGAACGCTGGCGTAAAGGAGAAGCGGACAATGTCGCATCGGGTTGTCGTCGCGGGAGTAGGTGCAATCACCGCCATTGGACAAGGTGCCGCGGGGCTGCTGGAAGGAATCCAGGAGGGCCGTGCCGGCGTGCGAAACATCGTGCGCTTCGATACATCGGCGTTCTCCTGCCATGTCGCGGCCGAAGTCCCCGACTTCAACGCCGCGAACCATCTGGATAGCAAGCAGCTCCGTCGACTTGATCGCTTTGCCCAATTTGCCGTCGTCAGCGCGCGCCAGGCGATCGCGGATGCGCATCTCGATCTGGCGCACATCGACCGCGAGCGCGCGGGGGTCTTCATCGGCACCGCGCTGGGCGGGGCCTCGTTTGCCGAAGAGCAATACACGGTGTACCTGCGCGGCGGCATCCGGCGCGTCAAGCCCACGCTGGCGCTCGGGGTGTTCGGCGGATCGGCGTCGTGCAACATCGCCATCGACACGGGGCTGACCGGTCCCACGAGCGCCAACTCGGACTCCTGCGCGTCCGGACCCATCGCCATCGGCGAAGCGGCCAGATTGATTCGCAGCGGCGAAGTGGATCTCATGCTCGCCGGCGGCGTCGAGGTGCCGCTCACCCCACTGATCTTCGGCGCCTTCGACCTCATCCGGGCGATGTCCACGCGCAACGGCAACCCGGCGGCCGCCTGCAGGCCGTTCGACCGCGGCCGGGACGGGTTCGTCATGGGAGAGGGCGCGGCCGTGTTGGTCCTCGAGCAGCTTGAACACGCGCAGAAGCGCGGCGCGCTGATTTACGGCGAGGTCCTGGGCTACGGATCAACGAACGACGCGTACCACATGACCGCGCCGCTGCCGTCCGGGGATCAAGCCGCGCGGGCGATGCGGCTCGCGCTGGCCGACGCGGGCCTGCGCCCCGAGCAGATCGACTACATCAACGCGCATGCCTCGTCCACGCCGCTCAACGACTCGACCGAGACACGGGCGATCAAAGCGGTCTTCGGGGATCATGCCCGCCGCATCCCCATCAGCGGGACCAAATCGATGCACGGCCATCCCCTGGGGGCCTCGGGCGCCATCGAGGCGGCGATCAGCATGCTGGCGCTGCGGTGGGACTACCTTCCGCCGACGATCAACCTCGACGAGCCCGACCCCGAGTGCGACCTCGACTACGTGCCGCACCGCGGGCGGCAGCAGCGGGTGGACTACATTCTCAGCAATTCGTTTGGGTTCGGCGGCATCAACGCGTCCCTCGCGTTCGGCAGGTACAGCCCTACCGCGTCTCAATAATGAAGTTGAAGAAGGCGACCTTGCCGCCGGCGCCATCCTGCATGCTCACAACGAGGCGCTGGTTGAAGATCCCGTCGCCCTGATTCCGAGCTTCGCCGGGAAAGTAGAGTTGTGACGTGAGGATCGGGCCGTTCGCGGCGCGCACCTTCACGTGAATGTGAGGGGTTCGGCCGGGGTACTGACCCGGCATCACGGTCTCCAGGTAGTAGATCCCTGCAGTGTCGGTGAACTGATGACCGCGCAGGCGAAACCCGGTATTGTCGTATTCGCCCCGCGCATCCGCCTGCCAGAAGTCCAGCCATGCGCGCGGGACCGCTCTGCAGTCCCGGCCCAGCACGTATCCCGTGACGATGAGCCTGGTGCCGGCCATGCCCTGTTCAACCAGCGACGTGCGCTGCGGCGTGTTCGCTTTGTAGAACGGACCCTCGGTCTGCGACGGCGTGACAGCCGCCGTCGGCGTGCACGCCGGCGCCGGGGGCGTCACCTGTCTCTGCGCGCTGGCCCCGCCGGTCGGCCAAAGCACCACCGCTGCCACCAACACGATACCCGACCAGAGTAGGAATCGCCGCGTTCCTCTCATGTGTCACCTCCCCGCTAGAACATTGTATTCTTATTAGCGGATGACTCGGGAACCTCTTGGAGGACGTCCCAGTGCTCAACGATCCTGCCATCTTCCAGCCTGAAGATGTCCATGACTGCTGTGCCGCGGTCGCCCGGCTGCCGGATGAGATGACTGTGCACCGCCACGAGGTCGCCTTCCGCTACCTGTCGTTTGAGATCGAACCGGAACGAGGGATACGCTTGAGCGAAGCCGCGCACGAAGGCGATGAACGGTTCCGGACCATCCCCCGCTGCAGGGTTGTGCTGCCGGTAGGACGATCCCATGTACTTGACGACCGCCTCTTCGGGTTTCTTGAGGTTGAACGCAAGATTGTAGAACTCGCTGACGACGGTCTTGTTCGATTCCAACGGGTGACTCATGAGCCGCTCCTCCGTGAAGTCTGTTCAGGCGACAGCAATGGTCTCCGCTCCCCTAACCCTCTCAAGGGGCCCGGGCATTCCCGTGAAAGGGACCCGCGTCGCCGAATCGAAGCGGAGGTAGACGTCCTCTCAACTCAACGCTGGAACAGCGCGCGTCCATTCGACGTTATTACTCCGTGAGACTAGGCACCAAGCGCCCCATGGTCTTAGGCCGAACGTCGTTGGGAAGAGGTGAAAAGATGCTCTTCAGATTTTCCACTGCCGCTACGCTTCTGCTCGCACTTGCGCTTCCTGTTCCCTCAGCAGTTGCCGCTGCACCGGCCAGCCCGGCGGCTGGGCAGCAGCGGTTTGTCATCGTGCCGGCCGAATCACAGGTCACCTACCGGGTCGGTGAGGTCTTGATCAGTCAGGGCAATCGCTTCAACATTGCCATCGGTACCACAAACGCGATCCGGGGTGAGATCGTGATCGACCGTGCCAGCCCGAGAAACAGCCGGATTGGTCCCATCACGGTCGACATCAGTCGATTTCAGTCCGACAGCGCGCGGCGCGACAACGCCATCCGGGACCGCTGGCTGGAGTCGTCTCGGTTTCCCACGGCCGAGTTTACCCCTACCTCTATCGAGGGTCTCCCGGAGACCTACGCAGAGGGACGAGAGCTGAGCCTGCAGATGAGTGGAAACCTGAAGGTTCGGGATGTCACGCGTCCCACGACGTTCACCGTGACCCTCCGGCTTCAGGGCACCGCTCTGACGGGAGTGGGGAACACCACGATCCGCATGACGGATTTCGGCTTCGATCCGCCTTCCATTTTCGGCATCCTCCGTGCGGAGAACGAAGCCAAGCTGGAATTTCGCTTCGTCGCTCGCCCGGCGCAGTAGGCGCACATCTGCGCGAACCAAAAAAAGATGAGGAGTGAGATCGATGCGTAGAGGACCGATGACTGCGCTGCGTGAGGCAATGGGCAGTGGCCTCCGGCGTCCTGCGAAAGCCTCGTGGCTCCTGCTGGCGCTCATCGTCTGGATGAGCGTCGCCACCGCCGTTCTCCCCGCGGCGGCACAGACCACCGTCCTCGCACAGATCACCGTCCTCGATCCCCAGACCATCTATGATCGGGCCGCGCCCGCGGTCGGCGTGGTCAGGGCCATGGCGGACGGTCGCACCGGAATCGGTACGGCCTTTGTGATTGACCGGGCAGGCTTGCTGCTGACGGCTTCACACGTGGCTCGGCGGGCCGACGATCTCGCCGTTGAATTTCCCGGCGAGCGAGCTCTGCCCGCCAGGCTCGTCGGATACGACGCGAGACGCGATCTGGCCCTGTTACGGGTGAGTGCGCCGACGGCGCTTCCGGCCATCGAAGTCGCTCAAGACGGCCTGCGGGCCGGAGAGCCGGTGGTCGTGATTGGCACGCCTCGTGGCCGGCCGGGTGTCATGACGGTCGGAGAAATCGTGACGGCTCGAGCGTCGCTGCCGGGCCTGCCCAGGGAAACGCTCATCCGGATCAACGCCCCGATTGCCCCGGGCAATTCGGGCGGCCCTGTGCTGAATGCCCACGGACAGGTTGTCGGCCTGGTCATTGCGCGCGGAAACGATGGGGCAGGACTCGCCGTTTCCAGCAGCACAATTCTCGCGGCCCTCCCGGCGCTTCGCGAGGGCGCGCGTGTGGAGCGCCCGTGGATCGGCATCGCGGGACGCTCGCTGACGCCGGACCTCGTTCGCGAGCGCGGCCTGGGCGTCGAGCGCGGAGCCCTGATCCAGGACATCGTCTCGGAGAGTCCCGCCGCCGCGGCCGACCTTCGTTCAGACGACGTCATTATCGCCCTGGATGGGGAAGGGCTCGGGTCATGGGAGGACCTTCTGGGGATCGTGGCCGAGCGCGAGCCGGGCCAGCGCGTGCGTCTGACAGTCGTGCGCGGCGGCGCTCGCCTAAACGTAGAGGTGACGCTGGGCGTACGGCCGTAGGCCGTACGGTGACCGGCGGCTGCCCAGGAAGCCTACAGCGTAGCGATCTTCGGAGAGAGCAGCGCGAGCAGACCGACCAGTAGAATGACCATTGCCCCACCCATGGCCAGCGCGTGGCCGACCCCCACTATCCCGGCCAGCGCGCCGAGCGGCATCGTGCCGAGGGCGAACATCCCGAACGTCACCATGCCGTAGAGGCCCATCATCCGGCCGCGCTGGTAAGGCTGCACCGTCGTCTGCAGCAGCGTGTTGGCCGTCGCCTGCGCGACCGACTGGCACGTGCCGACGGCGGCCAGCAGGGCGAGTGAAAGGCTAAACCACGGCGAGAGGCCGAACACCACGACCATCGCGCCTGTCGCGATCACGGCGCCGATCAGCAGCCTGCCCTTCTGGACCGAGTCGCCGATCGCGCCGACGACGAAAACCGCCAGGACAGTCCCAATAGCGGGCGCGGCCTGCAGGAGTCCCAGGCCCGTGGGCCCCACGCCCAGCACCTCGCGAGCCATCGCAGGCATCAGACGAATGTACGGACGGCCGAAGAAGCTGATGACGGCCACAATCGCCAGCAGCGCAATGAGGTGGCGGTGCTGCGCGAGCAGCCCGATGCCCTCGCGGATATCATCGCGGACCGACATCCGTTCACCGGCGTTCTGGTGTGGCACGACCATCATGAGCAGGGCGGTCAGGACGGCGATATACGTCAGGGTGTTGACGAAGAAGCAACCGGACACCCCCACCGCGGCGATCAGCACCCCGCCGAGTGAGGGTCCGAACATTCCCGCCCCTTGAAACGCCATCGAGTTGAGGCTGAGTGCCGACATCAGCTGGTGCTCGCCGACGAGGGTCGGCACCATCGACTGACGCGCGGGCATGTCGAACGAGTTGGTGAGCGAGTTGAAAGCTCCGATGGCGAGAATGTGCCAGACCTGAATGCGCCCCGTGTACGCGAGGGCGGCGAGCAACCCCGCAGAGGCCATCAAGACGGCGTTGGTGACGAGCAGCACCCGCCGGCGATCGAGGCGATCGGCCGCGACCCCCCCGAGAAACACGAACAGCAGCCGCGGGATCGCCTGGCTGAGACCCAGCAGGCCCAGGTAAATTGGGGCTCTCGTCAACTGGTCGATGAGGTAGCCGAGCGCGGTGAACTGCATCCACGAGCCGATGTGCGAGACCAGCATGCCGGTCCACAAGAGACGAAAGTTTCGATTGGCCAACAGCGTGAACGCGGATCGCGGACCGTGGGCCCGGGCCGGGACCGCGGCGGGGTCGGTGGCGACGGCAGGGGTGACGTCGCCGTTGTCAGCCAATGGGCGGGCGCAGGGCGTCGTCCCGCGTGACTTCGTTCCGCGGGCTCATCACCACGGTGAGGAGTAGCGCTCTTCCTTCCATGGATCTCCACGCATATTGTAGCCGTTGCGCTCCCAGAAGCCGGCGCGGTCGTTTGCCATCAGCTCGATGCCCCGCACCCACTTCGCGCTCTTCCAGAAATACAGGCGCGGCACCACGAGGCGCAGCGGCCAGCCGTGCTCGGGCGTCAGGTCTGCGCCGTCCGCGCGATAGGCGAACATGGCGTCGTCGGCCCGCAGAAACTCCAACGGCAGGTTGGTTTCGTACCCCTGCTCACCGTGCACCATGACGAACATCGCTTCGGGACGGACGACCACCAGATTCAGGACGGTCTTGGCTGCGACGCCTTCAAACGTGACCCACAGCCGGCTCCACGCGGTGACACAGTGGATGTCGCAGGTCATCGTCGTCTTTGGGAGCGCGATGAACTCTTTGTAGGTCAACACCTTCGGTTCCTCGACCAGACCAAAGATCCGAAAGTCCCAGGTCGCCGGATCGAGCCGCGGGATGCCGCCGTAGTGAAGCACGGGCCATTTCTCGGTGACATACTGCCCGGGGGGCACGCGCCCCGGGGCCTGCCTGGTCTTCACCGCCATGTCCGATCCTCCAGAGCTCTAGTATAGTGTGCGGCCGGCGCGCGATTCGGTGCGCGCGA
The DNA here is from genome assembly GCA_052386995.1 of Armatimonadota bacterium. Classification (GTDB taxonomy): domain Bacteria; phylum Sysuimicrobiota; class Sysuimicrobiia; order Sysuimicrobiales; family Humicultoraceae; genus JBQTJP01. The sequence goes on from JBQTJP010000133.1 coordinate 8,430, forward strand.
TCTTTACGTTCGCATGGCGCATGGCCGCGTCTGCGCCCTCTGTGATCCACAGGGACACGCCTTCGGCCGCCCGCGTCACCGCGTCGTCGAGAAGCCGGCGATCGTCGCCCGACGGGCGCTCGAGGACGAACTCGGCGGGATCCACCCCGGCGGGGGGGCGGCCTATGCCAATCCGGATGCGGGCAAAGTCGGTCGTACCGAGCGCATCGATGATCGACCGAAGGCCATTGTGTCCGCCATGACTGCCCCGCTCGCGCATCCGCACCGCCCCGGCGGGCAGATCAAGGTCGTCGACGACAATCAGGAGATGCTCGGGCGCAATCCGGTGGCGGCGGCGCAAATCGGCGACGGCGGTCCCGCTCACATTGACGTAGGTTTGCGGCCTTGCCAGGAGCACGCGCCGTCTGCCAATGACGCCTCGGCCCGTCTCGGCCCAGCCATCTTCGGCCGCGATGCGGATGTCGTGCTCGCGCGCAAGGCGGTCGAGCACCTCCCAGCCAATGTTGTGCCGGGTGCCGCGGTACCGCCGTCCGGGGTTGCCAAGACCGATGACCAGTCGCATGCGCGAGACAAGCTCCTACCGCCGAAAACAAAAAACGGGGACGCCGCACCCGCACAGCGGATACCCGCGCCCCCGCGGCGGCGGCGGGAAACTATTTCTTCTCCGGTGCCTTCTCTTTCTCTGCTGGTACCGCAGCGGCCTCGGGGGCGCCCTCGGCCGGCGCGCCTTCCGCGGGCACGCCCTCCGCCGGGACCGCGGCAGCCGCAGCCGGCGCCACTTCCTCTTCGATGACCTTCAGGGCCACCACGGTCACGATCACGTCTTCCGGCGCCGTCACCAGAGTGACGCCCTCAGGGATGACAAGGTCGCTCGCGTGCAGCGAGCGCCCGATGACGAGCTCGGTGACGTCCAGCTCGAACTGCTCGGGGATCTGCGTCGGCAGACATTCGACCAGCACCTCGCGGAGGTGGTGCTCTACCACGCCGCCCTCGGCGATGCCTTTCGCCGTGCCCTTGAGCACGACCGGCACGCGGGTCTCGATCCGCTCGGTGAGCGAGATGGCGTAGAAGTCGACATGGATGGGATGATGACGGAAGATATCGCGCTGGATCTCCTTGACCATCACGATGGTCGGGTCCGCGCGAACGCCATCACCCAGGTCAAGGTCGATCAGAACGTTGAGCCCGGCGTGGGTGTGCAGCACTGCTGTCAGCGCTCTGCTCTCGACGGCAATCGGCTGGGGCGGACGCCCGCGCCCGTAGAGGACCGCGGGGACACCGCCGCCGCGCCGCACGCTGCGGGCCACGCCCTTGCCGACACCATCGCGGACCGCCGCCTTGAGTCCCACCCGCTCCATGTCCTGATCCCTCCAACACGCGAGAGGCCCCGCCACGCGGGGCCAAAACCTCTGGAATTATAGCACGCGCCTGCGCCGGGGATAAGGCCCGCGCACGGCATCACCGCGGATGTGTAGCCAGGGCCCTGTCGAAGGCCATCACCGCCGCCAGTCCCGCCACGATGCCCACGGTGACCTGGACCAGATTGTAGGGTACTTCCGCCAGGGCCGCGGGCGGGCCCAGACCGAGCACGTACGCCTGGGACACGAAGTAGCCTGCGACCATCACCAGTCCGCCGCTGATCATTCCCGCGACGCGCGCGGCGGCGCGCCCTCCCTGCCGCCGAGCCAGCAGCGCCAGCCCGCCCAACGCGGCGATCAGCAAGACACCTCCAGCGATCCGAACCGCGGCCGCCTCAATGGTAAACAACGGCAGCGCCGCGGCGGCGCCCGCGACCAGCCCGATGGTCCACACCCGCCGGCCCGCCGCGCGCGCAATGATGCCGACGAGCGCGCCCTCCAGGCCCTTGATGACCAGGGTGAACGGCGCGTACTGCGCGTAGCCGAGCGTCAAATCGGCGAGCGCCGACCCTATCCCGCCGGCCAGAGCGCCCACCACCGGGCCAAAGAGCACCGCGGCCATGTAGACGCCGGCCTCGCCCAAGTTGAAGAACCCTTTGGTTTGCGGGATCGGGAGGACAAAGGCGCGCGTGATGACAAAAACGAGCGCGATCATCAGCCCGGTGAGTGCAACATCGCGGGTCTTCATCGCCTCGGCCCCCTGACCGGCCCCAGTAGCCTGCCACCGTTTACCATGCGTGCAACCTGCGGTCCTGCAATTCATGACTCCTCGGTCTGTGGTATGGTGGACCAGATGCCGCGCATCGAACGTCTCGCCGACGACCTGATTCTCATCGACACGGAGTACAATCAGACGCCGCAGGCCATCGGGGTCTTCCTCCTGCTCGGGGATCCTCCCGGGCTGATCGAGACGGGTCCCGCGTCCACGGTGGACATGCTGCTGGACGGTGTGCGGGCCGCGGGGGTGGATCCGCGTGACTTGGGCGCCATCGCCGTCACACACATCCATCTCGATCACGCGGGCGCGGCGGGCACGCTCGTCGAGCGATTCCCGCAGCTGCATGTCTACGTGCACCCGGTGGGGGCGCCGCATCTCGTTGATCCCACGCGCCTGATGGCAAGCGCCGGCCGCCTGTACGGCGAGACCCTCGACCGGCTCCTTGGCCGCCTTGTCGCCATTCCCCCCGATCATGTGCACGCCCTGGAGGACGGCGGGCAGATTACCCTGGGGAAACGGCGGCTCGTGGCGATTGGCACTCCGGGGCACGCGCGCCATCATCTGGCCTACCTCGACGAGGCCTCGGGTGATCTCTTCGCCGGCGACGCTGCGGGTGTAGCACTGCCCGGATCGCGCTACGTGCGTCCGCCGACGCCGCCCCCCGAGCTCGATATCCCCGCCTGGGATGCGACCATCGCGCGGATACGAAGCCGTCGTGCACGGCGCCTCCTGCTGACGCACTACGGGGCGCACACCTGGGTCGATGCGCTGCTCACTCAGCTCCAAGAGCGGCTTCACGCGAGCGAGCGGTTGGTACGCGAGGCGCTCAACGCAGGAGACAACGAAGCGGCCATAGTCGAGCGGCTGCGCTCGGCGGCCGCGGCAGAGGTCAGGGCGCTCGACGGGGCCGCGAGCGCCGCCCGCTTTGAAGTGATCATGGCCACCTGGCAGAGCGCGCTTGGACTTGTCCGCTACGTCAAGACGCACCCTCAACCCGTCGAGCGTTCGGGCAGCTGAGCCCGCAGAACCGTCCGCCCCCCCGACTCAGATCGGCCCAATGTGGGGACAATTGCCATTAAGCGAGCAAAACTGAATACCTCCGAAAAGGCGACCCCGGAGCGATCCGCGGGGCGCAAAGCTTCAGGACCCGGTACCGCCGGGCCGGCTGAGCTGCCGAAGAGGGCGACACGAGCGTGACGCCCTCTTCATGCGTTCTGCGAGGGGCGCAGATGGGGGTGGCGCGCATCGTGGGCAGACGGAACAGACAGTCAGGATTCACAACGCTTGAGGTCCTGGTAGCACTTTCGCTCTTCTCGTATGTGCTTGTCGCCATCATTGGCCTGCTGATCGGATCGGTTTCCACTGGCGCCACCGCGGAAGCGTCGTCGATCGCGTCGAACCTGGCGCGTCAGCGACTCGAGGAGCTCTCGGGGGTGGTTGCGCAGAGCGGCATCCCTGCGCCCGCTCCCACACCCATGGGTATCGCCGTCCCAGCCGGAGGGCGGACCTATACGGTTGCCACGACGCTGTCGGATCTTGGGAACAACGTCGTGAATGTCCAGGTGACGGTCTCCTATCAGGTCACATACGCCTCCGCGTGCGTCGCCACGGCCGCCGGCGGCGAGTCGTGCACGGGCAACACGAGAACCTATGATCGTGTGCTCCAGACCCGGGTGCGCCGGCCTTGAGCGGATTCCCATACCGATCCGCGGGCGAGGCGGGCCATACCCTCGTCGAGGTCATGGCCGGGGTCGTCATTATGGGGCTGGCGATCCTCACGCTCTATCAGGTCTTCATCCCGACCTTGGCCCTCTCGCACAGCACGACCGTGCGCCTCGAGCGGCAGCAGGACGTTCGCCTCGCCATTGACCGCATGACGCGCGACCTCCACGAGACGGCGGCGACCCGCGTCGTCGTCTACGGCGCGGGAAACGGGTGCGCGGAGGCGTATGAGGGATGCATCGGGTTCGTCACACCGCGGCAAGATTGCTCGGGCGCGTTCCAGCTCGCGGGCGGCTTTCCCAGCTGGCAGGCCACCATCTACATGTGGCGCGATGTCGCCTCGAACGAGCTGCGGCTACGATGCGACACGACTACGACGGTTCCGGTCAGTGTGTGGCCGCCGGTACTCACACCGCACTCGGTGATTGGAACGCGCGTCATCCAGGCGGCGTTTACGCTTCAACCCGCCGGCAGCCCAAGCCCCACGTCCATCGCGGTCATGCTCCGGGAGCAGTCCGAGATGGCCTCACGGCCCTCGCGCAGGTATCAGACGGAATTCGTGAACCAGACGATCCTGCTCCCACAAAATCGATGAGGGGCCGCCAAAGCGCGATAGCGCTGCGACCGACCGCCGGCGACGAGCGCGGCGTGGCGCTGATTGCCGTCCTTGTCGTGGCGGTCGTGCTGACTGTCATCGGCATGTCCCTTGTCGGGCTCATGCACACCGATATCACGCACGCGTCCATCCAGCACGCGAAAACCGCCAGCTTCGCGATCGCGCAGGCCGGCCTGACCGAGGCGCAGGCGGCGATCGCAGTAGCGCCCGACCCTCTTACCCACACCACCGCGAGCGGCGGCGTGACCGGATCGTACGGCAGCAACGGACAGTTCACCTATTGGATCGACGCCGGGCCCGCGGCCGGCGCGCCGTGCGGACCCGGACTGAAAACGCTAGAGGCCTCCGGTGAGGTCGCGTACCTCGGCCGTCAGATCCCCTCGAGGGTCCGGGCCTGCGGCATCCCCGGTGCCCCAGTCCTGACGTCGGTGTTCGGCGTGTCCGCGGTCGAGTTGCTTGGGGCGACGGCGCGAACGTACATTGCCCCGTACCCGGCCGGCGCGCCCGGATCGCCCCGCGGTGGGACGCTCGGGTCGTTCACCGAGATCAACTTCGGCGACGTGGGCTTGCGGTTGAACGCCCTGAGTGAGACGGCGGTTGAGACGGTCGCGCTGCGGGACGGCTCGTTCTCCGACTATCAGCTCTTCGGGTTCTCCAGCCGGCCGACGTATCAGGCAGACCCGACGATCGAGTCGATGCCGTGGGTCACCCTCGCGTTCGGCGACATCGTGAAGGCGCGGCCGACAACGGGTCCGCTCTCCAACCGGTGCGGGACTTCGTTCGCCTGTGTGACCGCGCTGATCGGTGTCACCGATGTGCCCACCGTCGCGGGCCTTCGATACGGTGAGAACATCCGCCACGCCTACATGCACCGTATGACGCAGCAGGTACTGCCGCGGCTGTCCCTCGACCCGACCTCCTACAGAAACCTGGCGCTGGGCAGCGCGGACAACAGCACGATCAACGCCAGCGCCGGACTGGCGGCAAAAACCAACTCAGTCTACACTCCCGCCGAATTTGGTCAGCTCGTCAACTATCTGGCGACCAACTGTCCCCCTTCGTGCCTGCGGGGGCCCGTCTTTGTCGACGGCGATTACAATATGTCGCGCAGCGTAAACCTGGGCGGCGACACCGGCACTGTCACACTGGCGGTGAGGGGCGATCTCATCCTCTCCTGCAGCGCGAGCCTGATCATCCGCCACGACCTCACGACGATCGCCGGTCGCCAGACACCTGGGATTCTGGTCTTCGGCCGTGAGACAATCGCGGCGAACTCCACGAATACTTGCGGGCAGGCGACTAACGGCTCGGGGCGGCTCATCGTGTGCGG
>JBQTJP010000134.1:0-5737 GCA_052386995.1 Armatimonadota bacterium
CTTCGTCAAGGCGGCACGAATGGCCTGGAAAAAGCCAACGTCGTCCTGGACCCGTAGGGCATCTTCATGCGGGACCGCCAGGGCAAACGCCTTGCTGAGGTCAGTGACCGTAGCGACGAACCGCTCCCTCCCCTTGTCCAAGGCGAGAATGTGCTCTTGTGCGGCCGGGAGGAGCTTTAGCCGTGCCGATGCGGTCCCAGTCTTCCACGCACTCCAGTCAAACCCGTGGAATAAGTCGCAGCAGATCTCGTACTTCGACAGCAGGGCTGCTACCGCCTCGGCCTGGTCAATGGCGGTCGTGCCGGACCCACCGCTCTCCGTGTAGGTCTTGAGGGCATTCTTCAGTTGGTCGGCGAGGCCGAGGTAGTCCACTACTAGACCGCCCGGCTTGTCCTTGAACACCCGGTTCACTCGGGCGATGGCCTGCATCAGGCCGTGGCCCCGCATGGGCTTGTCCACGTACATCGCATGAAGGCATGGCACGTCAAAGCCTGTGAGCCACATGTCGCGCACGACGACGATCCTGAGCGGGTCGCTTGCATCGCGGAACCTGTCTGCGATACGATCCCTCCGCTCTTTGTTGCGGATATGCGGCTGCCAGTCCAGCGGATCTGAGGCGCTTCCGGTCATGACGATCTTGATTGCGCCTCTAGCGTCGTCATCGCTTTGCCATCCCGGGCGAATCGCAAGGACGGCGTTGTATAGCTCGACGCAAATCCGGCGGCTCATGCAGACGATGAGTGCTTTCCCTTCCATCGCTTCGAGACGCCTCTCGAAGTGTTCGATGAGATCAGTGGCGATCAAGCCAAGACGCTTTTCGGTCCCGACGACAGCCTCGAGGGCCGCCCACTTAGTCTTGAGCTTCTCCTTGCGCTCCTGTTCCTCCCCCTCCGTCGCATCCTCGAAGTCGTCATCCAGTCGGGGACGCTCCGTCGGGTCCAGGGCAAGCTTGGCCAGCCGGCTCTCATAGTAGATGGGAACCGTCGCCCCATCTTCCACGGCTCGCTGGATGTCATAGATGCTGATGTAGTCCCCGAATACAGCACGAGTGTTCTTGTCGGCGAGCTCGATGGGTGTTCCAGTGAACCCGATGAACGTGGCATTGGGCAGCGCGTCCCGAAGATGCCTGGCAAACCCGTCGATGAAGTCATACTGACTGCGGTGTGCCTCGTCGGCGATCACGACCACATTTCGGCGGTCGGTGAGGAGGGGATGCCGGTCTCCCTTCTCGTCCGGGAAGAACTTGTGGACGGTGGTGAATACCACCCCCCCTGACCCGACGCGGAGCTTTTCGCGCAGGTCCGCACGAGATTCAGCCTGCACAGGGTCCTGCCTAAGTAGCTCGCGGCACCTGGAGAAAGTGCCAAACAGCTGACTGTCAAGGTCATTGCGATCAGTGAGGACCACGAGCGTAGGGTTCTCCAACTCTGGGTGAAGGACTATCCGTCCCGCATAAAACACCATTGTCAGGCTCTTGCCGGACCCTTGGGTGTGCCAGACGACGCCAGCTCGGTGATCTCCGGTAGCGGCGGCAGCAGATACTGTAGAATCAACGGCACGGTTGACGGCATGAAACTGGTGGTACCCTGCGATCTTCTTAGCAGCTCCTCTGGCCTCATCCTCAAACACGATGAAATGTCTCACCAGGTCAAGAAAACGTCGCCGTTCGCAGACCCCGTGGACGAGCACATCGAGCTGGAGTGCGCTCGCGGGCGCAACCTCCTCTCCCTCGACGGTACGCCATGGCATGAACCGCTCGGTGTCGGCTGTGAGCGAACCGATGCGCGCCTCGAGACCATCTGAGATGAGCAGCACCTCGTTAAAGGTGAACAAGCTGGGGACCTGCTGCTTGTAGGTCTGGATTTGGTGGAACGCGGCCCAAATCGTGGCGTTCTCATCTGCCGCGTTTTTGAGTTCGATAACGCCAAGCGGGAGGCCGTTCACGAACAGTACTACGTCCGGCCGGCGGTTGTGCCCATTCTCGATGATCGTAAACTGGTTTACCGCCAACCAGTCATTACGGTCCAAATCGGCGAAGTCCACCAACCAGACCTTGTCGCCGGCGATTGTCCCGTCGGGCCGAGCGTACTCGACGTCTATACCGTTGACGAGCCAGTGGTGGAAAGCCCGATTCCGGTCCACAAGCAGCACGGCATGGGGATCCGTGCATCTCCGAATCGCATCATCGATTCCGGCCGCAGGAACGTCAGGATTAAGGCGCTCCAGGGCTTCGCGAAGGCGGCCAGGCAGGAATGGCCCTTCATATGAGTCACGCTCGGCAAATAGTTCCCCTGGCGCCAAACAAGGTCCAAACTTATGCGTCCATCCAAGCCCTTGAAGCCAATCCAGCGTGGCCTTCTCGACATCGGATTCGTAGATGGTCGCGGGAGTTGTCATGCCGCTTCGCCTACGATTCTCTCTGCATCCTTCACTCGCAAGGCACCGGAGATGAGCTTGGGCAGCAGCGTGTCGCGCAGAGCGGCGAGGGTGCGGGACTCGTGAATGCCGGCGATGATTCTGTCGACCGACGGCTGCATCAGCTCGGTAAATGCCGCCGCCACGGGTTCCAGCGGCAGTACAAGCTCATAGCGCGCCATATCATTCCAGCTTGTCCGAGGCATCTTCGTCCCGGTCGAGGCGGCGTTCGTGTACTCAACGAACTCAATGCTCGACGTATGACCGAGTACAAACCCAAACCACTGGCCTCTTTTCGGGGCGACAACCACGATATCCGTGGAGCACACACCGTCGACGGGCGCCACGCCGATCTTATGGAAGTACGGCCGGAGTTTTCCGAAGAGGATCTCACCCTGTTTGAACACGAACTTGTTGCTCTCCAGCCCATCCGCGCTGACCCAGTCAGTAAGGGCTATGGAACGCTTGGGCATGTGTTCGAGCGCGATGTACGGCGTGTCTGGCCTGATCTTGTCGGGCTGAATACCGCGACGCGGATGCTCTGCGACAGCGTCAAGCATCCCAACCTCCCATCCCTCTGGAATCTCGCCCAGCTCGGACTCCACGAGGCGGGCGGGGAAGAGGTCGGCGAGAGGCTTGGGAAGGCCAGGATGGCGTCCTCCTGCTTTGGCGTGGACGGGGTCGAAGTCCACGAACCACGACTTGAAGAGCGCCCGCGCCATCGTCTCCAGCGTCTCGCTCATCCGCCGGTTCAGCTCGATCTTGTCGTCCAACGTGCCAAGAATGTGGGCGATGGCGCGTTGTTCAGGGAGCGGCGGGATACACAGCTCGAAGTTCGGAACATCCGCGCACTTCAGACTATCGAAGACCGCACCCACGTTGATGAACTTGCTGATCTGCTCCCACCACTCAGGTCCCCGCACGAGCCAGCGAAGAAAGGGCGGGTGGACCCTTGTTCCGTCAGCACGGAGTAGTACGAGATTCTGTCCGAGGGCGAAGTCGAGATCGGGTGGAGCAACTGCGGTTTCACCGGGGTTGCAGCGTCGAGACAGGACGACATCGTCTGCCCGCGGCTTTGCCTTCCGGGTCCACTCAAGGTAGTGCTCGCGGGAAATCCGACGGACATCATTCAGGTCTATTCGCCCAGCCCGAAGCTGCGGGATCGCAACGTATGGGTAGCCGGCGTCAGCAGCTGGTGGCGTTCGATGATCGCAGTCGATTAGCATTACGTTCGCTTCACGAAGGGTCATCGTGGGCCACTCATCAGCCATACCCGAGCTCCTCAAGGTTGGTGGCGATGGCGGTGTCCAGGTTCGCGGCCTGGGCCACCTGGTCGCGCAGCGTGGTGCTAAGCCGCTTCATTTTCTCCTCGAATGGTTCGCCGTCGTCCTCCTCCGCCTCAGCACCGACGTAGCGGCCGGGCGTGAGCACGTGACCGTGCTTGCGGATCTCCTCCAGCGTCGCACTCTTGCAAAAGCCTGGCACGTCGGCATACGCGCCCGCATCCTGCTCGCCGCGCCAGGCGTGGTATGCATGAGCGACGCGTGCGATGTCCTCGCCGGTTAGCTCGCGGTGGGTGCGGTCCACCATCCCTCCAAGCTTGCGAGCGTCGATGAACAGAACGTGGCCGCGCCGGTCACGGAATCGCCGGTTTTTCTTATCCCTCGCCACGAACCAAAGACAGGCCGGGATCTGGGTCGAATAGAACAGCTGGCCCGGCAGCGCTACCATGCAGTCCACCAAATCGGCCTCGATCAGGTTCTTCCTAATCTCACCCTCGCCCGATTGATTCGAGGACATGGAGCCGTTGGCCAGCACAAAGCCAGCCTGACCAGTTGTTGCAAGGTGGTGCACCATGTGCTGAACCCAAGCGAAGTTGGCGTTGCCTGTCGGTGGTATCCCGTACTTCCAGCGTTTGTCCTCTTTGAGGAGCTCACCGCGCCAATCGCTAACGTTGAACGGAGGATTCGCAAGGATGAAATCGGCCTTGAGGTCGGGGAATCGGTCATTGTGAAACGTGTCGCCAGGTTCGATCTGCCCGTCAATTCCACGAATGGCGAGGTTCATCTTTGCCAGCCGCCAGGTCGTGTGGTTCAACTCCTGACCGAAGATGCTGATGTCGCCGACGTTACCGCCGTGCGCCGTGACAAATTCCTCCGACTGCACGAACATCCCAGACGACCCGCAGCAGGGGTCATATACGCGGCCCTTGAACGGCTCCAACATCTCGACCAACAACTTGACCACGCACCGAGGCGTGTAGAACTCACCACCCTTCTTCCCCTCGGCGCTCGCGAACTGCGACAGGAAATACTCGTAAACACGACCCAGAATGTCCTTCGAGCGGCTTTCCTTGTCGCCTAGGCCGATAGTGCCGATTAGGTCGATGAGCTCCCCGAGCCGTTGTTTGTCCAGGCCGGGCCGAGCATAGTCCCTTGGGAGAACCCCCTTCAGCGAAGGGTTGTCCTTCTCGATGGCGGTCATGGCGTCATCGAGCAGCTTACCGATGTTCGGATCCTTAGCCTTGGCTTGGAGCACAGGCCATCGGGCCGGCTTCGGCACCCAGAATACGCGGGCAGAGCGGTACTCGTCCGGGTGTTCTGGGTCAGCGCCCTCCGATTCCTCCGCTACCAGTTCCGCGCGGCGCTCCTCGAAAGCGTCGTAGATGTACTTGAGGAAAATCAGGCCGAGGACGACGTGCTTGTACTCCCCCGGGTCTAAGTTGCCGCGGAGCTTGTCGGCGGCAGCCCACAGGGTGGTTTCGAGGCCGAGGGGAGCAGCGGTGTTTGTGCCTTTAGTGCCCCGCGCCGTATTCTGGTTCTTCGATCCCTTCGCCTTCGCCATGTGAGCTCGTTGGTGAGATATCAGATTCAAGATCCAGCTGTGTTTGGCACACTACTGGCACACTAATCACGAAAGCGGGAGAACTCGATTGAGTACTCCCGCTCTCTAGGTTACTGCCTCACTTGCCTTTACGCGAATCGGGACGGCGGGATTTGAACCCGCGACCCCCTGAACCCCATTCAGGTGCGCTACCGGGCTGCGCCACGTCCCGTGTGGCGCTGGAAAGTTAGCTTCGCCAGCCTACCCGCCGCCACCTTTGCGTAATTCGGTCACGTCTCGCACTTTTTCGGTTAACTCTCTCTGCAAAGAGGTTCGAACGTTGCGGCGTGGCCTTCGATCGTGCGGCGTTCGAGCTCCTCGGGCCCCTGGAAAGGGTCGCGACCATCGCGGTCGGCCGCCGGATCCGGCAGCTCGACATGCTCGTTAAGCGCCACGGACCAGGCCGCTGGCTCAAATGCCGGGGTCTTGCGCTCGTACG
>JBQTJP010000135.1:0-2462 GCA_052386995.1 Armatimonadota bacterium
GGACCTGGCTGCGCGAGCTCTTCCATGGAAATCTGGGATGGTCGCAGACGGCGCGCCTGCCCGTGAGCGACGCGATCATCGCGTTCTTCCCCTCCACGCTCGAACTGACGCTCATGGCCTTTGTGCCGACGATGCTGCTGGGGGTCTGGCTTGGCACGGCGGCCGCGGTGCACCGAGATAAGATCATCGATCACCTCTCGCGCATTTTCTCGATCTCCGCCCGGTCTCTGCCGAGCTTCGTCTGGGGTCTGCTCATCCTTATGCTCTTCTATGGCCAATTCAACTGGTTTCCGCCCGGCCGCCTCTCGCTGGAGGCCGATCTGTTCGTGCGGTCGGGCGGGTTCCAGGCCTACACGGGCTTCATGACGCTCGACGCCCTGCTGAACGGCCAGCTCTGGATCTTCCTCGACGCCCTCCGGCATCTGGTGGGTCCCGCTCTGACGCTGACCCTGGTCTCGATCGCGCTGCTCGTCCGGGTCATGCGCTCGTCGATGCTGGAAGTCCTCAACCAGGATTACGTCCGCACCGCCCGCGCGAAGGGTCTGTCGGAGGCCGTCGTCAATACGAAGCATGCGCGGAAGAACGCGTTGATTCCCGTCATCACGCTCTCGAGCCTGACGATCGTGGGTCTACTGGGTGGGGTCGTGATCACCGAGACGATCTTCAACTTCCCGGGAATCGGGCGATGGGGGGCCTTCGCCGCGCAGCAGTTGGACATCCCGGGCGTTACGGGGTTCGCGATCTTTGTGGCGGCCCTCACCGTGCTCGGGAATCTGGCCTCAGATGTTCTGTACGCCTACTTCGACCCGAGGATCAGGTTGCAGTAGCCATGGGACTCATCAGCGTCGCCATGCGGGGGGCCCAGACCCACAAGGATCGCCTGAGTGTGTTGGTGGGCCTGGTGGCGGTGGTGGCGGTGGCCGCCCTGTCGGTGCCGCTCACGCGAGATCGTGTGATCCGCTACCCCCTGGACTTTGCGCTCTTCCTCGTGCTCGTGATGCTCGTGGTGGCTTTCTGGACGGCCCCCTCGGACTTCACCAGGCGCATGCGCAAGAATCCGCTCTCGGTCATTGGCTTCTCCATCATCGCCCTGTTCGTCGCCATCGCCATCCTCGCGCCGGCTCTGGCGCCGCCGCCACCGACGTCGCGAGACCCCTACATCATCCCGCAGGAAGGATTTGCCAACGATCCTCAACCGCCCCGCCCCGGCCATCCGTTTGGCACGGCGCAGGGGCAGTACGACCTGTACTACGGCATCGTCTGGGGAACGCGGACGGCGTTTCGGGTCGCCATCCTGGTGATTACCATCACGATCATCATCGGCCTGGTCCTCGGGGGCCTCTCCGGCTACTACGGGGGGAGGTTCGATGAGGTGATCATGCGCGTCACGGATATCTTTCTGGCGTTTCCCGGGATCGTGCTGGCGGTAACGGTCGTGGCCGTGCTGGGGCGGAGTCTGACCAACATCATGATCGCGATCGCGGTCGTGAACTGGCCGACCTTCGCCCGGCTGCTGCGGGGCGATATCCTGGCCGTCCGCGGGCGTGACTTCGTCGAGGCCGCCAGGGCCGCCGGCGCGGGCGACTGGCGCATCATCACCCGTCACGTCATCCCCAATGCGATCTACCCCTTCATGGTCTTGAGCTCGCTAGACATGGGCCTCATAGTCATCACCGCGGCTGCCCTGAGCTTTCTGGGGCTGGGGCCCGATGTCGGGTACGCGGATTGGGGGGCACTGATCAACCTCTCCCGCAACTGGATCCTGGGGGCCCCGGGAAACGCCTTCGCCTACTGGTACGTCCTGATCTTCCCCGGAGCCGCGATCTTCCTATTCGTCTTGGGGTGGAACCTGCTCGGGGACGCTTTTCGGGACATCCTAGACCCCCGCCTAAAGGGCTCCAGATGATGGAACTTGGCAACTATGGTATCTCGTAGTATATAATGGGGTAACCTCGTATACGGCAGGTGCGGTCATGGCCAGGCGCGACAGACGGGCGGAGTCTGAGAGGGTCGACCAGGTCATGACAGTTGACCAAGTCGCCGCCTACCTTCAACTCAATCGTCTCACCGTCTATCGGTACGTCCGGGAAGGCAAGATCCCTGCCGCGAAGATCGGGAAGGTCTACCGGATCCTTCGGGCCGACGTGGACCGGTTTCTGGAAGCCCAGAAGGTTGGCGGGCCCCGGGCACCGGAGCGAGGCCACCGGCGCAAACTGGAGCCCCGACCGTCGGCAGTGTGGGTCCGGGACGTCAAGCGTCCTCAAGAGATCTCCGTGGCGCCATCACGGCGCGATCGGCCGCAGGACCGTGATCGCCTGATCCTATCGGGGGATCCGCTGGAGATCGTCGTCCGCGGATTCCACTGAGTGAGATCAGTGAGCCTGACCGCGTCCGCGCAGAGCATGGTGCAGGAGCGTCACACCGACCGACGAAGGGAGGTGGTCCGGGAGCGACGCGCATGA
>JBQTJP010000136.1:0-8832 GCA_052386995.1 Armatimonadota bacterium
GTTGTACTGCTGGCCGGCATCGACCGCGGGATCGATGCAGTAGCTGATTCCTTCGATCGCCTCGCGGCTGTGCACCACGCCTTCGCCGAAGAGAAATCCGACCGCCAGCTCGAAATCGTTGCCCGGCGTCCGCATTGTCACGGCGACCGTGCGCGTCTCGCCGCCCGCCTGAAGGCGGATTTCCATCGGCTCCTCCGTGGCCAGGAGATCGCCGCGGCGCCGCGCGGTCTGCCCGTCAACGGCGAGAATCTCCGCCCGGGTCTTGCTGCCCGGCCGCGGCGGCGCGCTAGGGTCGGGGAGCCCGGTGGATCGAGCCATCCGCCTTCTCCATACGGACAAGAGCATTGAAGTCTGGAATGCCGGCCTCGGGCGAGCGTCGCCGGCGATCGATGAGCACGTTGCCCTCAGGCCAGTGGACCTCGAGGTTGCCGGGCTTCATCGGCGCGAGCCGCACGCGGCCGCGAAACTCCCCGGCGTCGCTGCGGAGGATGACCGGGTCGGCGTCTTTCAAGCCGAGCCTGCCGGCATCGTCGCTGTTCACGAGCACGGCCTCGCGCGGCGCACCGGTCAGCGCGTCCGTCCGCTCCTGCACCATGCTGTTGAACTGCTTCCCGCGACGCGTGGCCAGAAGGAACATGTCCGCCGGCAGCTCGAATCGAGGCGGGCGCACGACCGAGAAGTGCGCTTTGCCATCGGGTGTGGGGAACTGCCATCCCCAGCACAGGTGCGGCCCACCATACTGGAACTGATCCCCGGCCCGGCGGAGATGCTGGATGCCGTCATAGAATGGGATCGCCCGCGCGATCTCCTCGCGGACCGCGGCGGTGTCACGGAAGTGGAGCCGCTCCGCCAGGTCGGGGCGCGCGCGCCGCGCGAGGTCCATAAAGACCTCCCATTCGGGCCGGGCTTCCCCGATGCGCCGTCCGGGAATTTCCGGGCTGAAGATGACGCGGCGCTCGGTGCTGGTCTCCGTGACGCCGCCTGGGGTTTCGTAGCGCGTGGCGGCCGGCAGCAGCACCACGACCTCGGCGGGGTCGAGCAGCATCTGGCTGGAGGCCACGATGTCCATGTGCACTCGCAGAGGCACGCGTTGCAGCGCCTCGCGCACGTACCGCGGGTCGGGAAGGACTTCGAGGAAGTTTCCCCCTACCGAGAACAGCGCGTCCAGCTCCCCCTGATGGGCCGCATCGATCATCTCCGGGGCGGTCATGCCGCGCGCAGACGGCGGGGCGAACCCCCACAGGTCGGCGAACCTTCTGACATTTTCCTCGGTGAATGGAAGTCCCCCGGGCAGCACGGTGGCATACGCGCCCATCTCTGCGCCGCCCTGGACCCCGGAGTGGCCGCGGATGGGCATCAGGCCGCAGCGCTCGCGGCCGACAAAACCTCGGGCCAGCGCCAGGTTGACGATCGCGCGGACGTTGTCCTCGCCGAACTCGTGCTGCGTGATGCCCATCGACCAGACGAAAACGGCGGTCCGTGCCGCACCGACCATCCGCGCAAACTCCAGCATCTCCGCCCGCGAGACGCCGCTCTGCCGCTCGAGCTCTTCCCATGACTGCGCCGCGAGCGCCTCCCGGAGCTCCGCGAATCCCGCCGCGTGCTTGTCGATGAAATCCCGATCCACCCAGTCGTGGTGGATCATCCACTTCAGCGTGCCGTTGAGAAAGGCAATATCCCCGCCGACGTTGACCAGGAAGAACCGGTCGGTCATCTTCGTGCCAAACAATGCGCTTTCCAGCGCCGACGGCACCCAGTAGCGCTCCATGCCCGGCTCGCGGTAACTGTTGATGCAGGCCACTTTCGTTCCTGCCTTGCGCGCGTGGTAGAGATACTTCATCGCGACCGGCTGGTTGTTGGCCACGTTGGATCCGATGAAGACGATTAAGTCGGCGCCGATCCAGTCGGTGTACGAACACGTGGTGGCGGCCACGCCGAGCGCCTGCCGCAGGCCATAGGTGCTTGGGGAGTGGCATACGCGCGCGGCATTGTCGATGGAGCTGGTGCCCATCGCGCGCACAGCCTTCTGTGCGGCGTAGTAGGCTTCGTTGGGCATGCCCCGGCTGGTCAGGTAGAAGCCGAGGCGATCAGGTGAGGTGGCGCGAATGCGCTCGGCGATGAGATTGAAGGCCTCGTCCCAGGTTATCCGGGCAAACCCTAGCTCTCCCCTGCGCCGCACCATCGGATACGGGAGCCGCCCCAGCGCGCGCAACTCCTCGCTGCGTCTGCTTTTCAGCGCAGCGACGTCCCCGAGCACCGGGGGGTCCAGGGCGGGCATGGTGTTCAGCCGCAGCAGCCGCAGCCGGACGTTGCACAGATGGATCCCTTCGAGCGTCCAGTCTTTCATGCCGGTCGTGCCGAGTGCACATCCGTCGCACACGCCGTGGGCGAGGATCCGCCAGGCGAACCCGAGTTGATCGCGATTTTCGACCAGGGCTTTCCAGACTTCCAGATAGTTGTTGGGACGCCGATGACCGATGCCCAGCGGTGCCAGGCTCACCCAGAGGGAACGATCCCACTTCTTAGCGCGCACGTGGTGCATCGACATATCCTGCCTGGCAGCGGCGGTCTTGATCTGCCGCCGGAACAGCCCCGGCCGATTTTTCGCGGCTGAAAGGGCCTCCCCCAATCTTACACCACCCGGTCCCGTGGACATGCATGAAGGAAGTCTGCCGAAGGTGCCCATGGGGAAAGTCAATCAAGAGAAAACTCCTTTGCAGCAGGGACGCACAGACCATGGACCGACATTTCTTCTCGCGCCTGCGTATCCGGCTGTTGTTGCTCGTCCTCATCGCCGTCATTCCGGCACTGGGGATGATGATCTACACGGATCTGCTAGTGCGGCGGCAGGCCGAGGCGGGCGCAAATCAGGAGGCCCTCCGGCTGGCCCGCCAGGCATCCGTCTCACTCGACCTGGCCTGGCTCAACATGCTCGCCACCGAAGCCCGACTGCCCGAAGGAACGACGCTCACAGTTATCGACAGCACCGGCCTGATCCTGGCCAGGCATCCCGATCCTCAGAAGTGGGTCGGACGGTCCGTGCCAGAGGCGCCTGTGGTCAACGCGGTCTTGGCCCAGGCCCGCGAGGGCACGGTCGAAGCCGCCGGCCTGGACGGCGTCCGCCGCCTCTATGCGTTCACACCGCTAGGGAGCCCGACGCAGGCCGGACGCGCCTACGTGAGCGTCGGTATTCCCACGGCTGTGGCCTTCGCCGAAGTCAACCACCTGCTGGGCCGCAACCTCGTTGGACTTGCGCTCGTCGTCCTGCTGGGATTCACAGCCGCCTGGCTGGTAAGCAACCGGTTCATCCTGCGTCAGGTGAACGCGCTCGTTGCCGCGACAGGACGGTTGAGCGCCGGCGACCTGAGCGCGCGCACCGGGCTCGCTCGTGAAGGCGGGGAGCTGCACCAGCTGGCCGGCGCCTTTGACGACATGGCCGCGGCGCTCCAGCAGCGTGCGGTAGAGGCCGAAAGGGCAGAAGCGGCGCTGCGTCGTTACACGGAACGCCTTGAGGTTCTCCACAAGACCGACCAGGCCATTCTGACGGCCCAGTCGCCGGAAGCAGTCGCGGATGCGGCCCTGCGCCAGATCCAGAACCTGGTCCCCTGTCAACGGGTGAGTCTCGCACTATATGACTTCACCGCGAACGAGATCAGGGTACTTGCCACCCGATCCCTCGGTGAAAATCCCGCAGAAGCGGGGACGCGCATCTCGTTTGAGGCAATCGGAAACTTCGATGAGACTCTAGACGTGCTCCGTAAGGGGAAGGTTCATACGGCGGACCTCCAGGCCCTCTCCAGGCCGACACCGTTTATTCAAGCCATGAAGGCCGCAGGAATGCGCTACGTCACCGTCGTGCCCCTCATGGCGCAGGGGCAGCTCATCGGCTCCCTCAGCCTGACCACGGACAGTCCCGGTCCCATGGCGCCCGAATATCTCGACGTCGCCCGGGAGGTCGCTGACCAGCTGGCGGTCGCCATCCAGCACGCTCAGATGCGGGAGGACCTTCAGCAGCATGCCGCGGTTCTGGAGCAGCGGGTGGCCGAACGCACGGTAGAGCTGGAGAAGGCCAGGCATGAGGCCGATCGGGCCAATAAGGCCAAGAGCGAGTTCCTCTCGCGCATGAGCCATGAGCTGCGCACGCCGCTCAACGCCATCCTGGGCTTCGCCCAGATACTGGAGATGGACTCCCTCAATCCAGACCAGCGCGAGTCCGTCGCGGACATCTTGAAGGGCGGCCGCCACCTGCTGGACCTCATCAATGAGGTACTGGACATCGCCCGCATTGAGGCGGGCCGGCTGGCCATCTCGCTCGAGCCCGTCGCCGTGCAGGAAATCGTTAAGGAGGCTCTGGATCTCACCCGGCCTCTCGCCGCGCAGATGGATATCCGACTGGACGGCGAGCCGGCCGGCCCTGACGAACGGCATGTGACGGCCGACCGCCAGAGGCTGAAGCAGGTGCTGCTGAACCTGCTCGCCAACGGGATCAAGTACAACCGCAGGGGCGGAATGGTGACCCTTTCCTACCAGGAAGCCCCGGGAGACCGGTTCCGTATTCTGGTCACCGATACTGGCCTGGGGATTCCTCCCGAGCGACTCGAGCGGCTCTTTACCCCCTTCGAGCGTCTGGGCGCAGAGCAAACGGGAGTCGAAGGCACCGGACTCGGTCTGGCGCTCTCCAAACGCCTGGTGGAGGCCATGGGTGGAACACTGGGCGTAAAGAGCACCGTGGGCCAGGGCAGTATGTTCTGGGTGGAGCTTGCCGTGGCGAAAAGCCCAGTACCACGGCTCGAAGAAATACAAAAAGATTTGCCGGGCTTGCCCCAGCTCGGTGCGTCGGGGCGTACACGAATCGTGCTCATCGAGGACAACCTTTCGAACGTCAAAGTCATACAGCGGCTGCTGGCGAATCGGCAAGAAGTCACGCTCATTCCCACGATGCAGGGGCGACTGGGGCTGAGCCTTGCGCGCCAGCATCACCCGCACCTGATCCTGCTGGACCTGCACCTCCCCGATATCTCGGGCCATGACGTCCTTCAGCAGCTGCAAGCGGATCCCGAAACCGCGAAGATCCCCGTCGTCGTGGTCAGCGCCGATGCCACACCCGGCCAGATTGAACGGGTGCTCGCCGCCGGCGCTCGCGCGTACCTGACCAAGCCGCTTGAGGTCAAGAAATTGCTCGAGTTGCTCAACGAGATTCTGAGAGAGCAGCTGCTAAGCCATACTGCAGGAGACCATTAGCCTGAAGGGGTCTACGGCACGTTTTCGGTGGGAAAAGCCTATTGAAAGCAAACTGAGCCTGTCAACCGAAAGGGCGAACTGCCCGCGAGGGCAGGACGCAAAGCTTCGGGGCTGACCGCAGCTGGCCGGGCTGCCGAAGTGCTGGAAGCCCAGGCGGGCCCTAGGCGGATGCGGCTGCAGGGTCCGCTTCGTTTGCGAGGCGCGTCGTTGCGGAAGAGAGGGACGCTTTCATGGACGACGCGGCAGTGGAGCGCACCGCGCGGTCGGCGGTCGGGGCCGCGCCGCCCACGCCACCCCACCTCGTGCTCTACATCGAGGACAATCTGTCCAATCTCGCACTGGTCCGGCGGATTCTGGTACGCCGTCCGGAGGTCAGGCTCATCGAGGCCATGCAGGGCCGTGCCGGGCTGGACCTGATCCGTGAGCGGCACCCCGACCTGATTCTGCTCGACCTCCACCTCCCGGACGTCCACGGCAGCGAGGTGCTGCGGTTGGTCAAGGAGGATCCGAACACCCGCGGGATCCCTGTGGTGGTGATCAGCGCCGATGCCACAAAGAGCCAGATCGAGCAGCTCATCGCTGCCGGGGCACGAGACTACCTAACCAAGCCGCTCGATGTCAAAAAACTCCTCTTGCTTCTGGACGAGACGCTGAAGGATCGAGAGGCTTAGCGCGCAGGCGACATGCCAGGGCGGCTGCTCGCAGGAATCGCACTCGCCGGAGTCCTGATCGTCTCGGGCGGACGCGGAGAACATCTGATCGCGGCGGCGCCGACGACGGGCGGAACCGGCGCAACGGTCGCCATCGTCCTGGGCGAAATCTCGCATGAGCCGGCAAAGAAGATCAAACGGTTCCAGCCGATCGCCGATTATCTTGCGGCCAACCTGCGTGCCTTTGGGATCGTCGAGGGCAGGGTGGCCATTGCCACCGATTTCCAGACGATGGTCCACATGTTGCAAGCCGGAGAGATGCACCTGTACTTTGGCAGCCCCTACCCCGCCATGATCATGTCCGACCGGTCGGGCGCGAGGCCGATCCTGCGGCGCTGGAAAGAGGGCGTCGCAGAGTACAACGCGGTCATCTTCGCCCGAACCGACAGCGGCCTGCGGTCACTGGCCGACCTCAAAGGCAGAACAATCGGATTGGAAGATGTGCTTTCAACCACAGGGTATTTTCTGCCTCTCGCCCACTTGCGCAAAGCGGGCCTGCACCCCGTAGAAAGGCCCAGGGCAGACGCGCCCGTGGCGCGGGACGATGTTGGATACGTGCTGACGTTGGGTGACAGGAACACGCTGCTCTGGGTACTGAACGGCAAAGTGGCCGCAGGCGCCACCGACAATGTGACGTTTGAGAAGATTCCGGCCGAGATCCGTTCTTCGCTGACCGTCCTGGCCGAAACGCCCAAGGTCGCCCGGCACATCGTGATGGCGCGTCCGGTCATGGCGCCCGCGCTCCTGGCGGCCATCAAGAACCTGCTGCTGCGCATGCACGAGGTACCCGAGGGGCAGACCGTCCTGAAAGAGTTCGAGCAGACCGCCAGGTTTGACGAGTTTGCCGGCGGAGCGGCGATGGCCCAGATGCGTGAGATGTTCCGGTTCGTCCAGGGCAGGTGAGTCAGATCCGCACATTGCTTCCGGGGCAGTGGTCGCTGGCCGTGAAGCTCACGTGTGCCACGGCCTTCATGATCGTGGCGGGCGTGGCAATCCTCACGGTGCGCTCTGTCCGCAGTGAGGAGGACACCTACCGCGCCGAGCTCAAGAGCCAGGCCCAGTTGCTGCTCAATGCCCTGGCGGCGTCCGCGGCCGACCCGCTCTACAACCTTGATGCCGCGAGGTTGACCGATATGATGTCGGGACTGAGCGGCGAGGGGACGGTGGTCTCCGGCCGGGTCTATGACCTGAAGGGCCAGATCATTGCGGACGCTCACGACCGGGGCGCGGCGCTGCATCTGGAAAGGGACCCCTACGGCCTCCAGCTCGTTGTCAGCGACTCGACCATGTTCGTGTGGCACTCCGACCATCTGCTGGCCGGCAGAGCGGTGACCGCGGGCCGCCAGCGGCTGGGTGCGGTCAGCGTCGGGCTGTCGACCGCTCCGTTGGCGGCCAAAGTGGCCGCCGTCCGCCGCGAGGGCCTCATGGTGGCCACGGCAGCGGCGACCCTGGGCATACTGCTGGCGCTGCTGATCAGCCGGTCGATCACCGGGCCGCTGAAGGCCTTGACCAGCGCGACGCAGCGCTTCGCGCGAGGCGACCTAACGGAAAAGATTACCGTCCGCGGCGGCGACGAGCTCGCGGTGCTGGCCGATGCGTTCAACAGCATGACCACACAGATCGGTGGCATGACCGAGGCCCTCGAGCAGCGGATCCTTGAGCGCACCGAAGAGCTCAGAATGAACGAAGAGGCGCTGCGCGAGGCCAAAGCGTTCCTCGAGCACCTCATCGGCACGAGTCCGGGAATCATCCTGGTCGGAAACCCGGGCAACCCCAGCCTGACCTATGCGAGCCCGAACATCGAGCAGATCCTGGGGTACGCTCCCGAGGAGATCCTGGAAGTCCCCGGCTTTTGGCTCGAGCACATCCACCCCGATCACCGCGAGCGCTTCCTAGCCGAACGGCAACGGGTGCTCGATGAAAAGGGAGATGTCTTCCCGTTCGAGGTCCTCTTCCAGCATAAAGACGGCACCTACCGCTGGCTCAACACCGTCGTGCATTTCGAGCGTGACGACGCGGGCGAGGTCGTGCGCGCCCTGGGCTACGCGCTGGACGTCACCGAACGCAAGAAGGCGGAGGCGGGGCTGCGGGAGAGCGAGGAGCAGTTCCGGGCCGTGGCGGAGACCGCGCTCGACGCCATTGTGTCTGCCGATGCCCGCGGCAACATTATCTACTTCAACCCGGGGGCGGAACGCGCGTTTGGCTACTCCGCGCGTGAGGTGACCGGAAAGCCGATCACGCTTCTGATGCCCGAACGGTTCATCAAAGACCACAAGCAGGGCTTCGCGCGGTTCCTTAAGACTGGAGAACCACGCGTGATCGGGAAAAAGATCGAATTCGCCGGGAGGAAGAAGGACGGCAGTGAGTTCCCCGTGGACGTTTCTCTCGCGTCCTGGACGGCCGGCAAGGAAACATTCTTTACGGCAATCCTCCGCGACGTCACCGAGCACAAACTGGCGAAAGAAGCGGCCGAGCAGGCCAGCCGGGCCAAGAGCGAGTTCCTTTCGCGCATGAGCCATGAGCTGCGCACGCCGCTCAATGCCATCCTCGGCTTCGCACAGCTCCTCGAAATGGACCCGCTGGCTCCCGAGCAGCGCGAGAGCGTCCAGCACATCCTCAAGGGCGGTCAGCATCTGCTCGATCTCATCAACGAGGTCCTCGACATCACCCGCATCGAGATCGGCCGGGTCGCCCTGTCTTCTGAGCCCGTGCCGGTCAGGGATGTCGTCAAGGAGAGTCTCGAGCTCATTGCGCCCCTGGCCGCTCAGCGCGACATTCGGATTACCGGTCCTGCCCAGATTCATCCCGGCCACGTCCTGGCCGACCGCCAGCGTCTCAAGCAGGTGCTCCTCAACTTCCTCTCCAACGCCGTCAAGTACAA
>JBQTJP010000137.1:0-4890 GCA_052386995.1 Armatimonadota bacterium
CCCCAATACGATGGCCCCTCGGCCCATCCGCCGTCGTCACCGCCCCACGCCGGATAGGTCGTCCAGTAGGCGGTCGCGACGTAGTCGAGCCAGCCGCGCGCCTCGGGCCATTCGTGGATGAACGCCAGCGCGGCCTCGCCCAGAAAGCCGACAATCCGCCCTGCATGGCTCTCGTATGGGCTGCTCTCGAACGGCCGCCGCCGGAGCGATTGATGCATCTGCTCGGCGCGGACGCGCATGACTCGCTCGATCGCCTCGCGCTCCTCGGGTGTGAAGCGGCCGTAGATCCAATCGTAGGCGCGCACGCCGCGCATCATCATCCACATCGCGGGCTCGTCGTTGTGGGCGTGTTCGGTTGGGCCGAGAGGATCCCAGGCAAAGAAATGACGCAGGCGGCGCTTGGCTTCGTCCGCGAACCGCGTTTCTCCGGTCAGGAGGTACGCCAGCGCGGCTCGCTCCATGGCGTCCATGGGCGGACGCGTGGCGCGGATGATCTCCGCGAAGACGCGGCCGCGCTCGGGTTCCGTGCGTGGAAGATAGTCGGGCTCGGCCGGCAGCGGTCCACCGAGGTCACGTTCGGCGGCGCGGACAATCGCCGCGGTCAGGCCGCGGAGGTCCCCTTGCTGGGCGCGGGCGCGGTACGCGGCCAGCTCTTCGGCGCGGATGAAGAGGCGCGGCCGTCCGCGCGGGACGCGCGCGGCCATCGCATCGATGCCGGGGTACGGCCAGGTTCGCGCATCGGGTGCCACGGTAAACGTGCGGATGCGGCTCCACGTGACCGTCCCGTCACCGGACTCAACGCCGTAACGCCACGACCACCGTCCGGCCGGCAGCGGCTCGCGCAGCGCGTGAGACGCCATCGTGATGCCCCGCATCGTGCGGCCGCCGGGACCCGCGGGATCGGGCGCAGGTCCGACCTGCAACGCATAACGCACGCCCGGCCCGACAGGCAGCCAGACGAAGGGCGGCGGGGTGAGCGTGGCTGTCGTGCCGTCTGCAGGCGCGGGCGGCCGCTCGAGATCGCCGGCGTCGCGGTTGATGCCGGCGGGCGCGCCCGCGGCGGGAGCGGCGATCGGCGAGCCGACACCCTGACAAACCACGGCCGCGAGAATAGCGATGGCGGCCCTGTGGCGCCGGAGGCGCGCGATGCGCGCGTGGTACGTCACAGGGGCTTGTCCATATACAGGTAGGTGCGCTCCACAGAGAAGCCGAGCGAGCGGAGAAACGACCCGCTGACCGGATCCAGCGCCCAGGCGGTCGCGAACGGTGCCGTCCCGCGCGACCGCAGCGCCGTGGCGGCGGCCGCGGCCAGCGCGCGCCCCACGCCGCGGCGGCGATGGGTCTCCCGGACTCCGACCATCCAGTCGCCGCGGCCCTCACGCAGTTCGACCGCCGCAAACCCGACGGCGAGCGCGTCGCGCTGCGCCAGATAGCCGCGGCCGTCCTTGGAGCCCAGCACGCGCTCGATCTCGTCGGCCCTCGGCCGATCGGCGATGATTTCGCGTACGAGCCGGCCCAGATGCGGTGCATCCGCGGGCGTCGTCTTGCGTACGCGGTATCCCTCGGGCACCTGCGCCACGATCCCCTTGCTTTCGCGATGACGGAAGACCAGCAGCGCGTTGGCGAACGCGGCCTGCATCCCGTGTGCCATCGCCAGCGCGAAGGCGTTCGTTTCAGCGGCGCGCAGCACGAGCGCCCGCTGCTTCGCCCGCTGG
This sequence comes from Armatimonadota bacterium, assembly GCA_052386995.1. Lineage (GTDB taxonomy): Bacteria > Sysuimicrobiota > Sysuimicrobiia > Sysuimicrobiales > Humicultoraceae > JBQTJP01. The sequence continues at coordinate 1,716 of JBQTJP010000137.1, forward strand.
AAGAGCGACACCAAGTACGCGGTCATGCGGGTCACCAGGGCTTCTTGCACCCCCGCAGGGTACGTCCCGAACTGCGGCAGCAGCATTTCTTCCACGATCCACTGCCGCTCGGCGCGGCCGACGATGAGCAGCCCGGCCAGATGGTGATCGACTTCGACGGCGCTGACGTCCTTTTCCGAGTGCACCCACCAGATGTCGCCCGGCTCCGGCGACCCGTCGCGATCGAACGTCGGGGAGTAGCCACCGACGTACGCGGCGTCGAAGATCCTCATAAGCGCCGTGCCCTCGTCGGGGAGCGCCGGCCGCACCGCGAGATGCATCGCGCTTCGCTAGCGGGTGACGACCCGGGCGTTGCCCCAAAGCCGCTCGAGCCGGTAGAACGCGCGGGCCTCGGGACCGAAAACGTGAACGACGATATCGCCGAAGTCGAGGAGCACCCATTGCGCCTCGGCGTCACCTTCGCGCATCGCGCGCGCGGCGCCCGGGCCCGCATCGTCGGCGAGCGCCCCATCGACCCCGTCAACGATCGCCCGAATCTGCAGGCGGCTCCCCCCGGTGCAGATGACAAAGTAATCCGTCACGATGGTCAACGCGCGAAGGTCGAGGACGACGATGTCCTCCGCCCGCTTCGATTCGGCTGCCTCGGCAGCCCGTAACGCTCTGGACAACGATTCGGTTTCGCGCGCGCGACGGCGGCCTGTTGCCCTATCCACCCGCTGCGCTCTCCGAGGACGCAGGCCATCCGTACAGGCTGTGCTTGGCGATGTAGGCTTCCACGGCCTCGGGAACCAGGTATTTGATCGGCTGCCCGGTCCGGACACGCGTGCGGATGTCGGTCGACGAAATGGCCATCGCCGGGATCTCCATCATATGGACGTTGTCGAGGGCGCGGCCCGTGCAGTTGCGGCGCCGCAGCGTGTCGAGGTCGAGCACGAACCCCGGACGGGTCGCGGCGATGAACCGGCACATGCCCAGCAGCTCTGCCGACCGCTCCCACTCCCCACGCAAGATCTGCAAAATCGCGTCGGCGCCGGTAATGTAATAGAGTTCGGCGGCCCGGTGTTCGGCGGACAGGGCGCGAATCGTCTCGATCGTGTAGGACGCGCCCGGGCGGTCGATCTCGGTCCGCGACACGCTGAAATGAGGATTTGCCGCCGTGGCCAGGAACGTCATCAGATAGCGGTCTTCGGGATCGGTGACGTCCTCAGGATTCTTGTGCGGCGGGTGGCGGTTGGGAACGAAGATAACGGTGTCCAGGCGGAACTGGGCCCGCGCCTCCTCGGCGGTCACCAGATGTCCTTGGTGGATGGGGTCGAAGGTGCCGCCCATGACGCCGAGCCTGGTCATTTTGGGCCCCACTTCTGGACTACCGGATGTGTCTCCTCCCCCGCGCCGCGCGCGCGGGCCACATCGAGCGCATCTGCCGCGGCCCGGAGCACCGCCTCGATGCCCTCACCGGTCGCGCCCGAGATGCCGAAGACCTCTCGGCCCTTCGCCGCAAACGCGGCCGATGCCGCGTGCACGCGGGCTCGCCCCTCGGGAAGATCGATCTTGTTGAGCGCCACAATCTCGGGACGTTCGATCAAGACGGGATCGTAGAGCTCCAATTCGCGCCGGATGACATCGTGACTCTCCACAGGATCTTCCGGTGCTGCCAGGTCGATCAGGTGGATCAGCACGCGCGTCCGCTTGATGTGCCGGAGGAATGTATGGCCCAGTCCGGCTCCACGATGCGCGCCTTCGATCAACCCCGGCAGATCGGCCATCACGAACGTGCGGCCGTCGGGGAGACTCACCGCCCCGAGCACCGGCTGCGTCGTGGTGAACGGGTAGTCGGCCACCTTCGGCCGGGCGCTACTGACACGCCGCAGGAGGGTGGATTTCCCGGCGTTGGGTAGGCCGACGAGCCCAACGTCGGCAAGCAACTGCAGCTCGAGCTCCACCCAGCGTTCCTGCCCGGGCTCACCTGGATCGGCCCGGCGCGGCGCGCGCTCCGTGGAGGTCGCAAAGCGCGCGTTGCCTTTGCCGCCGCGCCCTCCGCGCGCGATGACGGCCCGCTGCATGGCCTCGGTGAACTCGGCGAGCACTTCTCGGGTTTCGAGATCGCGCACGATCGTGCCGACCGGCACCGGGACGACCAGGTCCGCACCCCGGCGGCCGGCGCGCTTGGCGCCCTCCCCGTGGCCGCCGCGCTTCGCCCGCAAGTGCTGCCGGTAACGGAAGTCCATTAGGGTGGCCAGGCCGGGATCGGCAACGAACTCGACGTTCCCGCCGTCGCCGCCGTCTCCCCCATCAGGCCCGCCCTTGGGAACAAACTTCTCCCGGCGGAACGAGAGACAGCCATTTCCGCCGTCGCCGCCTTTGACATAGACTTTCGCGTGATCAATCAGCATGAGAGAAGCAAACGGCCCGGGTCGTAGACCCGGGCCTCGATCTCCATCCGCGTCGGCTAAGCCGGCAGCGGTTGCACGCTCACCTGCTTACCGTGGCGGCCGCGGCGCTCGAAGGCCACGGTACCGTGGATCAGCGCGAACAGCGTATGATCGCGCCCCTTGCCCACGTTGTGACCAGGAAAGACTTTGGTGCCCTGCTGGCGCACCAGCACGCTGCCGGCCGTCACGATCTGCCCGGCAAAGCGCTTGACGCCCAGACGCTTGCTCTGGGAGTCGCGGCCGTTGCGGCTGCTGCCGGCGCCCTTCTTGGATGCCATCGCGTTCGACCTCCTAGACGGCGATCTTCTCGATCCGCAATTCCGTGAACGCCTGCCTGTGCCCGGTCTTGCGCCGGTAGTGCGACTTGGACTTGAACTTCATGACGATGATCTTGCGTGCCCGTCCCTGCCGGACGACACGCGCCTGCACCAACGCTCCGTCGACCGTCGGCGCCCCGATCTTCGAGGAGCCCTCGCCGACCAGCAGCACACGATCAAGGGTCACCAGATCGCCCGGCTTCGCATCCAGCCGCTCGACCTTCACGAGATCGCCCTCCCGGACGGTCAGTTGCTTGCCGCCCGTCTCGATTACCGCGTACACGTGCCACCTCCGGGAAACCGGACGGATTCTATCATGGGTATTGGGCGCGGTCAACGTCGCGGCAAGGCTGGTGATGTCAGGTGTTCTTGTACTTTCCTTCCGAATGGCGGAGCGTTCGCTGATAGCCATCGAGAGAATCGTGG
>JBQTJP010000138.1:0-7358 GCA_052386995.1 Armatimonadota bacterium
TGGTTTCTTCGGGAGCTTCAATCTGCGTCGAGGTCGGCACGGAACTCTCCCCTTGAAGCATTGCTGTTGGCAGGAGGGTTCTGTCAGGCATCCCCTCACCCGTCTTGGCCATCCCTACCTCACCCCCTGTTACCATCCCGAGTATGACGACGCTCTACAGTGAACATAAGCTCTCCTGTCTACGGGAGAGTCAAGAGGGTTCCGGCTGGCCCGGCACGCGCTGGGACCCTTGCGGTAGTGGCCGGCGCCGCAGCACCTCCTGCTCCATCCCTGACGCGTATCTATTCAGAAAAACCGGCGCGCGAACGCCGGCCTGCACATACACCCACCCTCCGGCGCTCGCCCCGAGCACCGCGCCGACGTCGCCGACGAGGAGATACCGGCCCATGTACCGCCCGCGGCTCGCGGCCGGGGCAAGGTCCAGAACGGCGGCGGCGGCCGTCGTCACCAAGAACCCGAAGCCAAAGCCGGCGAGACTTCGCCACACGAGAAATCGGGGGAAGTGTCCTTCCAGGGCACTGAGCACGTCGACCGTAGCGACAAGAAGCAGTCCCGCCGCCATCACGCGCCTGTACCCCACCCGGTCCCATGAGCAGGCCGGCGGGGAGGTCGGCGAGCAGCTTGCCGATTCCAAAAGCCGTGGGGAATCCAGCTGACCTCCGCGATGCTGGCACTGAAGACGACTGGGCATACAGAGGGAGGATCGGCCGGATCAGGCCGAGGCCCAGCAAGTCCAGGAAGATGGCCGCCAGAAGAAAGTACAGCGACGCCTGAGGAGGTCGTCGCGGAGGGGCGCTTCTGCCACATCATTGAAAACCGTGAGTTGCTTCGGGCATCTAAGGGAGAGCCAGCAGTAAGACACCCATCTTGACGATCAATCCGCGACAGACTCGTCTCCAGCGATTTGCTCCAGGCTGCGCCCGCGAGTTTCCACGCCGGCGACCACCAGGACAAGGGCCGCCACAACGAGCGCCGCTGCCAGGGGAATCAGGAGACCGAGCATCGAGTTTGCGCTCGCAAGCAGGAGTCCTAGGACATACGGACCCAGAACGCCGCCCAATCTTCCCGTTGCGCTCACCAGGCCGCTGCGGCCAACCCGCACGGCAGTGGGAAAGACTTCGGCCGTGTAGAACGCGAAGACGCCTCCAATCGAGATCATGAAGAAGAGCACGAGGCTACTGATGGCCAGCAGGACGAGCGGCGTCAACTTGCCTGCCGCCGCCCCCGCTCCCAGGACGCCCAGTGTCAAGGCGGCTCCGATCGCGTAGGCAACCAGCATCCACCGTGTGCTCCATCTTGCGACGAGATGGACCGTGACGGCGAACGCCGGGACCGCGATGAGGGCCGACAGGGCCAGGTAGCCCGAGGAGGCAACTCCCGTATACCCCATCCGTCGGAGCAGGGTGGGAACCCACGTGAGAAATCCGTAGTTCACTAGGCCCCAGGCGAAAGAGAAGAGGCCGAAAGCGAGGGTGCGTCCGTAGAGGCTTCGTGCGCCAGTGAAATCCGCCATGGCACTGAGGGGCGTCACCTGCGTGGCCGTCTCGGCAATCGAACCCACCAGTGCCTCTGCGGCGGCCCTTGCTTCCTTCAGCCGATTGCGGGCCAGCAGGTAGCGAGCCGACTCGGGAACTATCCTGCTCCGAAGCGTGAGGATCAGGACTGCCGGCAGGAGCTGCACCAGCCACATCAGTCTCCAGGCAACAGTGTCGGGGAACAGCGCGGTTGCGACGGTGGCGATTGCGGCCGCAAGGGCATAACCTGCGGTGGCTCCGACGATACCCAAGAACAGGAGCAGCCTTCCACGCACACGGACGGGGAGATACTCCGCAGCTAGCGCGAACACGATAGGCGCCTCGCCGCCCACGCCCAACCCCATCACGAAGCAAGCAACAAGCGATTGCCAATACTGCAATGCCAGCCCGCAGACGGTGGCTGCCGAGAAAATCCCTACCGTCCATAAGAGCGTTGCCCGCCGCCCGATCCTGTCCGCTGCGAAGCCCCACAGGACTGAGCCGACCGTCGTGCCGGAGAGGCCAGCGATGGGCAGATAGGAGGCCCTCACCTCCGAGAGCCCCCACATCTGGCGCATGCCCGGGATTACGAACGAAATGGTGAACGGCTTGGCGTAGTCGAACACTAACGCGCCAAGCAGCGCTCCGAGAAAGAGGAGATGCCGCTGGGTCAACGGCGCGCGGTCTAATGCCGCAATGATCTCATGTTCATGCTGAGTATCGACAGGTTTCATCGGTCTCCTGACGGCGCTGGTTAGGTTTCACAGACTTCCCTAGCCCCCGTCTTCCTATGGCCGGATGATAGACCGTACCGTCGATTGGAATGTCAAGTGCCCCGGCACGCCCCATGTCGCCCCGGCGCGAAGATGGGACTTGACTTTCCAGTCGACTGGAAAGTCTACAATGGCTGTGGTGAAGTCTGATGGACTATGTGCAACAGGTCAGCCTGCGGGAAATCGAGTCCGCCGTGCGCCTGGCGCAGGGGCCGATTGCCCTCGACTTCTACCAGGCGAGCTGCCCACCCTGTCGGGCGCTGGAGCCACGGCTTGAGCGGGTCGCCCAGGAGTACGCAAGCCGGGTGGCCGTGTATCGCATCGACGTCGATCGCGATCTGCCCGTGGCCGAGCGCTTCGGGGTCATGAGTCTCCCTACTGTGCTCGTCTTGAAGGCGGGCAAAGAAGTCGGGCGCCTTGACGGGCTCATCACGGAGGCCGATCTTCGGGCAGCTTTCGATCGGGCGACCCGTGCCTGATCACGGGGGGCGTGCCGTAGATGTACTTGACTTTCCAGTCGCTGGAAGGTGTATGAAAGGGTGGCGGAGAGAAGGGCCGGATTGGACTCACGATTCACTCGGAAGGGGAGGTTCACAGGCATGGTACGCACGGTCAACCTCACTGTCACCGGTGAAGAAAAGATCCACTGCGCGGGCTGCGAGCAACGGATTGCTCACGCGCTCAGACGCCTTCCGGGCATTCAGGATGTACAGGCGAGTGCACAGAGCCAACGGGTGGTCGTCAAATTGGACGCCGCGCAGATCAGCCTCGAACGAGTACGAGCGAAGCTGAAGGAACTCGGCTATCACGTCGCATCATAGAAGCACAGAAGGAGCTGCGATGAGTGTCCGTACTCAACACGATCAGAACGAGTCGAGGGCGAAGACCAACGAGCCTGACGCCTTCCTCCGACGGGACGGCAGCCAGAAGCTGCAGCTCAAGATCGGGGGGATGGCCTGTTCATTCTGCGTGGCCAGCATCACGAAGGCCGTGGGGCGCCATGAGGGCGTCCGCGAGGTGAACGTGAGTCTCGCCCACGAGGAGGTATTGATCGAGTACGATGCCGCCAGGGTCTCGCCGACGCAACTGAAACAGACCCTGCTTGACCTCGGATACACGGTGCGCGATCCTCGGAAAGTCCGCAGCTTCGAAGAGGAGGAGACCGAGCTCCGACAGGAGCGGAACAATTTGCTGCTGGCGGCAGCCTTCTCCGCGGTGGCGGTCGGGACGATGGTCCTGATGTGGCTCACGGTGCTCCCCATGCCGGAGGCCATGCCGTTTGTCTCCTGGCTCATGCCCGCTCTGGCGCTCTCGACGATCTTCGGGCCAGGCTGGCGCATCCTGACCATGGCCTGGGCCAGCCTGCGTCGGGGGATCTTGAACCAGCACGTCCTCCTGGAGTTTGGTGCCTTCGCCGGGCTTCTGGGGGGATTTCTGGGCTACATCGTTCCGACGTTCCCGCTGCCCGACTTCTTTGGGGTGGCGGTCTTCATCACGACCTACCATCTGCTCTCCGGCTACGTCTCCTTGCTCGTGCGAACCCGCAGCTCGCAGGCCGTGCGCAAGCTCCTCGCCCTGGTTCCCCCAACCGCCCGAGTTGTCCGTAACGGCCGCGAGGAGGAAGTCCCGATTGAGGACGTCCAGCCTGGCGACCTGGTCCGCGTTCGTCCCGGTGAGTCGATCCCAGTGGATGGAGAGGTCACCGAAGGAGCATCAGCCGTCGACGAAAGTCTCGTCACGGGTGAATCGATCCCTGAGGAGAAGGTGCCGGGTGATGAGGTCATCGGCGGCTCGGTCAACCAGACCGGGACCCTGGTCGTCCGGGTGACCAGGGCAGGCGAGGAAAGCTTCCTCCAGCAGGTGGCGCGCCAGGTGGAGGAGGCCCGGGCTCTCAAGCCTGGCATCCTGGTCCTGGTGGACCGCGTCCTGCAGGTGTACGTGCCGGCCGTGCTTGCGTTTGCCAGCGCGGCCATACTGATCTGGACGATCGGCGCCTGGTTGATGACTGGCTCGCCAGACTGGACGCGCGCAGTATTCGCCGCCTTGGCGGTCCTGGTCATGGGCTACCCCTGCGCCCTGGGCATGGCCACGCCCCTGGCAATGATACGAGGTGGGGGGATGGCTGCCGAGCGTGGCATCCTGATGCGGTCGGCTGAGGCGTTCCAGGTCCTCAAAGATGTGAAGAAGGTGATCCTGGACAAGACAGGGACCATCACCATTGGAAAGCCGGCCGTCGTCGAGGTTGAAGCCCTGGGCCATGATCCGCAGCAGATCCTGCGCCTGGCTGCCGCCGCGGAGAGCCCATCTGAGCATCCCCTGGCGCGGGCTGTGGTGGTTGCGGCCGAAGCCCAGCACCTTCAGATTCCTGCAGCCGCCGACTTCCAAGCCGTGCCGGGCAAAGGTGTCACCGCGAGCGTCGATGGATACCACATCACGGTGGGCAACCAACGGTTCGTTGAGGCTGCGGGCATTGATCTTGCGCCTGCCCATGAAAAGCTGACCGCGATGCAGCAAGCGGGGCACACCGTTGTGGTGGTAGCGGTGGATAGCCGGCCTGCGGCGCTGATCGCCATCGCCGACCAGCTGAAACCCGACGCGCGTGAAGCCATTGAGCGCATGCGGGGCTTGGGCCTGGAGCCGGTCATGCTGACTGGCGATAATCCTCGTACCGCCCGAGCCGTGGCCGAGCACGTAGGGATCGAGGAGGTCCATGCTCAGGTCCTGCCGCAAGAGAAAGCGGCGAAGGTCCGGGAGTTGCAGCGCCAGGGCTATCGCGTGGCCATGGTGGGGGACGGGATCAATGACGCTCCAGCGCTCATGCAGGCTGACGTGGGGATCGCGATTGGCGCGGGGACCGATATCGCCATCGAATCGGCCGACGTCGTGATCATCGGCGAGCGACTAGGGGCGGTGGTGGACGCCTACCTCATTGGCAAGGCCTCGTACCGCAAGACGGTCCAGAACTTGACGCTCGCCTTCACCTTCAACGGCATCGGCGTCCCGCTCGCCGTCACGGGACTGGTGCATCCCGTCTGGGCGATGGTCGCCATGGTGGCCAGCGTCAGCACGGTGCTCACCAACTCCTTCGGTGGGCGGCTGCTGCCCAAGGCGCGCCGCGGCCTGCGCGCCCAACTCACACTGAAGATCGCCAACATGCACTGTGCGCATTGCCTCGCCTCGATCAAGCAGGCCGTGCGCAGGCTTGACGGCGTCGAGGACGTGAGGGGCGATCCCGGCCGTCAGGTGGTCACGGTGACCTACCGTGAGGGCATAGTCGAGTCGGACGGGATACGCGAGGCGATCATCGAGCGCGGCTTCCAGATCGGTCAGGACGTTGCGCGGGAGGCCGCGGATCGCGGGATGACTTAAAGGGAGGCAGGAGAACATGACTCGCAATGTTGTGGTCACGGCCCTGGTCGTCGTATTGATGGCCGCTTTTGTGCTGGCCTATCGGGGTCGGCTGCCCTTCACGAGGGCAGCGGTGCCGCCGATCAAGGGGTACGCCGAAGGGCAGGAAGTTCTGTTCATCCACACAGAGGCATCGGACGCCGAGGTCGCCAAGAAACTGACCGCCATGAAAGGCTCGCCGGTGTTCTTCATTCCGTCGCTCGCCCAAACTCCTGAGTCCGCCCTGGCCATCGTCTATGTATTCACGAACGGGGTGAAGGGCGAGGGACCCTTTGGCTTCCAACCTGACGTCTTCGACAACCCGCCCGGGACCCCGGGGTACAGCCCGCTTCGCGCGCTGAACTTGGTGGCCTGGAAGAATCTATCCGCCGCTCGCCCTTTGAAGTCAGCAGCAGAGGTGAAGGAGGCTGAGGCCAAGGGAGAGGTGACCATCCAGCGGGCAGGGGTCGTCATCAACATGCCGATGCTGACCTGGCCGGGTGGCAAACGGTAGCGGCGTATTCGGAGGAGTGCGGATGTGTGGCTAGTGGAGCATGACTAAAGGGAGTATCCGGGGGGCTGAGTGACCTGGGAAAGGGAGGACGCATGCGAGTCCGGAGGTGGGATACCGCTTGTACCGTGTGTACGGCCGGGGTCTCCGTGGTGTGCATGAGCAGCATGGCGGCAGCCCTCGCGGCCGCCGGCGCAGCTGCGGGGAGCGGGTGCAGCCAGCATGGCGGGCATGGCGAGCGCGGCCGGAGAGACTCAACTGCGCGGGCAGCCGCTGGTGAGCTACGAGAAATCTGATCCGGCGGACAACGACCCGGACGGGGTTGCGGATCAAGGCGCTCCTCTTGGACAAACGGGACTATGACCCCGGCATCAAAATCTCGGACCATGAGATGGCACGGCTTCGGATCACAGCTCACACTACGCACCCTCGGTGGAACTATACGATCACTCCCAGATCCGGTGGATCTGCGTGAAAATTAAACGTTATTTTTCGGTGATCCCGTAGCATTGTGTATCGTTGGTCGCAGGCCATTGGTGGGATTCCCCCCCGGTCGCGCCGCCTCAAAGCACTGTTGACATTCCAGTCGACTGGAGGGTGTATGGTGATTCCAGGTGATGGCAGATGCGGATCGGGGAGTTCGCGAAGAAGGCCGGGTTCAACCCCAAGACCATTCGATACTACGAGGAAATCGGACTGCTGCCGCCTGCTCCACGCACCGAGTCTGGCTATCGGCAGTATGCGGACAAGGACGCCGACCGGCTCGAGTTCATTCGCAGCGCCAAGGCCCTGGGCGTCGCCCTGGAGGAGATCAAAGAGGTTCTGGCCTTTCGGGACCGCGGCACCTATCCGTGTCCCTACGTCCTGACGCTGATCGACACGAAGGTGAAAGAAATCGAGTTGCGGATTCGAGGACTGCGAATGCTGGCCGGCGACCTAAAGCGTCTCCGGAAGGCGGCGGCTTCGATCCCGCCAGAGAAAAGCGCCGCGAAAGCCCGCTTCTGTCACATCATCGAGAACCAGAAACTCCTCCGGCCCTTGGAACGCCCAGCGGCGCTGAAGAAACGATAGCGACCTTCCAGTCTTTTGCGGTCAGCGGGGTAATGGTTATGGAGGAACTCCGGGCCATTCTCGAAGAGACCAAGACCATCGCCGTGGTCGGGCTCTCCCCAA
>JBQTJP010000139.1:0-5729 GCA_052386995.1 Armatimonadota bacterium
ACGAGCGCGCGCGCCACCATCAGCCGCCGCCGCATGCCGCCGCTGAGCTGCTCGACCTTGTTGTGGGCGCGGTCGGTGAGCGCGACGAAATCGAGCAGTTCCCCGGCGCGCCGCCGGGCTTCGGGCCATGGAAGGTCGAAGTAGCGCGCGAAGATCAAGAGATTTTCGCGCACCGAGAGGGCCGAGTCCAGCGTGTTCTCCTGCGTCACGACGCCGAGCCGTGCTTTGATGGCGCGCGCCTGCGTGCCGACGTCCATATCCAGAACCCGCAGATCGCCCGATGTGGGAGGCAGGACGCAGTAGACCATCTTCATGGTGGTGGTCTTCCCGGCGCCGTTGGGACCGAGAAACCCAAAGCACTCTCCCTGGCCGACGGCGAACGAGATGCCGTCCACGGCCGTGGTGGCGCCGTATCGCTTCGTGAGGGCTGTCGCCCGAACGACGGACCCAGGATCGCCCATACGGACCGGCGCGCCGGTCGCGGTCAGCGCGTTACCGTGACCTTCTTCAGGCCCCGCGGCTGATCGGGGTTCAGGCCGCGCGCGACCGAGAGATGGTAGGCGAAGAGGTGGACCGCGGGCGCCGCCGCGATCGGTGCCAGCGCTTCGGGCAGGCCGCTGTTGATCGCAACATCACCCGGGTCATCTCCAAAAGCGAACGTGAGCGTCGGCACTGACCGGTCGCGCAGCTGCACGCGCACGTCGATCAGCCCGGGGCGGCTGCGGCCCGGCGGCAGAAGCAGCAACGCCGAGCTCTGCTTGTCAACGGCCGCGATCGGGCCGTGAAGGAACTCTGCCGCGGACATCGATTCTGCCGCCGCGTAGCAGGTCTCCTTGAGTTTGAGCGCGGCTTCATCGCCAACGCCCAGCATATACCCGCGCGTGATAACGACCCAGGGATCACGGCGCGCGTGGCGTTTGGCCAGGCTCTTGATCGTGGCCTCGCGATCCAGCGCCTTCGCGGTGACCTCGGGAAGGCGCGGCAACCCGCGGGCCACGTCCTTGTGCTGTCCCCACCCCGTCACCAGGGCCGCGAGCGCCGCCAGCGATGCGGTGAATGTCTTGGTCGCGGCGATGCTGCGCTCCGGGCCGGCTCCAATCGGGATCACATGCGCGCTGCGTTGCGCGATCGGCGCCTCAGGATCGTTCGTGATCGCCACGGTGAGCGCCCCCTGCTTGCGGGCTTCCGTCACGACCTCGGCAACGTCTGCCGAACGACCCGACTGCGAGATCGCGATGATCGCGGCCGCGCTCCAGTTGGGCGTCCGGTCGTAGAGCGTCGTGACCGATGGCATCGCCGTGCTGGTTGGGATGCGCAGCAGCGTTTCTACCAGGTATTGGCCATAAATGGCGGCGTTGTGCGAGGTGCCGCGCGCCACGAAGACGACCAGCGTGGGCTTGCGCCGGCGCAGAGCGGTGACGACCTCGCCAATAACCGCCGCGTGTTCGGTCAGCAGGCGGCTGAGGACGAGCGGCTGTTCGCGGATCTCGGCAAGGGTTGCGTGGACGACCTTGGGCATGGCGGCTAGACTTTCGTCGGCTCGGGCATCCTCCCTTCACGCGGGAACGCGCGCGCGAAAAACACACGTGCCGGAGTGGACGCTCCGGCACGCGCGCGCACGCGACTCACCGGTCTACCTCGATACAACCACTCGACGGGTCATCCAGGGGTGCAGGACGCACTCACCTCGCTTTGGGCTCCGGCGTCATCGACGGCCGGTCATACACTTCCGGATTGACGACGTGCGACGGTCGCGCGCCCTTCAGAACTGCCACGATGGATTCGGCAGCCGCGCGCTCGACGCGCGCCTGCGTGTCGAGCGTATGGGAAGCCACGTGGGGGGTCGCCACGACATTGTGCAATTCGACGAGCGAGAAGTCAACAAGCGGCTCATCGTGGAAGACGTCGAGCCCCGCGCCGGCGATCCGGCCTTCCCGCAGCGCCCGCAGGAGCGCCGGTTCATCTACGGTATCGCCCCGGCTGGTGTTGATGAGGATGGCCGTGGCCTTCATGCGACGGAGCGCCTCCTCCCCGATGAGGCCACGGGTCGCCGGGCTGAGCGGAACGTGCAGGGTCACGAAGTCACTCTCGGTGAGGAGCACGTCCAATGGACAGAGCTCCACGCCCAACGCTGCGGCCGTAGTGGTGTCGGCGATGATGTCGTATGCGAGGAGGCGCATCCCGAAGCCGGCGCCACGCCGGGCGACGGCTCGACCAATGGCCCCGAAGCCGACGATACCCAGCGTCTTGCCGAAGACCTCGAGGGTGGGCGTGCGATCCCAGAGCCCCGCTTTCACCTTCCGGTGAAACTCGGGGATCTGCCGGGCCACGGCCAGCATCAGCGCGAACGCGTGATCCGCTACGGCCTCAGAGAGGATGCCCACGGTCGTGGTGACGACCACGCCCCGCGCGGTGGCGGCGGCGAGATCAACGGCGTCATAGCCGACCCCGCGACGCGCGACGACCTTCAAACGCGGCGCCGCCGCAATCACGCGCGCCGTGATCGGCTCGGCCCCGGCCATGATCGCGTCCACGTGTTCGACGAGGGGCAGGATATCGGCTTCCTTCAGGGTGGCTTGGTTGCCATACACGTCGACGTCGCAACTCGCCTGTTGAAGGACATGCATCGCTTCATTGCCGACGCGCCCGAACCCGGGCGCCGTAACCAGAACGCGGTGTCGCGACCCAGCCCGCGGCGTCACGTGACCGGAGCCGCTGCGGTCACGACGACCGGTTTGGCTCCGGCCGATGCGAGTCCGAGCGCGGCCAGGATTTCGTCGAGCTCGGCGCGGCTCCCGGCATCCAGCGTGGGCCCCGGATGCCTGATCGCGGCGGAGGTGATGACGTCCCGCCGCCGCAAAATTTCCTTCCGGATGGCCAGTCCGATGATGGGCTGCCCTTCGTACCGGATGATCGGGAGATAGCGATAGAATATCTCGCGCGACCGCGGCCGGCTGCCGCCCGCGAACGCCGCATACACCGCGACGAGCACCTCGGGGAACGCGAAGCCGGTCATCGTGCCCACCGCGCCGCGCAGGAGCTCCTCATAGAAGTACACGCCGCCCATTCCTCCGAACACCCCCACGGGCTGCCGTGCCGCCGTCAGCACCTGCGCGACCTTCAGCGGCGAGGGGATCTCCTCCAGTTTGATCGCGCGGGCGCGGGGGAGCGCGTCGGTGACCGATGCGAGGAAGGCCGCGGGCATGACGACCCCGGAGAATACCGGCTCGTCCTGCACGACGAGCGGCAGCGTGGTGGCATCGTGCACGCGGCGATAGTACTCGCGCACCGCGTCGAGGTTTCGAAGGTTTGTGGGCGGAGCCACCATCAGCGCGTCGGCGCCAAGGCTCTGGGCCTGCCGGCTGTAGCGGATGGCAAGGTCCGTCGCGGGCGCGCTCGTCCCCACGACGACAGGGATCCGGCCGTTGACTCGGCGGACGATAGCTTCGACGACACGATACCTTTCGTCTTCACTGAGTTTGTGCGCCTCGCCCAGGATGCCGAGAATCGTCAGCCCGTGTACTCCGGCGCCGAGCTCGAAGTCGATCAGACGGTCGATCCCGGCGAAATCGACGCTGCCGCCGTCGGCGAATGGGGTGGCCAGAATGGCGTACACGCCTGCGGGTTCTTTCATGAGCGGGTATTACGCGCCGAAGAGCCGCTGACCTGCCGCAAGCGCGCGCTTGATTTCGGTCCTGGCCTCTTGCTATAGTGCAGGAGGTTTCTGATCCGCGGAGGTTCCTCGAATGATTGACGCAACGACGAATCGGGCGTAAGTCGACACCCGGCGCGATCGTTGCGTTGCCCGTTCCTTCGGGCCCCAAACGCTCTCTTAGAGAACTGAAGACGCGCTAGCGTGCGCCGGCGCCGTTCGACCTCGCCCAGGCTCTATTGCAGATTTGCGAGAGCAAGGGGGCGATGACGGTGCTGGTTCAATTGAACGACATTCATCTCGCGTTTCCCGACAAGATAGTACTCGGTGGCGTGTCGCTGGCGGTTCACCACGGCGAGAGGATGGCGCTGGTGGGCGAGAACGGCGTGGGAAAGACGTGTCTGCTCCGCATCATGCTGGGTCGGCTCATCGCCGATTCCGGGCAGGTCCTCACCCCGTCGGGGACGCGCATCGGCTACCTCGAGCAAACGGGAATCGACGTCGGGCCGAACGATCTCGCCACGTGTCTTGATGTTGCGCTCGAGCCCTTCCGCGAGCTGCGGGCGCTGGAAGCGCGTATCGAGACCATCTCCGGCGCCCTTGCCCGAGCCGTGGCGTCCGAGGAGACGAACCCTCTCCTCGAAGCACTTGGAGACGCGCAGCATCGGTTCGAAGAGGGTGGAGGGTACACGTACGGGCCCCGCACGCAGGAGACGTTATCAGGCCTGGGTCTGCCCGAGCGAGTCTGGAGCGCACCTGTGCAGCGGCTCTCGGCCGGCCAGAAGGTGCGGCTTGCGCTGGTGCGCCTGTTGCTGGACGAGTACGATCTGCTGCTGCTCGACGAGCCCACGAACCACCTCGACCTGCACGCCCGCGTCTGGTTGGAGGCGTACCTGGCCCGACTGAAGACGGCGTATGTTGTCGCCTCTCACGACCGGCGATTCCTGGATGCGGTGGCGACCAGAGTGGCCCATCTCGATCGTGGCGCGCTCACGGTCTATTCCGGCAACTACACGGCATTCCGGGCTCAGGCGGCGCAGCACCTCGACACCGCATGGAAGATCTACGACAAACGGCAGCGGCTGGTCCGCAAGCTCCAAACTCAGGCGCGATCGTACCGCGACTGGGCGAACGCAAAAGAAAAGCAGAAACGCGGAGCCGCCGATAAGGGATACATCGGACACCGGGCCGCCAAGCTGATGAAACGCTCGCTCGTCGCTCAGCGGCGTCTTGAAGCGACGATCGAGCGGATGCAAACAGAGAAACCGCGGCGGCACGATCCCGTCGCCATCGCGTTTTCCGCCACTGAGGGCCATCAACTCCTCTGGGCCCGCGATCTCAACGTCGGATTCGAACCCCGGGCGCCGCTTGCGCGAGGCATCACCGTGAACATAGGCATGGGAGACCGGCTGGCCGTCCTGGGTCCGAACGGGTCGGGCAAGACCACCGTGCTCCGCACTTTTCTGGGTGAGGTGCCGCCGCTGGCCGGTCAGGTCCGGCTGGTCCCGTCGGCGCGGGCCGGATACTTCGATCAGGAGACGCGGCAGATCCCGCTGACCGACACGGCGCTGCGGGTGGTGCTGGACGCCGGCGGAGACGAGACGCTGGTGCGCACCGTGATGGGACGGATGTGTATCCGCAGAGAGTCCGTGCACAAGCCCGTTGGCTCGCTCAGCGCCGGCGAGCGGGCCAAGGTCCTCCTGACCCGTCTCATCCTCGGCGGTCACAACCTGCTGATCCTCGATGAGCCCACGAACTTTCTCGACGTCGACACTCAGGACGTGCTGCTCGAGGCGCTCCGGACGTTCCCCGGGGGCGTCGTCTTCGTCAGCCACGACCGCCACTTCATCGACACCCTGGCGACGCAGGCCCTGGAGTTGGGAGGGGAGCCATGATTGACTGGCCGGGGCTTCCCTGCTATCCTTTTGGACTAAGGAGTACCGAGAGGTGCTTCGGGCTGGCGCCCCTGGTGTGGGCGCCGCTTTCATTTCAGCCGCCTGGGGGCGGGAAGGGGAGGGAAGTCGGCATGGCAATGGTGGGTGACCGTCCTGGCACCGGGGTCAGTCCCAGTCCGGCG
>JBQTJP010000140.1:0-17234 GCA_052386995.1 Armatimonadota bacterium
GCTCGTTGCTCGCAAACCAGTTTGGCCGCTCCCATCCGCCCTTCTCGCCCAGCGCGGCTCCAAGCGCGACCAGGCGTGGATAGGCCGGGCTGAGTTTCAGACCGCGGCCCGTTTCCCACTCCTCGAAGGGATAGCGCTGCACGTAGTTCTTGGAGCACACTTCCAGCACACGCAGGCGCGCGAACGTGTGATCGCCGTAGTGTGGCTGGAACCGCCGGATATCCATGCGCCACACGTCGAAGCCCGGCTGTCCTTCGACGATCCACTCCGCCACGACCTTGCCCACTCCACCACCCATGGCGATGCCCGACCCCGCGCACGCGACAAAGAGCCCGCGCACACCGGGGGCCTCGCCCAGAATCGGCGCGCCGTCGGATGTAAACCCATCCGGGCCGTTGATGATCTTGTGCACTTCCGCCCGCTCGAAGGCCGGAATGCGAAACGCCGTGGCGCGCGCCAGCGGCTCGAACTGCTCCCAGTCCGGCGGCAGGAGCCGGTGGGTGAAGTCATGCGGAATGCCATTGAGCGCCCAGGAGATCGGATCCCGCTCATATCCCCCCACGCACAGCCCGCGGATCTCTTCCCTAAAGTAGATGAGGAGATCCGGATCGCGCACGACCGGCATCTTCGGATCCATGCCGTCTATGGGCGCCGTGATGAGGTATTGATGCTCGACCGGGTAGATCGGCACGGTGACGCCGGCCATGGCCGCGATCTGCCGCGACCAGATGCCGCCGGCGCAGACGGCCACGGGTGTGCGAATGGTCCCGCGCGTGGTCTCGATCGCCGCGACCCGGCCCTGGCGCACGACGATGCCCGTGGCCTCGGTCTCGGTGTGAATCTGGGCGCCGCGGCTTCGCGCGCCGCGGGCCAGGGCGAAGGTCACCCCATTGGGGTCGGCGCTGCCGTCGGTGGGCAGATAGGCGGCGCCGATCAGCTCGCGATCACTCAGCACCGGAAACAGATCGACGGCCTCGCGCGGACTGAGCAACTCCATGGGGAGCCCAAACGTCCTGGCGGTAGCGGCGCCTCGCTTGAGTTCCACCCAGCGATCGGCGCTGGAGGCCAGACGCAGGCTCCCGGTGCCCCGCCATCCGGGATCTTGCCCGGTCTCCACCAGAAGGCGCTGGTAGAGCGCCACGCTGTACATGATCATCCGGGTCTGGCTGACCGATTCCCGCAGTTGTCCGACCAGACCAGCGGCGTGAAACGTCGCGCCGCCGGTGAGCTGGCCCTTCTCGACCAGGACGATGTCGCGCCAGCCCATCTGCGTCAGATGGTAGGCGATGCTGCATCCATAGATGCCGCCGCCGATGATGACGGCCTGCGCCTCCGACGTCACGGCTCGGCCGCTACGCCGGGGGGGCTTCGGTCATCTGCCTGACATACCAGCGGTGGAAACTCTCCACGTTGTACTCCTTGGCGATCGACAGCGGACCGGGCTCATACGCGCGGGAATCCACGCCGCGCTGCTGCCGCTCGCAGATTTCCCAGTCCTGTTCGGAGGTCAGATGCCAGAAGGGCACCAGTCGGGCCAGGTCATAGTCGCGGCCCTCCCGTGCCGATTCGCTTACGAGCCACGTCGTTTGCGCCCGCGTCAGGCGCGGTCCGGCGGGCGCGAGGCGCGTCGTGACCGCATAGTCACAACTTCCGTGACTCCAGAAGTTTGGGAGCGTCCGCAGCCGCAGCGTGCCGACGTCCCCGTCGGGATAATCTCCCATCAACGGGGCAAGTCGGCGCCCATCGAGTGACTCTGTGACGTAGCCATCCACCAGGGCGGTACGGTTGGCCGAATACCAGACGCGGCCGTCGGCGTCGGGGAACTCCGGCAGGCCGGCCCGCGCGTGCGTAATCGACAGACCGCACGCGGCCCACTTCACCTGACTGCGCGCCGTTGATTCCGCTATCTGCCGCGCGATATGCTCGTCGAGCTCGTCGTTATCGTAGCGGTCGAAGTTGGCCTTGATGTACTGCGGGTGGCTGGCGTCGCAGTGGTAGCACTCCCGATTGTTCTCCCACAGCAGCTTCCAGTTGGCATGGATCTCGTAGTCCAGGGTCTTGGCGACGCGCGCCCGGCCGAAGCCCTGCGGCTGTGCCATCGGCGCCATGAGAGCGGCCGCCTCCTCGAAGTCAGGGGGCTCTTCGGCGAAGCTGATGAAGATGAGCCCCGCCATCTCGCGCGTCCGGACGGCCTTGAGTCCCAGTGTCGACGTGTCGAAGTCGGCGGGCATGTGACGCGCGGCTACCAGCCGGCCGTCGAGCGCGTAGGTCCATTGATGGTAGGGACACACGAACACCCGGCGGTGGCCGCACGGCTCGGTGACCACGAGCGAGCCGCGATGGCGGCACACGTTGTGCATGGCGCCCACCGTCCCGTCCTGGCGGCGGACGACGACAATCGAGTCGGTGTCGACCTCATAGACAAAGTAGTCGCCGGTGCGCGGGATCTGGCACGAATGCCCCGCAAACAGCCACCCGCGACGCCAGATCGCTTCCATCTCGCCGCGGTAGAGCTCCGCATCGTGGTAGAAGTCGCGCGGCAGAGCATAGCCCGGACGATGTTGAGCCACCTGGCGGCGAATCGCCACCTGGTGCGCGCTGAGTGTGGCCGCCATCGGTCGCCTCCCGACGTGCGAGTCTTACAATTCCAAGGGCGCCATCTCGGTGACAAACCGGAACCGGTCGCCGCGATACAGGTCCTTGCCGTAGTCGATCGGCCGGCCGCGCTCATCGAATGCCAGACGCTCTTCCAGCATGAGGGGGGCACCCACCTCGACCCCGAGCAGCCGCGCCTCATATTCGGACGCGACCGCCGGCTCGAGACTTTGCCGCGCCCGGCTCACCCGCACGCCGTACTCCGTCTCCAGGATTTCGTACACCGAACGCGCGCGGATATCGAAGCGCTCGAACCGGGGGAATCGTTTGGCCGGCATCCAGAAGGTTTCAAGCATCGCGGGCTCACGATTGACCAGCCGCACGCGGCGCACGAAGTACACCGGGGCGGACACGGGGATCCGCAGCTTTCTGGCGACGGCGACGCTCGCGGGCTGCTTCTCGAGCGCGACCGCTTTGGCGCCCGGTCTGTAGCCGCGCCGCCGCATGCCGCGGCTGAACGGGACCAGCCGGCCTGCCCCCCGCTCGATCTTGGGCCGCGCCACGAACGTGCCCGCGCCCTGCCGGCGGTCGAGGTGGCCTTCCGTCTCGAGTTTCCCCAGGGCCTGGCGCAGCGTCATCCGGTTCACCCCGAGCGACCCGCTCAACGTCCGCTCGGGGGGCAGGCGTTCGCCGGGCTTCAACTCTCCCAGCTCGATCCGGCTGAGCAGGCTTTCGGCGATCTGCTGATATCTGGGGACGCCCGCAGCAAAACGGCCCGCCAGCCCCCGAACGGAGCCGGTGGGATGCAGACGGGCGTTGCGCGCGCGAACGGCGAGTGCCATAATTGGTCTATACCATTAGACGCCGGGGCCAGCGCGGCTGTCAAGAGCATGGGTCGGCCGCCACGAGTCCGCCGGAAGGAGTGAGCGCGCTGATGAAAGGCGACCTCTACGACTACCGTCTCGTGCACTCCGCACGATACCAGAAGTCCCCGTTGTTCCCTGTCTTCCGACGGCTCGGGGCCACCTCGTTCCTGTGGTACAACCATCATCTCCACGCCGTCGACTTCGAGGGGCAGACCAAAGAACAGGAGTACTCGGCGATTCGCAACGGCGTCACGCTCTGGGATGTCTCCGTCGAGCGCCCGGTAGAGATCGACGGCCCCGACGGGTTCCGGCTGATGGACATGCTGACGCCCAGAGACATGGGCAAGTGTGCCATCGGCCAGTGCAAGTACACGCTGATCACCGACGAAAACGGGTGTGTCGTCAACGATCCCGTCGTGCTGCGCCTGGGCGAGAACCGCTTCTGGCTCTGCCCCTCCGACAGCGACGTGCATCTCTGGGCCAAAGGGGTCGCGGTAGGAATGCGGCTGAACGCGACGGTGCGTATCACGGACGTTTATCCCATTCAGATCCAGGGCCCCAAATCCCCCGACCTGCTGGCCGCGCTGATCGGCGATCGCGTCTCCACGCTGAAGTACTACTGGTCCATGAACGCCGATCTCCCCGGCAACATCCCCACGATCATTACCCGCACAGGCTGGACCGGCGAAGTCGGGTACGAGATCTTTCTTCTGGATAACAGCCTCGCGGAGAAAATGATCGATCTCATCGTCGCACGAGGAAAGCCACTGGGCCTCATCCCGGCCGGACCGAACCATGCCCGGCGCGTGGAGGCCGGCATCCTGAACAACCAGGCCGATATGGATTTGACGACCAATCTCTATGAACTGGGCCTGGAATGGCAGATCGAGAATCCGCAGAAGGCGTTCGTGGGCAAAGAAGCGCTCGAGCGTGTCAAGCGTGAAGGCATCAAGCGCAAACTGGTGGGATTCGAGGTCGAAGGCACGCCGGGGCCCCACGAGTTCGAAGGTCCGTGGAAGGTCTACAAAGACGGAAAGCAGGTCGGCGCCGCGTCCGCCTTTCTCTACTCGCCGACCCTCAAGAAGAATATCGGGCTGGCCATGATCGCCGCCGAGCACGGCAAGCCGGGCGAGCGGGTGGAGGTCCAGCGCCTTTCCAATGAGCCACGCCATGCGGCGAGGGTGGTGGCGCTGCCGTTCCTCGATCCCAAGAAGGATATCCCTAAGCAGAGGGTGCAGGCGTCCTGACGACCGCGGAGAGGCCGGCCTGGACGTCAGGCTTTGCGGCCCTGTGTCTGGGGCAGTTCTTGGGCCATCAGACGGCTCTCACGTTCTCCGTCCTCATCCCGATTCTGATGACCGAGTGGCGCCTGAGCGCCGGCCAGGCCGGCGTGATCCTCGGCGGATTTCAGTTCGGGACCCTGGCCGCCTACGTGATCGTGGGAGTGCTCCTCGATCGGATGAAGAGTAAACCGATCATGGCGTGGTCGGCGGCGCTGGTCGGCGTGGGTGACCTGCTGTTCGCGGTCGGCGCACGCGACTTCGCCTCGGGGCTCGTCCTGCGGCTGCTCGTGGGCGTCCTGATCGGGGGACTGTACCTGCCCGCGCTCAAGCAGATCGCCGAAACGATCCCCGCGGCGCGGAGAGGGACGGCAACGGGGATCTACATGGCGACGCTCGTGACTGCCTACGCCGCGCCGCTCTTCTATATCGGGGTGCTCGCGCCGGTCTTCGGATGGCGTGCCATCATGGTGGGAATCGGCATCATCGAACTCCTTGGGGCCCTCGTCATCGCCTGGAAGGTGCCGAGCGTCACGCTGCCGCCGATGGCCGGACCAGCTGTGCTCTCCTCGTACGTCGCTGATGTGCTGAAGAATGCATCGGCGCGAAGGGTGATCGTGGCCTACACCGGTCACAACTGGGAACTGTTCGGCCTGTGGGGGTGGCTCGCACCGTTCATGGTGGCGGCGCTGGCGGCACACGGAATCGCGCAGAACGCTGCTCTGGCTCGCGGAGGGCTGCTGGCGGCGATCGCCATCGGTCTTGGAGGAGCACTCGGTGCGGTCGCCGGCGGACGCCTCTCGGACCGCGTCGGCCGGGCCCGTGCAGCCACGCTCATGCTGAGCATCAGCTTGATGTGCTCGCTGGGGTTCGGCTGGCTGTTCGGCGCGCCGGTCGCCGTGGCGGCCGCCGTCGCTCTTCTCTACGGAATCGTCAGCCTCGCCGACTCCCCGTCCTATGCGGCCACACTCATGGAGGTGGTACCGGCGCGCTCGCTCGGCGGGGCGTTTGCGGTGCAGATGCTCTTTGGGTGGGCCGCAACGGCCGCCGCGCCCGCGGTATTCGGCCTGGTGCTCGATCTGGGGAAGACAGCCGGTGCGAGCCCAATGGTACAGTGGGGGTGGGCGTTCATGTTGATGGCGCTTGGCCCGCTCGCCGGTATCGTTGCGTTGGCGCCACTGCGGGCCCGAAGCCGCGCCGATGTTCGCAAGCTCCATGCGGAGGGGGCGAGATGAATCGACGAACTGCCACGCACCCGGCGACCATTCACATGCGCATTGGCGGGAAAGAGGTGCCCGCGGCGAGTGGCGAGACGTTTGAGGTCACCAACCCGGCCACCGGTGACATCGTTGCCCACGTGGCGCGCGGCGGGCCCGAGGACGTCGACCGCGCCGCCAAAGCCGCGGCGGCCGCCTTCGAGTCAAGCCCCTGGGCCCGCATGAGCGCAACCGACCGCGGGCGCGTGCTCCTGCGACTGGCCGAGCGGATCCGCTCAAACGCCGAGGCACTCGCCGTGCTCGAAGTTCACCAGGGCGGCAAGACGATCACCGATGCCCGCGGGGAAGTCGAGGCGGCGGCGGGATGTTTCGAGTATTACGCGGGCGCGGCGAACAAACTTTTCGGCGAGACGATTCCGGTTGCCGACCAGGGTCTGGACTTCACGCTGCGCGAGCCGATCGGCGTCGTCGGGTTGATCGTGCCCTGGAACTTTCCGTTCTTGATTGCCTCCTGGAAAGTGGCGCCGGCCCTCGCAACCGGCAACTCGGTGATCTTGAAGCCGGCTTCCTATACGCCGCTGACGGCGCTGCGGCTGGCGGCCCTGGCACTCGACGCCGGCGTTCCCCCGGGTGTGCTCAATGTCGTCACGGGTCCGGGGGCTTCGGCGGGTTCGGCCATCGTCACGCATCCATCTGTGGGCAAGGTGGCGCTGACAGGCGAAACGGCGACCGGTATCCAGATCATGAAGCTCGCCGCCGATACGATGACCCGCGTCTCGCTGGAACTTGGGGGGAAGTCGGCCAATGTGATCTTCGCCGACGCCGATCTCGAGCGGGGCGCCCAGGCCGGCGTCACCGCAGTCTACGGCAACGCAGGGCAGGATTGCTGCGCGCGCAGCCGCGTCTTCGTCGAGCGATCCGCCTACGAGCACTTCGTGGGCCTGTTCACCGATGCCGCCCGAGCCCTGCGCGTGGGCGATCCGCTCGATCCCGCCACCGAGATGGGGCCGGTGATCTCGACACGCCAGCGAGAGAGCATCTTGAACTATATTCGCATCGGGCGGCAGGAAGGCGCGCAGGTGGCCTTCGGCGGAGAGGCCCCGGCCGACCCGCGGCTGGCCTCCGGGGCATTCCTGATGCCCACGGTGCTTACCGGCGTTGCGAACGACACGCGCGTTGCTCAGGAGGAAATCTTTGGACCCGTGGCGTGCGTTATTCCCTTCGACGATGAGGCAGAGGTCATTCGCATGGCCAACGACTCGCCTTACGGGCTGTCGGGGTCGGTGTGGACGCGTGACATCGGGCGGGCGCTGCGCGTCGCGCGGGCGATCCGCACGGGCGTCATCAGTGTCAACACCAATCACAGCGTCCATCAGGAGGCGCCGTTCGGCGGGGTGAAAATGAGCGGCTTCGGCCGCGAGCTGGGCATGAATGCCCTCGAACTCTACACCGAGGTCAAGAACGTCTTCATTGCGCTGCCGTAGAGACACCCTGCGTCTGGCCCTGTACGTTCTGCTCCCTGCGGTGTGCGGGTTGACCCTCGTGGCCTGCGGGCGGCCGGCCGCGAACGTCGCCGGAGTCTGGGAGGGCACGTGGACCAGCTCTGATGGGCGATCGACCGGCAAATTCCAAGTCGATATCCAACAGCGTGGAAAGACGATCGCCGGGAAGATCGAGCTCACCCTTGAGTGGCTCCCCCAGGCGCAGATCGATGGGGTCGTCGAGGGGTCAACGGTCCGGTGGGGCGTGCTGCGGGAGAGGCTGGTGGTCATCACGTTTGAGGGTCGCGTCAGCGAAGATACCGCCCAAGGGACCTACACGATCGGCACAGAGGCGAACGGGTCCTGGAATGCCCGGCGACGCGCGCGCTGAGATGCGTAGAATGCTGATGGAGCGACGATGACGCGCGTACACACCAGCGGCCGCTACCATCACGCCTGGATCGTGCTGGGCGCCATGTGCCTCGTGCTGCTCGGAGCGTCGGGCGTGCGGTCGGCGTTCGGCGTGTTCATCAAGCCGCTCGAGGCTGAGTTCGGATCGGGACGCACGTCGCTGTCCACCATCGCCGCGCTCTCACTGCTCCTCTACGGCGCGGTCGGGCCCGTCGTCGGGCGCCTGGCCGACCGCTGGGGTCCCCGCGGTGTCCTGATTGGCGCCGCCGCCCTGCTGGGCCTCGGCGCAATCGCCAGCGCCCTCATCACAAGCATATGGCAGCTCTATCTGACGGCCGGGGTAGTCATGGCGCTCGGAGCCGGTGGGGCCGCGATGTCCGTTGCCGCGTCGCTGACCACGCGCTGGTTCGAGACGCGACGCGGATTCGCCCTCGGCGTCGCGGGCGGAGGCATGGCCGCGGGACAGCTGCTGATCGTGCCACTGCTGATGGTGCTGACGCTGGCGTGGGGCTGGCGGTTGTCTTACGTGCTGCTCGGCGTCGGGTTCCTGGTCCTCATCTTGCCGGTGACCCTCATCTTTATCCGCAACGACCCTGAGGAGCTCGGCCTCATCCCCTACGGCGCCACGGCAGGGACCACCACGTCGGGACCCGCGGACCGCGCCGCGGAACGCACCAGCGTTCTGAGCGCGGCGCGCACCCTGCCGTTCTGGCTCCTTGCCGGCAGCTTTTGGGTGTGCGGCTACACGACCTCGGGTCTCGTTCTGACGCATCTCATTCCCTACGCGGCCGAACACGGATTCCACGCCAGCCACGCCGCGCAGGCCATCGGCGTGATGGGCGCCCTGAATATCGTCGGGACCGTGGCGTCGGGATGGCTCTCCGATCGTTTCGGTCCACGCCTGCCTCTGGCCGGATACTATTCACTGCGCGGGCTGTCGCTGGTGGCGCTGCCATTTGTGGGAACCGTCCCAGGACTGTTCGGCTTCGCGGCGATCTTTGGCCTCAACTACATCTCGACGGTCCCGCCGACCACGGCGCTCACCGCGATGACCTACGGACGCTACTCCGTGGGTGAGCTCTCGGGTTGGATCTTCCTCTTCCATCAACTCGGCGCGGCGGTCGGCTCCATTGTCGGGGGCGTCCTCTACGATCGCTTCGGCAACTACACGCTGGCGTTTCACTCAGCGGCGGCGCTGGCGTTTTTGGCGACCGCGATGGTGCTGGCAATCCGCGAGCGGCCGGTAGAGGGCGGGCCGGAGCAGCCCGTCGGTCATCCAAGACCGGCGCCGTCGCTCGCGGGCCCCTGACGCGGCCAGGACGCGCTCGAGCATGACGATGGACTCGCGCGCATCACGCCGCGCCTTTGGGCTGGGCGACATCCTCGTGCTCGCGACCGTGGTGCTGTGGGGCGCGTCCTTTACCGTCATCAAGTCCGCGTACGATGAAGTCACGCCGCTCGCCTTCGCCTCGGTCCGATTCATCATCGCGTCGCTGGGCCTGCTTCTGATCCTGGCCGTGCTTCGGCAACCGCTCGCGATCGCGCGTCGCGACCTGCTCCGCGTCGCGATCCTCGGCTTTCTTCATGTCGGCCTCTATCAAACATTTTTCAGCGTCGGGCTCCGCTACACGACTGCGAGCAATTCGATCCTCATCATCAACACGTCGCAGGTGGTCACGGCCCTGCTCGTGTGGAAGACACGGGCTGAGCCGCTCTCCTGGAGGCAGGCGGTCGGGATCCCCCTGGCTGTGCTCGGCGTCATCATCCTCGTGGAAGCCGGTGGCGATCTGTCGACAGGACACCTGAAAGGGGACCTCCTGACATTGCTCGCGGCCTGGTCCTACGGGGTGACGCCGGTGCTGGTGCTGCCGCTGTACCGGCGGTACAGCACGCTTGTGGTCATGGCGGTGTCGATGCTCTTCGGAACCGGCCTCCTGATGCTCGTGGGACTGCCGGAGCTCGCACGCCAGTCCTGGGCGATCTCGCCGGCGGCGTGGGCGCAGCTGCTGTACGCGGCGCTGGGCGCGGGGACGTTAGGCTATCTGTTTTGGTATGAAGGGATCCGCCGGATCGGCCCCACGCGCGTGGCGGCCTACGCGTATCTGATCCCGCCCTTCGGCGTGTGGCTCGCGGTCACCGTGCTGAAGGAGCCGTTCGGCCCGCAACACCTGGTCGGCGCGGCGGTGACGATTACCGGCGTCGCCCTGGCGAGATGGCCGGTAGCGCGCAAGGTCCTAGACGCTGTCGTGGCGGAGCGGGCATGAGCATGCAGGCGGATGGCTCGCGCGAGACGCACCGCGGGCCTCAGGCGATAGTGTTGCCCTGAGGCCCGCGGTCTCCGGCGCGCTGCTATTCCCGTCTCATCACGGGAAGCGAGCGAAGTAAATGTCTTCTTCAACCGTCCCGAGGCGGCCTCGGGTATCCCCCCACACGATGACCACACCACGCCGGTCGGCCGCGATCCCCATATAGTCGCCCAGGAAGCCGGCCTGAACGGGGTTATTGGCCGGGATCAGGTTGGGCATCGACGCGGTCGTGATGCGATGGTACTCGAACGACCCGCCGCTATCGCGCGTGAATGCCAGGGTGATGTCGTTGCAGCCGGTGAACTCGCAGCTCCCGTACTGCCGGTCATAGTAGGCAATGGCGATCTTGCCGTTCGGCATGATGGCGCTCCACGGCTGCCATTGGGCGGCCTTCTTGGGTTCAACGCTCACGAGGATCGGAGCGCTCCAGGTGGCGCCACGGTTCGTCGAGACTGCCAGGAAGACGTCGTGGTTGCACGGAGGCGTCGCCGCCGTCGCTGGCACAGGAACCCGACAATTGGCCGCATGGTTTCGGGAGTCGGCCCAGGTGACGTATAACCGATTGGAATCCGAGGGGTCGGCGAGGAGGGTCATGGACGTGACCTCGGGCACGCGGTAGCCGTTGGGCGGCAGGCACTGCCGGAAGGCCGCGCAGCCGGTCGCCGGGTCAGGCCCGATGGGATGCAGCCCGATCAGATCGGCGACTTTGACCGGCTTGCTCCAGTTAGCAGCGTTCGTGCAGTCCGCAGTGGGGGCACAACTGACCACGAGGGTCTGGTTGATGCCGAACAGCGGCGTGTTCCCGTTGGCGAATACAACGTAGACGGTGCCGTCGGGGCCCACCTCAGGCCACGAGCCCTGGTCCTGGTCGCACGCGTCGGGGTTTGGGGACCCGCTGAAGATGGTACAGATGGCCGAGTTCCTCCCGCTGATCTCGATCCCTCGAGACCAGGTGGCCCCGCCGTCCCTGGACTGCGAGAAGAAAATGGGGCTGTTTTGGCGAACGCCCGCGCCGGTAGCGTCATTGAAGCGGGTCCACGTCACGTAAACGAAGTCGCGCTTGGGGCTGCCCGGATTGCGGTCGGCGTTGATGAACTCCTTATCGTTGAAGATGAACGGGCTGAAATCGTCGGCCACGACCCCGAGGGGAGACGCCCTGAACTCCTGGAACGGGTCCGGCCGCGGCGAGTGGAAGAACGACCCGCCGTGCCGCGCGTTCGACTTGGCGACCACGATTCCGTTCTCCGGCGCGTTGGTAGCGTTGAAAATGATACACGTGAAGTAGGCATTGCCCCGCGAGTCGAACGTCACCGCCGGGTCACTGGCCGCGTCTGTGGTCCGACCCGCGTTACCCGGTCTGGCCCCCATGAGCTGCTGCCAGAAGGGAGGTGTAAAACTCCCCCAAGTCTCCCCGCGGTCGAACGAGAAGTCGATGCCGCAGTGGTTGAAGCCGATCAGGCTGTCGTTCTGCCCGGCCACCAGATTGTCCGGGTTGGTCGGATTGATGGCGATGAATTCCTCAGCCTGCCGGCGGAGCGAGCAGTCCTGGTTCACCCTGATGTTCCTGGCCCCATCGCCCTCAAAGACGTTGGCGCATCCCAGGCTCCGCTGCGAGACGCTGGAGGGAAGAGAAAGGCCCCCCACATACCCGGAGCTCCGTGCCGGGAGGCGTCCCGTTGCCTCCAGGTACGTCCGCATGACGCCTTCGGATACGGCCTGTCGCTTGCCGGCGGGAGCGGCGCCGCCCATGGCGACCTGCGCCTGGCGTTCGAGCACCAGGTTGCGCTGCCCTGACGCTCCCTGAGAGCTCGCCTGCGGCGAGTTGACCAATGTCAATGCGACCCCAATGATCACGACAACCAACAGAGCCACGACCGTTCGCAATCCTCGCATACGCATCTCCTCCATCTAGTGGCTCATGCTACTGGCTCGTGCGTGATACAGATGCTCTCGTCTCACCTCCCCTCGTCGCCGGCGGGCGTCGTGCCGGCTACGGACTGGGCGTCGGGTTATCGTACCAGCGCATCACGTATTGGTATGGCGATGGGCGGACGCCGACCCGCTCACTGCTGAGACCCTCCACGGGATCAAGCACGATGCCCGAAGACCGGTTGAGACGCACGTACTTGCCGTAGAGTCCTCCGCTGAATGCGACAACGCGGTCGGCCACGATGTTGGCGTTGGGCGCAAACAGCAGGGCTGAGACGGAGTTCTCCCCCTCCAGCCGGACCGAGGCGCGCCCCGTGTCTATCAGGGACGGATCGCGGGCGCCAATGAGCACCTGCACGCGGTCCGACGGGCTGACAAGATGGCCGAAGAAATCTACCGTGCCAAAGGCCGCACGCGGACCGAGCACGAAGCCACCCTCGACATGGAAGTACACGGTCGCCAGGCCCGTGATAGCCAGGGTGGCATCGCGCTCCAAGTGAATCTCAGCCAGATGAATGTGGAGCTCGGCGCCGCGGACGCTGAGAGTCTGAATCGTAAAGGTCCCGCCTTCGCGGACGCGCAGCGCCCCCCAGTGCACCGTTTCCTTGACCTCGGCCTGGATGATGGGGGCCTGGGCAGGCTCCCGGACCGGTTGGGCCGGAGGTGGAAGAAAGTTCGGGCAAACTACCTCGCGCGTCTGAGCCCGGACCGGCCCGTCCACCTGCTGCGCGCACCCTCGGGTGCACGAAACGGTTCCGCCCGCCGTGACGCTTCCAGAGATTCCTCCGGGAATGCGTCGGCTGAAGGCGCCCTCTGGCCGGTTGTCGGTGAACTCCTGAGTGAGGTTATCCGGGATCTCGCCGACCATGAACCAGGGTCCGCGCGGCGAGCCGTTCGGGCTCCGGTAGATGCGGCGGGCGACAGTGGACGGATCGCCCAGCGGAATGTGGGTCAAGTATCCCACCTGCTCATTCAGCACGACCGGCCTCGTGGGCGGGCTCCCGCCGGATTCGTGGTCGCGGGCATCGACAAAGGTCACGCGCCATGAGTACACGCCGTTCAAGCCTGCCTCGAGTGACTCAGGGCTGACGGCCTGCACGACGGGAACGATCTGCGGGCCTCGCGGCAGACGTTCTCGTACCGTCCCTGGGTTGCGCCGCGGCCCGTCGATGTAGACGTCGCCGTTGCTGCCGACGTCAGCTGTGATCGTCGTCCCCGGACCCAGCTCGACCCCTTCCCGTCCGCAGACGCCGTAGCCAGGCGCGCCGCCGGGGCCCGGTGTGTATCTGCGCACCACGGCTTCGATCTGCCGCCGGGCCCGACCGGGCCGACCGACAACCCCGAATGAGGTGATGATGCGGAAATCGCGCTCGTCCAACTCGGCGGTCGCCGGGCCGTCGTGGCAGTCCGGTGGGATGGCCTCCGGCGGATGGGCGCATCTCACCGTGACACGAAACGTGCCTGCCGCGCGGCCGTCAGAGCCGGCCAGCGCGATCTCATCCGGCTCCCCGGCGTAACGATCGTCGGTCGCCAGCGGCATCGAGGCCCTCGTGACGAGCTGGGCGACACCGTAGTTCAGACCGGCCTCGGCGACGTGCACGGACTGCATGGCCAGCTGGTGTCCGACGGCGCCATGCAGATCGCTCATCACCACGGCGAGCACCCCGATCACCATGACCTCGATGACGAGAAAGGTGACGAGCACGGCGGTCAGGACAAAGCCGCGTTCGGCGTCTCGCATCGGCGCTTAGGGCCCCCGCACGGCGACGACCGTCTGATAGGTTTGTGACTCTGCGCGCCCTGGAGTCGAAGCCGCCCGAACGGTCACCGTAATGCGAATGGATCGAACCCGGCCGGGAGCAGAGGCGGGCTCGCCGTTCCGGTCGAGCGGGATGAACTCGATGCGCTCGATGACCGGCGGTGAGAGCGCCACACGCCGGGCGTCGGGGGATGTTCTCGACTCCTCGTCATCGCAGGCTCCCGGCGACTCCTGGTCGAGCGTCTCCTGCCACAGCCGCCGATCCTGGACGTAGTAGACGTAGGTGCGGCGCGGCGGCGTCAGCTGGGCATCGAAGATGGCGCGAAACGCCAGCCGCTGGTCGAAGCCTGCCCCCGTGCCGATGCGCAGCAGGCTGTCCGGGCAGGGGGTCTGCGGATCGTAGTTGACCTGGCGTACGCGATCGACGAGCAGGGCGAGGGCCTGCCGGCCCCACTCCTGGTCGGTAATCCGCGCCTGCGCGATCAGTCGGCCCTTGATGCCCGTCGCCAACACGAGGTAGAGACTGCTGGTGATCAGGGCGGCAATCGCCAGCGTTGCCACGAGCTCGATCAGGGTCGTCCCTCGTTGGGCGTTCACGGACACGATCCCCAGACCCGGACGTCGCCGATGTAGGTCGTCGTGCTGAACGCTGGGCGATCGACCGGAGTGGCATCGGTCCAGTCTTTCCGATACAGGCTCACGGTCACGTGGAGGAGGCCGCCGGCGGCGGCATCGATCTTCACCACGGCGGCGGTGAACCCGGAGGGAAGCTGCGGCTCGCCGGGCCGCAGCGTGACGGACGTCACCTTGTGCGTGGCAGGGGCCAGACGCTCGTAGCACCGCCCTCGCATGTAGTCGACCTCGCCCTGCAGCCAGGCCGTGGCGGCGCCGTGGTCCTGCGCCCGCCTGGCGTGGGTCAGGCTCCCCAACAAACCTGCGATGAAGATGGGCGTGACGAGCCCGATGACGAGGATTGCGACGAGGACTTCGATGTAGGTGAAGCCCCTGCAGTCGGGCAGACGCAGGAAGCCGGTGTGCCTCCTACCTGGCGGCATCCACGGCTCCGGATTCGGCCGAAACAGTGACCGAGTGCCGCACACCCGTGCGCGCGCTGCGCATGGTCAGCGTCATCCCGATCTGGGGAACCCCAGTGGACTGAAAGATCAGCGGGCCGGCAGGGACGGTGGCCCATTCCACGCCACCTGGGAGGCAGACCCACTTGAGGGCAAGGGAGCCATGGAACAGCGTGTACGAATCCGCGGCGGTGGGGGCGCAGCGATCATCGCCCGCGGCGAAGGCGACCGCGATCGGCGCGCGGCGCGTGACAGCCTCCTGCCGCGCTACGCTCAGGTCCGAGGCAAGGACGCCGGCCGCGGCCTCAACTCTCTGATTGCTGGAAAAGTTGGAATACGAGGGCAGTGCGACGATCAGGCTAAGACCGATCAGGGCGAGGACCACAACGGTCTCAAGCAGTGTAAACCCTGACCGGCGGCCATCGGGGCATCGCATTCCGGCCATGACTCGACTCCGTCGGGGTCTACGGCGGCCGCCGAATTCGACGGTGCGTCACGGCTCCCCTGCACCAGGTCGACCCCAACTCTTTACAAACGGCAAAACTTTGTCCGTTCGGGGGATGGGTTCTCATGCTAAAGGACGAGATACGCTAGGTGACGAAGCGGATCACCCATGCAGGGTGGTGTGGCCGGCGCATGTCTCGCGGTGCCGCCGGTCGGGCACTACCTTAAGGTGGGAAGCGATGCGCACAGAACGATGGAGGTGACGTCAATGGTTCGAAAGTCAACAGCGGCATGGCTGGTGCTGGCGATCCTGGCGGTCGGATCAGCGGTCGGGACCTCCTGGGGCGGTCCCGCGCCGACAGGCATCGTGGTGGCGTTTCAGACCGTCGACACCGGCCAGGCCTCGGGGATACGCGAACCGAACTGGCTCGTGATTCGAGACACCGCGGCCTGGGCGGAGCTGTGGCAGCGGCATGCACCGGGGCGACCCGCGCCGAGCGTCGACTTCTCACGTGACATGGTGGTCGGCGTCTTTACAGGCGTCTCGCAGGATTCCAGCGGCATCTGGATCACCAGAATCGTTCGCGAGCCCGACCGCCTCACCGTCTTTTATTCCCTGGTCGACAGCAAGGCCGTGCCGATGTCGCAGGACGCTGTCCCGGTGCTTCCGTTCCATATTGTCCGGGTGCCGCGCACGATGGCTCCGGTATGGTTCGCCCTGATCATCACGAAGCGGTAGCCTGGCTAGGCCGTTGCGGCTCCGAACTCCTGGCGGATAAACCAGGGGACGGCGGCGACGCTGACCAGCCGCTCGGCGCCGTCGAAGAGATCACGGACCTCGGGAACCGTCACGCGGAGTGAGTAGTCGTCCACCCGGTCGATACCGGCGGGAACACTCTTGACGACATCGATCAGGGCATCCGAGCGGTAGAATCGCGCGACCGAAGGGTCGGCGGCGGACCGCAACGTCGTAGGCCACGCCGCACGGGATGGAATGCCGCGGCGGTACCGCAGGCGCAGCTCGACCGTTCCCCCACCGGCGTCGCGGAAAGCAAAGCGTTCGCTGCAGACGGCATCAACACCGGTGCCCGCGACCGTGTGCTCCCTGGTGGCATGGGCGAGTACCGCGTTGAGATAGCGCCCCGGCACCGATGCCGGATGCGCCGATAGGATCCGCGCCATGAACACCGCCTTCTCGCCTGTCCGCGGATCGACGGCCGGGACGAGGAAGCCGACGAAGCGGTTGACCGCGTCCGGCGACGGGGCGCCGTCGGCATCCTGCCGGAAGAGCACGTCGTTGAAGATTACGAACAGATTCGCGCCGCGGTGAACGTCTTCGGCGCTCGGCGCAACCCGCCAGGGAGCCGGGAGCTGCCGCTGAGCGCCGGATGGCTCCACCTGAAGCCGGACCTGAATCTTGGTGTCGATCGTGGAATTAAGGAATGACCGCATCCGCTTCGATCTCCACGAGCATGGCTGGATCGATCAACCGGCTCACCTCGACCATGCTCGTTGCCGGCAGGATGTCGCCAAAGACCGCGCCGTGGGCCTTGCCCACTTTCTCCCAGTCCGCGATGTTCGTCACGTAGATCCGCGTGCGCACGACGTCCCTGACGGAAGCGCCCGCCGCCCGCAGCGCCGCCTCGATGTTCTTCAGCGCCTGGACCGTCTGCGCGTACGGATCCCCGACACCGACGATTTTGCCGCTCTTGTCGGTGGCCGTCGTGCCTGAGACGTGCACCGCGGATCCGATGCGGACCGCACGCGAGTAGCCGACGATCGGCTCCCACGGCGTACCCGTGGCGATGTTGTGTCTTTCCATCCGGCATCACTCCTTAGCGGACAACCCTGACGGCGGCCACAGTCTGGCAGG
>JBQTJP010000141.1:0-9084 GCA_052386995.1 Armatimonadota bacterium
ATGGTCGCCTCCCGCCTCAGTTCTTCGTAGCGTTCACGCAAATTCATCTAGGTGTCCATCCTACCATCGAAAGGTCAACGGCAGCTTAGGCACAAAATGCGCCTCCTGTCGCGCTTGCCCTTCGTCAAAACAGATCTCCATTCGGTACTCATCCTCCACCAGCACGCTTACCAGACCTAACTCCTGGATCTTGCGCAGCTCTGGGGACGGGGTCCCGCAGAGGGAGAGCAATTCGAACACCCGTGATCTCTCGGTATACGACTGTATGGTCCAAGGGAGGTCGCTGGCCTTCCGGAATCGCATCGGGTCGCCTTCCAGATAAGGATACAAAGACCAAGGGCTCATGGCATCGCTCACTATTGGTGGCAGTCGGTATCGGCGTGCCCTCTGGGATGTAGGGCGGTGTGTATGTCCAGGTTGAGAAGGGCAGGGACTCCGAAGATTCGCCTACTGGCCTGGCGCAGATGCCAAATGGACACCATCTGGTCTCCCGCCACCGCGACCGCTCCCACAACCTAGTTGGACGAACGAGTGGGGACCGCACCTCCGCATCGTCGCACACCCAGATGAGTTCCAGCATCGCGTTCTTGAAGAAGAAACATACGTTAGCCGTACCTTGGCCCCTGTGCCCGCGGCGCCGGCCCTCCAGCAAGCCAAACCGAGCTAAGCGCGCTGCCTCTGGCGCATCCCGCTGAACGCAAATGAAGAGATGATCCAATTCAAGCCGCATTGCCGGGATACCCCGTATGACAGCATAGACACCTAACGCGATGCGGCTGAGCGGCAGCCGGATGTCCACGTTCGCGGCTGACAAACCGTGGACCAGGGCGCCCGCTCCAGCCGCGGGTTGGGCGGCATGCGCCTTACACCCTGCGCCGCCAATAGCCGGGCCTCCGATGCCCTTCAGCATGCCGTTCGTAGAGCCTGGCAGCGGCAATGAATTCTTCCTCGGCCTCCTGGTGGAAGACGGCACTTCTCACCGAAGCGCTGCGCGGGCCTTCCGAAAGACGGCTGCTGCTGGCCTAGCCTTCACCTTTCCGGTTCGAAGTTCTGCGACGCGTCGCTGGGCTTCCTTCGCCCACAAAGCCGCACTCCCAGGTTCGCGCTCCCGATCAAGGCTGGCGATGAGGCGCTTGGCGAGTCGGGCACGCTGGCCGGGAGTTAGCTTCAAGGCCTCAGACTCAAGGTTCTGGGCTAAGCTGGCCATGGCTTGACGGTACCACATGCCACCGAGGCCTGACTATCCGCGGGCCGCTCGAACGCGGGGTTGGGCGGCTTCGCTTCCTTAGCCACAAGATCTCTTTGGATGACCGCAATCAGGTGACCAGACCCTCGACGCTGATCAAACGCGCTGAGCTGCACTCATCGCGAATCGTCTTCAGGCCCTGATACCTCCAGCTCTGGCTTTACCTGTTTCATGAAGTCTTGATAACGGTTAGTATCGCGACTGCTCAGGCTACTCGAGCCTGACCGGATCGCCGCGACTGATCGTACCGCCGCGCAGGACGGTGGCATAAACGCCGACGTTGACCTGGTTGTGCTGGGCCGCCGTACGCAGGATGCCTGGATCCCTGGGTAGATCACCCTGAGGTAGGGTCGTCATCACGCACCGGGGGCAGGGCCCAGAGACGTTCAGGCGAACTTCGTCGCCGATGGCGAGCGTGTGGCCGACCCACGCGTTCTCAACGAAATCCTTCTCGGCAGAGGCAGGCTGCACCACGATGTTTGGACGAAACCGGCGGACCTCGAAGCGCCCTTGTGGATAGAGCTCCCGCAATCGGTCGATCGTGGCAGTCGTCAGTACATGGGCGACGGCAAGGTCGAAGAACGTGCCTGCTGGCATCGCCTCATCGGTGACCGTTTCCCTGTGGGCGAGACCCTCCATATCCGGCCAGTATTCTTCGAGGCTGGGCGTCTCGGGCGCCATTGTCGCAAGTGTCACTTCACGGCCGAGAGCGTTCGTCAGGAGCTTGTTGAGGTCCCTCTGCTCGCTGGTAACGAGGCCGCCGTTCGGAAGGGTGATCCGAACCGGCGGAATCTTCTCACCAGCGCGCGGGGACTCGGCGAAGGCAGCCCGGAAGTCAAAGAGCTTCGCCCACTTCCGGGGGTGTTTGGCACTCACGACTTTCCCGTTGGACGAATCGCGGAGGGCATAGGCTCGATCTCCGAGCAACCCGCGGTCGGTGACCTCGGCGGCGTTCAGCTCCTCTCCCATCATGGATTTGACGGGATAACGCCAGAGAGACACCACTGAACCAAGCTCAATCTGCGTTGTGTTTGCCATAGTCAGCTCTCCTTTGGCCGGTCAAGTTCGCGACGCATGGGGCCTTCGCCAGGAGTTCCAGAAGCTTTCCATCGAAGTCGAACCAGACAAAGTCTTCCCCGGACCGAATCTCCGTGAAGTACCAGGACGTCCCGATAGAAGTGCCTCTGAGCCTGAAGGTCATCGCACACGACGCCTGTCCAGACAGGCCAGCGAAGCGTCGCCCACCTCCTCTTCGCGAATGCGATCAGTCATCCCGCTTGACCATTCCTTATCTGATAGTGAAGAACCACAGTCCCACTCTTATACCGCTTGGTGTCTAGAAGGCCCAATTTGAGCCGCTGGTCAATGTTTTCAAATAGCGACTTTCCTCCGGCCAAGAGTACCGGATCAACGAGTAGTCGATATTCATCAATAAAGCCTGGGTTGGTAAAACTTTGCACCAGGTTGACGCCGCCGAATATCATCATATCGCGGCCCACCTGTTGCTTCAGCTTCTTGACTTCTTCTGCGACGTTTTCATGAATGTGACTGCCGCGCTGCCGAACAACAACCCAGCCGTCCCGTCGAAATGCCCGAACCACTTGGTCGTAGTTCAGGCTCGGGACTTTCGTCACACCGCGATCTCAACGACCTCGGCGTCCGCTGAAACGGCTGCATCGTCATCGACCGGTTCGAGATACAGCTGGATGGCCTCTTGGACGTTGGCGAGCGCCTCTTCGCGCGTGTCGCCCTCGCTGATGCACCCCGGAAGGGCGGGCACAATCGCCGTGAATCCGCCCTCATCACTCGGCTCTAAGACCACTCGCGGCTTCATCGCGGTTCCTCCTGGCTACTCAGCGTACACCTAGGATAGGTCATGCCGCAATCTAACGTCATGCGCTTCAGCCGCGGCGCTCACGATCGGCCGACGCGCCGGGATCTTGACCCGATTTAGTTGACACCCCATGTGGTCATCCTCATGCCGCGATGCGTTCGTAGTCAATGGGCGAGCGGTAATCCAGTGCGGAATGCATTCGCGTGCGGTTGTAGCGACGAGCCCTTGCCAATGGTACGAAGCCAGCTTGGCCAGCTCCGCCCGGCGTACTGCCTCTTTCACTGCCCTCTGGATGACCGATTCATGGAGATGGTGCCTGTGTCGCATCCCTGTGCGGCGATGATATTCATCGGGTCGACATCCTGGAGTTTGTGGAGGTTGCAGCGGTGGGAAGCACGGTCCACGGACTCAGGGCGGCGGAAGAATGACCGACAGCTCGCGCGCGCGGCGCGTCGCCCGCTGAACAGCCTCCCACACGGCCGCTTTGAAGCCGCGCTCTTCGAGCGCCTGCAACGCCGCCATCGTCGTGCCGCCCGGGGAGGTCACACGGCGGCGCAAGTCTCCCGGATCGCTGTTGGTCTCAATGACCAGCCTGGCCGCGCCGAGCACGGTGTGCATTGCGAGATCGCGCGCCACCTGAGGATCGAGCCCGGCCTCGCGGCCCGCCTCGATGAGTGCCTCCATGAACAGGTACACGTACGCGGGGCCGCTGCCCGCAAGCGCGGTGACCGCGTCCATCGCATCTTCGGCGACATCGACCGCATGGCCCAGCCGCCCGAACAATGACTGAGCGGCGGCGCGGTGCTCCGCGGTGACGCTGCGGCCGTATGCGAGAGCCGTCGCAGACGCCAGAACTGCCGCGGACAGGTTGGGCATGGCGCGCACGACCGGTGTGTTATTGAGGTAGCGCTCGACCGCGGCGCAGCGCACCCCGGCGAGGACCGAGATGAGCAGATGCCGCTCGGTAATGTAGAATCGAAGCTCTCCCATCGCCTGATCGAGGTCGGCAGGCTTCATCGCCAGGATCAGCGTCGGCGCCGACGCGCACAGATCTGCCTTGCTAGGCGTCGTGGCGATCCCCCACGCAGTGCGCAGTTGTTCCAGGCGGTCGCGGCGACTTCGATTCGTCACCAGGATGCGCGTGCCATCGAGACCGGCACCGCGCAGCCCGCGAATCAAGGCCTCCGCCATGTTTCCCGCGCCGATGAATCCGATTGGGCCTTCCACCGCGCTCACCTGCCCTCAAACACAACAGCCCCACCGCCCAAGGGCGGAGGGGCTTCCGCGGTACCACCTCAGTTCGCAGACCGGATTGCGTCAGCGCGATCTGCGCTCATCGTGCGATCTCGGGCACGTCCCGGCGGCCTTCGGCGCATAGCCTCGGCCGCGGCTTGAGGGTTGGGTTTACGGAACCGCGGGCCGCCGGCTCACACCCTGTCTCCGGTTCGCTTTGGTCGGCGCGTTCCGCTACTGATCCCTGTCACAGCCTGCGATTGTAATTGCGAAGGTACCATCCGATCGGCAAACCGTCAAGGCGATGACCTTTTTCAGCCGAAGCGAGGAGACGCTCGAGTCCACCCCGTTCATTTGCGTATGGCGAGGTTCATCCCCCAGATCATGGGGTGCGGCCAGCGCGGAGGGACGTTGGTCGCGCCGAGCGCGGTGTAGTACATTCGATGCTCGCCCTGCCTCAGAACGACTTCCACGCCGGTGACCAGGCCATACCGCTCCGCGTCCGATGTGCGGTCCCACCGAAAGTCCCGGCCGGCGCCGTGGAGGGTGAGCCACTCCTCGCCGTCCTTCGACGACGCGTACCAGTATCCAGAGGCGGCGAACTCGCGGGCGTCCTGCGGGAACTGCGCCAGCTCGACCGCACGGTCGTTGCTGTACCACATCTCGAACATCCCTTTCCGCTGGTTCCAGACGACACTGGGTTGTGTTGAAGGGATGATCGGCCGCTCGCGCATCAGTGACGGTAAGGGATTCTTTCGGGACCCATGCCAGGACACGCCGTTTCGCGAGCTGGCATATCCGATGCCTCCGGTGACCACCTCGCCGCGCCGGTTGAGCCCCAGCGTCGAGAACCACATGTGGAACACCCCGCGCTGGAGCAGCACGTCGGGATCGGCGAGGATGCCGTCGGTCACCTCAGGAGATGCCGGAAGGGCGTGCTGGACGACGAGGACGAGCCCCGACCAGGCATAGGGCGATTCGGCCGCGGGCACTCTCGTGAACCGGCGTCCGTCGCGCGAGAACGCGAGCCCGATCTGATAGTACGGGAATCCGCGATTGATCGAGCGCCGCGCAGCATTGCCTCCCGAATACCACAGCATGTACCGGCGGTCCGGCGGCGCCGAGGGGTCCTTCACGACGGAGGGCGTTTCGGCATTGGTGTGATCCCAGTCTGATGGCGCGGAGCCCGGTTCCAGCGCGAGGCCCTTCGCGACCGTCCACGCGACGCCGTCGGGACTCTCCGCGTACTTGATGCCGATGCGCGAGCCGGCCGGCTGATCCCATCCCGTCGCAAACCACATCTTCCATCGCTGATCGTCCTCGTCGTAGAGCACGCTGGCATCGGCGACGGTGACTCCGGCCGGACCGCCGGGTGTGACGGGAAAACCGGGCACGATGACGGGGTTGTGGGGGTGGCGGCGCCACAAGAGCGCCGGCGCCGGTGGCGCCCCACCGGCGGACGCGGCCGCGGCCGCGGCGAGCAGCACAATGGCCAGCGCGAATCGCAGGGCCATCTCGAACAGTCCATGCCCACTTCGCACGCGGCACTAGACCGGCAGGACCGCCGGAGCACCGGTCGAAGCGGTTTCCCATGCTCCTTGTTGCCCTTGCGGTAGCGCCGGGTGCCTTCTGGCTGTGGTATTTCATGCAGCGCGATCGCCTGCGGCCCGAACCGCGTCACCTGATCCGCCGGGTGTTCCTCCTGGGCGGTGGGGCGGCCATCGTCGCCGCCGTCGCCGAACTGGCTGTGTTTGCGCTGTTCGGGATCAAGTCCGAGCACGCCGGGCTGACCGGTGCCATCGTCGCGGCGACCATCGTGGCGGTCATCGAAGAGAGTCTGAAGTTCGCGGCCGTCTATCGGGGCGTGTATCATCACGCCGAGTGCAATGAAGTGCTGGACGGGATCGTCTATACGGTGGCGGCATCCCTGGGGTTTGCCACGGTCGAGAACCTCGCGTACGTGCTCGGCGGCGGCATTGGGGTCGGCGTGATGCGCGCGATCCTCTCCGTTCCCGGCCACGCGTTCTTCGGTGCGCTCATGGGCTTCTATATTGGGGTCGCCAAGTGTTCAGCCGGCGGCGCCACGCGGCATCTGGCGCGGGGGCTGATCTTGGCGATCGTGGCGCACGCCGCGTACGACGCGGTCCTGTTCACCGGGACGTTTTTGGGGCTGGCGGTGTTTCCCATCGTGGCGGTGCTGTGGTGGCGGGCGACCGTGCATACGCGGCGGGCGCTGGCGATGGACAACGAGCGGCTGGGGGGACCGGCGTAATGCCCGCGCCGGGGTTAACGACCCGGCTCAGCGGCGCGCGGGTGTGACGCTTTCGGCGGTTTCCGCAATCAGCTGATCCACGACGGACTTGAGGTCTCCCGTGCGCTCGAAGATCGACAGCTGACGATCGGCGCTTGAGCCCTCCTCCAGGATCCGGTACGCGTACTCGACCTCCTTGCGGCTGCCCAGATCGTCGACGACGTCGCCGATGAACCATTCAATCATCTCGCGGATCAAGTCGCGGGCCGGCAGCTCTTCCTGCTTGCCATAGTCGATCAGCTTGCCATCGAGCCCGTAGCGCACCGCGCGCCACTTGTTCTCTTCGATCAGGTCCGCGGGATAGACGCGGAAGGTCAGGTTATCGCGGCGCAGCTTCCAGCACTTGGCGATGATGGCCTGAAGGATCGCCGCGACGCAGACCGCCTCGTCGACGCGCGTGCAGACGTCGCAGATGCGGAACTCCAGTGTGGGGTAGTTGTGGTTCGGCCGCGCGTCCCACCAGATCTTCGTGCCGTCGGCGATGCTGTTCGTACGCACGAGCGTCTCGGCCAGGTAGGCGAAGTCCGCCCAGGACTGAAAGACCCGCGGGATGCCTGTGCGCGGAAAGTTGCGAAAGATGACGCTGCGGTATGATTTCAGGTCGGTCTTCCGCCCCATCCAAAACGGCGAGCTCGTCGAGAGGCAGAGCACGTGAGGGAGCAGATACCGTGCCACGTTCATGGCGTCGATCAGGAACTCGCGGTCCTCGATGCCGATGTGCACGTGGGTCCCAAAGATCAGCAGCTGCTGGGCGAGGTCCCCCATGTCCTTCCGGACGCCGAGATAGCGCTCGAACGGCGTGATGTCCTGCTTGAGCCACGACGAGAACGGATGCGTACCGGCGGCGGCGATCCGCAGCCCGTTCTTCCCTGCGACGTTCGTGATCTCGCGGCGCAGCCGCACGAGCTCTTCTCTCGCCTGCGCGGGCGTCTGGCACACTTTGGTGCCGATCTCGACGATCGACTGATGGAGCTCGGGCTTGATCTGCTCGCGCAGGATGAGATGGTCACCTTCGAGGATCTCGGTGATATACGAGCGCAGCTCGCGCGTGTCCGGATCGATGATTTGATACTCTTCTTCGATGCCGATGGTGAGCGACGGAGGCTTCATCTCTTCATCACCGCTTGTCCACTACGAATGTCGCGACGGTCGAGCCGCCGCCGGCCGAGACGTTCAGGAGCGCTTCGGTCGAGAGGCGCGTCATGCAGCCGTCCACGTAGGTCCCGTAGAACGCGTACGGATTCGTATCGAGCATCCGGCCGATGACCTCCACCCGGCCGTCGACCAGACTGGGGTACGGCTCGCTGGGCACCGTGATGCGCTCCTGGACGATCGCCGGCTCATCCAACCCCGCCCGCACCGCGCGCTCCCAGTCCGACGCGGAGGTGAGCCATCCCAGCACGATCCCCTTGCCGCCGTACTCGTCGTTGGACTTCACGACGAACCGCTCGCGCTGCTCGAGGACGAGAGGGATGAGATCGACCGGCTGCCCGCCGTGCATGGTCTTGCGCTCGGCGATGCGCCGGGTCCAGGGGATGTGGGCGTCGATCACCGCCCGCTCCTCCGCCGTGAACATGTAGGCGTTGGCTTCGTCGCTCAGAACGGCCAGGCTGGCCTTCTTGTGCAGGATCTTACAGCGGAAGGGATTCACCATGCAGACCGCGCCGTCGCGCACCGCGCGCACGACCGGGTGATCGATCCCGCCGCGATCGATCAGCTCGCTCAACAGCACGCGCTTGTAGATGAGCGTGATCGTGAAATCTCCGGCCGAAAGGCGTCCGTTGCGATACTCTACCTCCCGCGGGTCGGTGATCACCGAGGCCAAGCCCTGTGACTTGAAATACTCGTCGAAGAGGACGAACTCGCTGTACGTGGGCACCTCCCGCCAGTCGAGGATGGCGATGCGCGGCGCCTCGCGGCGCCCGCGCCACCGCTGGAAGGCATCCACCAGGACGTGGAGCACGTTGTGGCGGGCAGGGAGCGGGCGGACCTCGTACTCGCGGAGGAACTCGCGCATGACCGGCAGGGCGAGAAACACCTCGGAAAGGACGTCGTTGTACGCGACGGCCGCCGGTACTTCCGCGTTGTACTCTGTGAAGCGCAGGTCATCGCTGCCGGTGCCGAAGGCATCGAGCCGAGACGTGGGGCCATAGGCGGGATAGCCCGGATCGTGCTGTACCAGCGCTTCTTCCCAGTCCGTCAGGCCGAACTGCGCGCGAAGTCCCGGGTCGGCCATGGCCGCGCCGTGGGCCCTTTCGAACGCGGCGAGCAGCACCACCGAACGCGTTCTGACGAAGTCGTAATGCGCGCGCGTGAGAAAGCGCGGACGCAGCACGGTGCAGATCGGCCGTTCGCCGAAGAACAGGCCCCGCCGCCTGAGCTGGTCGTCGAGCTGGGCCTGCGACTCGGCGGCGACGTCGGCGGACAGGAGGTCGTGATATCGCGCGATCGCGTCCCGCA
>JBQTJP010000142.1:0-7882 GCA_052386995.1 Armatimonadota bacterium
TTTTCGTGCCAAGGCGACCTGGCGCTCGTTCAGAAGGACTCGGGCTCGAACCGCAGCCTGATCAGCATGTCCCGCTTCGAGGACCTCTGGGAGGATATCTCCATCGCGTTTGATGTGAGGAAGCGCCGCGACGTGTGCTACAGGATGCAGGAAGTCATCCACGATGAGGCACCGGTGATCTTCATCTGGTTCCAAACCGACATCTACGGCGTGAGCCAGCGGTTGGTCTGGAAATCCCGGCCTGACGAGCGGATCAGGTTGATCGAGGCACGGTTCCGCTAAGCCCGCGCGTTCTGCGGCGCGCTACGCGACCCGAGGACGATGGCAGGCTACCTCGCCCGGCGGCTCGCGCAGATGCTCGTCGTCGTCTTGATGGTGAGCGTGGCCTCGTTTGGGTTGCTGTTCCTCACCGGCGATCCCACCGAGCTGCTGCTGGGGCCCGGCGCGGACGTGATGACCCAGCAGCAGATCGAGGAGTTCCGCCACGCGCGCGGGTTCGACCGGCCCTGGCCCATCCAATATGTGACATTCATGGCCGGAGCCGTGCGGGGCGACTTCGGCGACTCCCTGCGGCATAACCGACCCGCGTCAGGGGTCGTCTGGGAGCGGGTGCCGGCCACCGTGCAGCTCGGCGTCATCGCGCTCCTGCTCTCCGTCGTCGTCGGGGTGCCACTCGGCGTGATCTCCGCGACGCGTCGCGGGAGCCTCATCGACGCGGGCGCGATGATGTTCTCCCTGCTCGGACAGTCGGTGCCCTCATTCTGGCTGGGGATCATGCTCATCATGATCTTTGGCGTCTACCTGCACGTGCTGCCGATCTCCGGCCGGGGCACGTGGGAGCACTTCGTTCTCCCGGCGGTGACACTGGCGGCATTTCCCCTCGCGCGCAACGCCCGCCTCACACGCTCATCGGTGCTCGAGGTCCTGCACCAGGAGTATGTCCGCACCGCCCGGGCCAAGGGCGTGCCTGAGGTCGCCGTGATCTACCGGCACGCCCTTCGCAACGCCCTGATCCCTGTCGTCACCGTGATCGGCCTGCAGCTCGGGTTCCTGCTCGGGGGATCGGTGATCGTGGAGACGATCTTTGCGTGGCCTGGCGTCGGGCGGGCGATCGTGCAGGCGATCGGCAACAAGGACTTTCCTGTGGTGCAGGCGGGCGTGACCCTGCTGGCCGTGGCGTTCGTTGCCGTGAATCTGCTCGTCGATCTGCTGTACGCGGTTCTCAATCCCCGCATTCGGTACGGGTAATCCATGGCGACGTCCGCGTCCCTTCCTGTCGCGCGTCCGCGGTGGCGCACTGACATTCGCCGGTTCGGCGCACGGGGAATGAGCATGGTCATCGGGCTGGGCGTGATCGGCGTCGTCGTGCTACTCGCCGCCGCCGCGCCCCTGGCGACACCCCACAGTCCCGCGACCCTGAACATCGCCAACCGTCTCGTGCCGCCCGCATGGAGCCCCGGAGGCTCGACGCAGCACCTGCTCGGTACCGACCACCTGGGGCGCGATCTGCTGAGCCGGCTCGCGTACGGCGCCAGGATCTCGCTGCTGGTCGGGCTGTCGGCCGTGGCCATCTCGGGCATCGTCGGCACCTCGCTCGGGTTGGTGGCGGGCTACTATCGCGGGTGGCTCGATGACGTGATCATGCGCCTGGCCGATTTCGAGCTGGCCTTTCCTTTTATATTGCTCGCGATCGCGGTCCTGGCCGTGCTCGGGCCGGGTCTGGAGAAGGTGATCCTGGTGCTGGGCCTGACGGGCTGGGCGCAGTACTGCCGGCTTGCCCGTGCGCAGGTGCTGGCCCTTC
The DNA here is from genome assembly GCA_052386995.1 of Armatimonadota bacterium. Taxonomy (GTDB): domain Bacteria; phylum Sysuimicrobiota; class Sysuimicrobiia; order Sysuimicrobiales; family Humicultoraceae; genus JBQTJP01. The sequence continues at coordinate 1,802 of JBQTJP010000142.1, forward strand.
GGGAGACGGAATTCGTGGAGGCCGCACGCACGATTGGCGCGTCGACGGCCCGGATCCTCCTCAGGCACATCCTGCCCAACACGCTGGCGCCGATGATCGTCATCGCGAGCTTCTCGGTGGCGAGCGTCATCATCGCCGAGGCCTCGCTCTCGTTCCTGGGGCTGGGGATTCCACCGGCGGTCCCGTCGTGGGGCGGGATGCTCAGCGAGGGGCGGGCCTATATCGAGCGCGCCTGGTGGGTGGTCACGTTTCCGGGGCTGGCGTTGATGCTGACGGTGCTGTCGATCAATATTCTGGGCGATGCCCTTCGGGACACGCTCGATCCACGCCTACGAGGGCTGTCGTGAGCCCAGATCGGCGATGTCACGCTCGCCGGTGGCGAACTCCCGGGCCCGACTGCTTATCTCGTCAAGGGTGACAAGACCATTCGCCACCAGCAGCCGCTCAAGCGCGGCGAGCCAGTTCTCGTAGTAGGCGGGTTTGCTCCAATCTACGGGTCCGCGGTCGGCTTCGGCAATAGCCGCAACGAGACGATCTCGAAACGCCTCCCAGGGGAAGAGCCCATGGTCGTGGAGGGCCACCGCCAGACCGAAGGCACGTCCTTCCCAGGGTTCCTCGAAGACCAGTTCGCCGTTGCGGCGGGGAGGAGCAACCGGCCCTTCTATGTCGACTGACGGCTTCCCAGTTGCGTTCACAGAGAGGGTCTCCTACCCCGCGGCCACGGGCGCCGCGACCTTGACCACGCCGATCATTGCGTCGCGCGACACCAGGGCCGCGAGATCTTCTTCTGCCATCCCCTCCGTACCTGGCGGGCGCTCGGGGAGGACGAGGTAGCGCTGCTCGGCGCTGCTGTCCCAGACCCGAATCTCGACCGACTCATCCAGCTCAAGGCCGAATTCGCGAAGCACGGCGCGGGGCTCGATGACGATACGAGAGCGGTAGGCGAAATCTTTGTACCACGCGGGAGGCAGCCCGAGCACGGCCCAGGGGTAACAGGAGCAAAGGGTGCAGACCACGGTGTTGTGCACGGCCGGTGTGTTTTCAAGGACCAGCAGGTTGCTCATCCTAATGCCCATTTCGGCCAGGGCGCTCTTGGAATCCGCCAGCAGCCGCTCCTTGTAGGCGGGATCAACCCACGCCCGCGCCACGACCTTCGCCCCGATCATGGGTCCAATGTCCTTTTCATAGAGCTCCACCAGGCGGTCGATCGCGTCTGAAGACAGGACACCCTTTTCGATGAGCAGCGATTCCAGCGCCGCGGTGCGCAGTTGGGCCTCGGAGAATTCGTCTGGGTGGTGAGGTCCCTCGTGATCGCTGTGGTGATGTTCGTGATGATCGTGGTCGTGATCGTGCATGATGACCTGAGCCTCCCAGACGTGATGTCGAGCGCTAGATGGGATTCAGATAGCCTTCCCAGAGGTCGATGTAGACGCTGTCACGAGCCGCGGCGGCATCGCCCCACAAATCTCGAGCCGCAAAGCGCACCGAATAGACAGGCTGCGGATGTTCGCCGAGGCCGTGCGCGTTGGTGTCTGGAAGAGTGTAAACACCGTGAAACCGATGGATCACACCCTGTTTTCCCCGTATGTACCGAGGGAGCCGCGTATGGCCTTTGACATGGTGATTCTTTGCCACCACCCGGTCGCCGGGCTGAAAGCGGGCGGCCGAGGGCTCGCCGGCCGGCGGGGCGGGCCGCCTGGGGGTCATCATGGTCTGGACCAGGGCAGGGTTGTCCCGTCGGACCACGCGCTGCGGCCGTTCCGACTCTCGTGAGAAGTCCCTGATCGCAGCGTCGATCTCCGCGGCGGTCAGGATGCCCTTTTCCTCCACCAGCAGCTGGAGCGCAGCCAGCCAGCGCTTGTAGTACGTGGACGTCAGGTACTGCGCAGGGGGAATGGATTCGATCGCGCGGCGCAGCTCATCGGCATTGAAGACCCCGAGGCGCACCAGGGCCTGCACCATGGTGTAGGCACGCTTCTCCCACGAAGCATGAAACGGTGGCGCCATCGCGGAGCCCTCATGACGGACAGGCCCGAACCCGTGCATGCCGCCCATGTCGTGCACGCCGTTCACAGGTCGCCTCCGGCCATGCGATCGCGGTGCCCTTCCAACGCGCTCATTGACTTCATTCACGCACCCGGCGGCCGGCTCCTGTTGGCGATGTGGTGCTCGACGCGTACTCTTCCATGATCGCCGCCGCGAACTTGATCCCCTTGAAAAAACGGTCCACCGGCATATTTTCGTTCGGGGCGTGCAGCCGGCAGTCGGGATCGGCGTACCCTGCCAGCACCGCGGGATGCGGGACGTGCACCTTGATGAGCCCGTTAGTCGAAACCCCGTAGACGGTCGGCATGCCGCCGAAGACCTGCTCCGCCGCCCGGATGACGGCCTGCGCGATCGGCTCGCGCGGTGAGGTCTTGTACGGATTTGCCCGGGCCGTGTGCACGATCAGCTCGACGTCGTCAAAGCCGTGCTTTGTCAGGTGCGCCCGAAGCTTCTCGACCTGCTTCGCGGGCTCGAGGTTGGGCGGGCAGCGGAAGTCCATCTTCACCATGATCTCGTTGGGGATAATAGTTTTGCCGCCTTCGCCAGTGTAGCCGGCGACGATGCCGCAGATGTTCGCCGTCGGTCCGAAGTGCCGCCGCTTGACGGCTTCCCAGGCGTCCATCCCCCACGCGAATGACGCGATGCCGAGTTCGCGCTTGACCTCCGCTTCATCGAATCGTTCAAACTGCCGGCGCAGCAACTCTTCGTCCTCGGCGTCAATCGGAAGCAGGTCGTCGTACCAGTCATCGATGAGGATGCGACCCGAGTTCTTGTCGATGATCGTATCGAGCACTTTCAGCATCCGCCAGACCGGGCTCGGCACCCAGCCCGCGTAGCCGGACCAGATGTCTTTTTCGTTCATCTTCAGGCGCATCTCAACGTACAGGATCGCCTTGATCCCCAGTTTGACCGCCGGCAGTTTCGTGGACGCATCGGCCGGCCCGTCCAGACACGTGGAGGCGTCGCACGCGAGCATCTTGGCATGCTGCTCGACCCAGGAGAGGAAGTGGGGGCTGCCCATTTCCTCCTCGCCTTCAATCACGAGCTTGAGATGACAGGGGACCTTGCCCCGCACCGCTAGAAACGCCTGCGCGGCTTTCCAAAAAGCCAGCACCCCGGCTTTGTTGTCGGTCGCGCCGCGGGCATAGATGACGCCATCGCGGATGGTGGGCTCAAACGGCGGAGAGATCCACTGGTCGAGCGGCTCGACCGGCTGGACGTCGTAGTGCGCGTAGCACAGCAGCGTCCTGGCGCCGCGTTTGGCCGGGCCTGTGACCGGGATGTCCGAGAAGACGATGGGCGGCCCACCCTCGACCGGCATCTTGCGCACCGGCAGTCCGTCTTTGGTCATCAAGCGCATCAGCAGGTCGCAGCACTCCTCGAGACCGACCTTCTGCGCCGAGATGCTGGGCTGGCGGAGGAGGGTGAAGAAGTCCTGCAGGATGACATCCCGGTGCGCGTCGATATAGGCGTAGATGTCGTTCATATCCGTACCCCTCACGTGGATCGGGCGTCGATCGACAACATCCCGGCCACCACGGGCTCCAGCCGGCGCATCATCTCCTGCAGCATTACCAACGGTTTGATGAGGCTTACGCGCAGGTAGCCTCTCCCGCACGCGCCGAAGACGGTTGCCGGCCAGACGAGGACGCGCGCGTCGGTCAGGAACTTCTCGGCTACCTGCTCTTCAGTTCGCCCCGTCTTGCGGATGTCGACCATGCCGACGAAGGCTCCCGGCGTAGGCTTCTGAGGCAGGCCCACCCGCGTGAAGGCGTCGTAGAAGAACACGCGCCGCTCGCCGTAGGTGCGGTAGACCTCGTCGTAATACGGCCTTGCGGCCGCCGACAGCGCCGCGATGGCGCCCCACATGTTCGCCGTCGAGGCGGTCATCGAGAGCGAATACCGGACATTGGCCAGCGTGCCGGCGAGCCAGTGGGGCGCAACCATCCATCCGAGGCGCCACCCGGTCATGCAGTACGACTTGGAGAAGCCGTTGATCGTGACCACTCGATCCGCGGCGCCGGGGAGCGACGCCGCGCTCACGTGCCTGTGGCCATCGTAGACATAGCGCTCGAATAACTCATCCGGAATCAGGAGGATGTTGCGCCTGTGCGCGATGTCCAGCAATGCCGCGAGCGTCTCCGGACGGTAGACCGCGGCCGTCGGGTTGCCGGGGGTGGCGAAAATGAAGGCCTTCGTGCGTGGCGTGATCCGCCGCTCGACCTCTGCTGGATCCGGTTCCCACAGGTCGTCCCCGCGCGTAGGCACGAAGATCGGGACGCCCCGCGCCAGCGTGATCGCGGACACGTGCCCGGTGTAGTACGGATCGGTGGTCAGCACCTCATCGCCGGCGTCGAGCAACGTCAGGAGCAGCGCCGCCGCCGCCTCGGCGCTGCCGTTGGTGATGATCACCTGGCGATCGGCATCAATCGTGAATCCGTTCTCGGCGGCGCACTTGCGCGCGATGGCCGCCCGAAGCTCCGGCAGCCCGCCATGGGCGTAATGCGTCTTGCCGGCGCGCAGCGCCTCGACCGCAGCTTCCACGGCGACCGGCGCCGCGGTCAGATCCGGATCACCCGAGTTCAGGCTGATGACGTCTTGCATGTCTCTGGCCAGGTTCACCAGATGAGACCGGCTGCCGCCGCCCGACGCGCGCGCCGCGAGGTCTCGGACATATGGCGAGATGAAACGATCTTCCGGGTTCACGGGAGCAGGCGACCGCACCACGGCGCGTAGCGCTGGAAGGCTTCGGCGAACTTGATCTCAGGGTTTCCCGCGACGTACGCTGCCTGCGCGCCGCGCGAGGCGGCGCGCGCGCGGTACCGGTCAACATGATACGGCTGGACTCTGTACTCCGCGGTGGCGTGCATCTTCTTGTCGATCACGTCGGTGATGTCGATGAACGTGTCGGGCACGAACCCGGTCATCTCGACCAGGGGTTGCGTGGGCTCGAACGCATAGATCTGCGGCGGCGTGATCGTGGGCAGGTCGGGATGCACGCCGGCGAGCGTGGCGTTGTAGGCGGCCTCGAGCGTCGCCCGGCACGCGGCGCTGTGGTCGGGATTGTACGGCTCTTCTTTAGGATGCGTCAGGATCACCGTCGGCCGGAACGCCTTTATCTCGTGGCACAAGCGCATCAGACGTTCCGCGTTAAACGTGAGCGGCTGATCCGAATACTCGAAGAACGTGACCTCGACCCCCAGGATCTTCGCTGCCGCCCGCGCCTCCTGCCGGCGCACCTCGGCGACCTCGGCCTCGGTGGTCTTGCCCTGCGTCGCCTTCCACATCTCGTTCGATTCGCCGCGGGCTCCCGTGCTCATGACGAGAACCCGCACGGGTGCTCCCGAGCCGACGTATCGAGCGAGCAGCCCGCCCGCGCGAACACAGAAGTCCGCTGGGTGCGCGCTGACCACCAGAACACTCCGCTGATGAGCCACGCGGACGTTCACCTGGCCGGCGTCTTGACGCGCAGGCGCTCCAGCGCGCGCTCCATCCGGTCCAGGCCCTCTGTCAGGCGCTGCCGGCCCACGCATCCGCTGACCCGCAGATAGTGCCTTCCCGAGCGTCCGAACTGGTGTCCGCTGACGACCGAGATTCGCGCTTCCCGCAGCACGTACTCGGCAAGCTCCCATGATGGGAGGCCGCCGGCGTCCACGCGGCACCAGAGGAAATAGCATCCGACCGGCGGGTGCACGCGAACCCCGGGCATGGCGTTGAGCCTGCCCGCGGCATAGTCGCGGTCGGCCTGAAGATCGGCGACCACGTCGCGCAGCCATGCGTCTGATGGGCCGCGCAGCACGGCCAGCGCCGCCCGCATGCCGAGCGCGCCGACCGCCTGGATCCCAAACCGGATGAGGTTGTACATGTGATCCATGACCGCGGCCGGCCCGACCGCGTAGCCGATGCGGAGGCCCGACAGACAGTACGCCTTGGAGAACGAGAACGCGGTCACGGTGCGCGCGGCCATCCCGGGGAGCGACGCGATGCTCGTGTGTCGTCGGCCGTCGAAGACAAGCTTTTCATACTGTTCGTCGG
>JBQTJP010000143.1:0-2777 GCA_052386995.1 Armatimonadota bacterium
TCACGCTCGGGGCTGGCCTTCGTCAGGGCGGTCGGACCGCAGTACCGGTTTTCAGAATACAGGATGAAACTGGAGCCCCGCAGCGCACCACAGCCGCGGTCCACCAGCGTGCGTCCCATCGGGCTGCACCAGGCCACCGCTCGGGATATCGAGGTCCTGGCGCGGCTCATCTCCACATCGTTTGGCCGCTCTGAGGAGGAAGAACGGGCGCGGCTCGCGCGAGACATCCAGCGGTCGACTCACCGATTCTTCATCGCGCTGGTGGATGGAGAAGCCGTGGGAAGCGTGGGCCTCGCCGCCGAGGAGCGGCGCGTCTACATCATCGCGCTCAACGTCCTCCCGCAGTATCGCGCACGCGGATACGGACGTCAGATGCTCGCGCACACGGTAGCCACCCTCCGGGGCGAATCGTGGGACGAGATCCTGCTCGAAGTCGAGACCGATAATCGAGACGCGCTCACCCTCTACCGATCGTGCGGTTTCCACGAGGTGACGAGCTACGGGTATTATCAGTTGGACCTCTGAGCGCGGCGCGTGCGACGCGCGCCAGGGATGAACACGCCGCCCCTCGAAGAGGGGTGGTCGCGGAGGCAACGCATGACGGGATCAGCCAGGCTGCACGCATACCTCTCCGGCCCGATGAGCGAGCTGCCGCCGGCAGAGCAGGCCCTGTTCGAGGACCGGTACGAGCTGATTCAGGAAGTCTGTGAGGATGAGAATTACGCCTGCTACTGTCCGCACCAGCTCAGCAATCCCGAAGACGACGAGAGAACGCCAGAGCAACACTACCGGTTCAAGGCGGCCCGGATCGGCAGCGCGGAGCTGGTCATCGCCGAGTGCAGCCTGCCGTCCGTCAGCGTAGGGATCGTGTGCCAGATGGCGGATGCGCGCGAGATTCCCGTGCTCCTTATCGCGCGGCAGGGCGCCGTGGTCTCCCAGTTGGTTCGCGGCCTTCCCCATGTCGTCAGGTCGGGCGGTGATGCTGATATCGTGCGGTTTACCGGCGATGCCGAGCTGGGGTACGGGCTGCGGGCGCGGCTGCAGGAACTGAAGGAGAATCTGATGGCAAATCGCCGGCGCCGCGAAGCCGAAATCGTGTCTTTTGAGAGCCTCAGAGAGTACGCGCGAAGCCGGCAACTCTCGTACGCGCGGTACGAACGGCTGCGCTCGCTGGTCGCGGCCGCGGTTCGCGGCAGGATGCCCCGAAGCGTTGAAGACTGGGAGGCCCTGGACACTCAGTAACGTCCGGCTGACGGCATGCTCCCGAAACTCTGGCTGAGCCCGACCGCCCAGAGGATCGCCGAGCATTTCGACGGCGACCCCGAGCAGGGCATTCGTCACCTCGTCCGTCAGGCACTGACACGCTCGAAGGTCAAAGGCCCGCCGTACTTCCCCGATTTAGTCGCGGGATCGTGCGGCGTCAAGGACATCCGGCCCATGAATATCAAGCAGCACGGCCTGCTGGTCAAGAATGGCGACGGCCTGATGATCTATGTCAATCGCCGGTACCCGGTACGATCGGAGCAGTGGAACGCGATCTGCGCACACGAGCTCGGCCATGCGCTCTTGCTGCAGTTCCGCGGGCATGACCACCCTCGAAGCTCCTCGTGGACCAAAGAGGAAGAACATCTCTGCGATCTTGCCGGCAGGGAGCTCCTGCTTCCGATGCGCGTGTTCATGTCCTTCATAACCCGCGAGGATGGCTTCTCCATCGAGTCCCTGACCCGTCTGGTTGGAATCTTCCAGACACCACCAAGGATGACGGCGATGCGGCTCGCGGAAACCGGGCTCTGGAGGAGCCTGGTGATGCAGTGGACGCCGCTCGAACACTCGCCGGAGCGCCTGGGGCTGGTGTGGTGGCACTCGCGTCCTCCGATCTCGGCGCCGTGGCTACGTCGCGGGCTTGCGCCCGCGGCACTCTTCGGCGAGACGAATCGCATCGATCGCGCCTGGAGAGAAAAGACACCGACCCTGGGACTTGAACAGCTCACGACGGAACCGGCGTGGTGGTTTGTGCAGTCGTGTTCGTTCGAGGAATCTACAACACGGTGCGTGATCTCGCTGGTGCGGCTAGAATGATAACTTGCGAGGTGAAATCCGACGCCTGACCTGCCGACCGGGACGGTCACATTCCTCTTCACCGACATCGAGGGGTCCACGCGCCTGGTCCAGGAGCTCGGCCAGCGATACCCCGAGGTGCTCGCCCAGCAGCAGAGCCTGATCCGCGACGCCGTCCGCAAGGCCGGCGGCCGCGAGGTGGACACGCAGGGCGATTCCTTCTTCGTCGTCTTCCCGCTGGCAACAGACGCCCTGGCCGCGGCCATCGCGGCCCAGAAGGCGATTGCCACGCACGCCTGGCCCCGCGGCGCAACCGTGCGGGTGCGCATGGGGCTTCACACGGGCGAGGGAACCATCGCCGGAGATAACTATGCGGGATTGGATGTCCATCGCGCGGCGCGGATTTCGGCCGCCGGTCACGGCGGACAGATCTTGCTGTCGCAGGCCACGCACGCCCTCGTCGATCATGACCTGCCGGATGGCGTCCAGCTGGTCGACCTCGGACCTCATCGCCTGAAAGACCTCTTGCGCCCCGAACACATCTTCCAGGTCGTGCATCCCGACCTCCCCTCGCAGTTTCCGCGCCTCATGTCCGTGGACACCTTACCCAACAACCTTCCCATCCAGCTGACGAGCTTCATCGGCCGCGAACAGGATATGGCCGAGGTTAAACGGTTACTCGCGCAGTCGCGGCTGGTGACGCTCCTGGGATCGGGTGG
>JBQTJP010000144.1:0-4323 GCA_052386995.1 Armatimonadota bacterium
CGCGCTCGGCCGGCCGCCCACAGCGCGGGCATGTCGCGCGCCGGAACCCTTCATGAAACTTCAGCGGCGATTCGCCGGTCGGGCGGAACTCCGCGTCCTCGGGCAGCACAACCGGCAGGTTCTCGTATGGCACGGGCACCGTTCCGCAGGCCTCACAATAGACGATGGGAATCGGCGTGCCCCAATAGCGCTGTCGGCTGATCAGCCAGTCGTGCAGGCGATAGTGGACCTTCCGCTCGCCGATCCCGTGCGCGACCATGTCGTCGGCGATCCGCTGCCAGCCCTCCGACGACGGCAGGCCGTCGTACGGAGCGGAATTCACCATTGTGCCCTCATCCAGATAGGCTTCGCGCAGCGGCTGGCCATCCCAATCCGGCGGTGCGACGACAACCGGGATGGGGAGACCGTACTTCCGCGCGAACTCGAAGTCTCGAGTATCGTGCGCCGGCACCCCTTGGATGGCGCCGGTGCCATAGGTTAACAGGACGTAATCGGCGATGAAGATCGGCACGTCGGCGCCGTTCATCGGATGTATCGCGTAGGCGCCGATGAACACGCCATCTCGCTCCCGCTCGGTAGAGAGACGCTCGATGTCCGACTCCCGTGCGGCCTTGAACTTGTAGGCTTCGACTTCCGCGCCCCGTTCGGGCGTCGTCAGCTGGTCGACCAGGGGGTGCTCGGGGGCCAGCACCGCGAACGTCATGCCGTAGACCGTGTCGGGCCGGGTCGTGAACACCCGGAACGAGACTCCCGGATGGTCTTTGACCGGAATGGCGAACTCGACGCCTTCGCTGCGCCCGATCCAGTTGGTCTGGAGCAGCCGAACCCGTTCCGGCCACTCGATCTGGGAAAAGTCCAGCAGCTCCTCGGCATAGGCCGTGATCTTCAGAAACCACTGCTCGAGATTCTTCTTGATCACGGGCGTGCCGCAGCGCTCGCACACACGCTCGTCGCCGACGACCTGCTCCCGAGCCAGGGTGGTATTGTCCTTCGGGCACCAGTCCACGGGCGCGAGCGCGCGATAGGCCAGGCCGCGCTCATACATCTTCAGGAAGAACCACTGGTTCCATGTGTAGTACTCGGGGGTACAGGTCACGACCTCGCGCGGCCAGTCCCACATCGCGCCCATCGAGCGCAGCTGGCGGCGCATGACGTCGATGTTCGCCATCGTCCACTTGAAGGGATGGATGCCGCGCTCGATCGCGGCGTTCTCCGCCGGCAGGCCAAACGCGTCAAAGCCCATCGGATAGGTGACGTTGTACCCGCGCATCCGCCTGTAGCGGGCCGCGGCATCGGACGGCGCCATGGCGTACCAGTGCCCGATGTGCAGGTAGTCCCCGGATGGATACGGATACATCGTCAGGAAGAAGAACTTCGGCCGCTCGCCGCCGTCAGGGGCATGGTACAGCCCGTCGGCCTCCCACCGAGCCTGCCATTTCGATTCGATCGTCCGATGATCGTAGCGCATGACGCGCTCCTTGCCCGCCCCTCTGCCTACGGCCGGGTCATAACCGGCACCGCGGTCAGCCACCCGTGACGATCGGGCAGCCGGCCTTCGGTGATGCCGAAGAACTCATCCTGCAGCTTCCGCGTGATGGGACCGCGGCGTCCCGCGCCGACCGGGACCTTGTCGACCGAGCGCACGGGCGTGATCTCCGCCGCCGTGCCGGTGAAGAAGACCTCGTCGGCGACATAGAGCATCTCGCGGGGCATCGGCATCTCCCGCACCTCGATGCCCAGGTCGCGGCACAACGCCATTACGACCATGCGCGTCACCCCACCGAGAATCGATGCCGCCATCGGCGGCGTGTGAATGACGCCGTCGCGGATGACGAACAGGTTCTCACCGCTCCCCTCGCTGAGGTACCCTTGCACGTCCAGCGCGATCCCCTCGGCGTAGCCGTTGTCCACGGCCTCCATCACCACAAATGCCGAGTTCACATAGTTGCCGCCGATCTTGCCCATCCCGGGATGCGTGTCCGGGGCCATGCGGCGCCATGAGCTCACCATGACGTCGACGCCCTGCTCGATGGCTTCGGGCCCCAGGTATCGCCCCCACTCGATGGTCATGATCGCGACATGGATGGGGCACTTGCGTGGCTCCACGTTCCATGACTCGACGCCCCTGAAGGCCAGCGGCCGAACGTAGCACGAACGGTGGCCGTTGATGCTGATCGCTTCCAGGATGGCCCGAGAGATCTGCTCGGATGAGTACGGGAGCGCCATCCGGAAGATCTTGCACGAATCCATCATCCGGCGAACGTGCGGGCCCATGCAGAAGACCGCCGGTCCGCCGGTCGTCTCGTAGCATCGCATGCCCTCGAAGACGCTCGAGCCGTACTGCACCACATGGGCGGCGACGTGGATCTTCGCGTCATCCCACGGCACGAATTTTCCGTCGAACCAGATTCGCTCTGATGCCTGCATGCTCGACCACCCCCGGCACGGGCCTAAAATACTAACGCCGCCCTCGTCCTGGGGACGAAGACGGCTCCGCGGTACCACCCCGATTGACCGACACGTCCAGCCGCAGAAAGCGTCTGGTGGAGCAGGCGGGAATTGAACCCGCGACCTCCTCTACGCCAAAGAGGCGCTCTCCCCCTGAGCTACTGCCCCACGCGTCGGTCCACTTGGCGCCCGTCTCGAGGGCTCACGGCGCGGGCCTGGGACGTTCGCCCCTGGCCCACGCGGCTCCCGGACGAGTTCGGCCTCTCCCGCCACCGGTTCGCACCGCCCACCGGCTCTCTCAACGGGCGACGGGACAACGGCCTACTGCTTCCGATCATCGCCATATGGGCGCGCGTTCCCACGCGCGCGTTTGATACAGCGATTATATGGGGCACGGAAGAAGACCGTCAACCCCGAGCCGAGGCTGGTAGTGGGTCGACTCACAACCCGCAGGCTGCCCGCAGCTAGCCCAACTTCCGGATCTGCACCAGGCCGATGCGGTTGCGGGTCGCGGACTCGATCCTGAACTCCAGCGCGTCGTAGTGGAACGTGCGACCCGCCTCCGGGATACTCCCGAGATGGTGGAAGATGAATCCACCCAGGGTGTTCGCCGCCTCCGCAGGCAGGTTGATGTGGAAGACCTCGTTGAGCGCCTCCAGGGGAATGGCCGCGTCCACCACGATGCGATCAGGCTGCTGCACCACGACCAGGGGAGGCTCCTTGCGAAACTCCCCGGGGATTTCCCCCACAATCTCCTCCAGCAGGTCTTCGATCGTCACGATGCCCTCGGTGCCCGCGTATTCGTCGAGCACGACCGCCAGCTGGATGCCCTTGTGCCGCATCTCGTTCAGGAGGTCGACCACCGGCTTCGTCTCGGGCACATAGAGAACCGGTCGCATGATCGCCTCCACGGCCTGGTCGCCGCGCCCGTCGACCTCCGCAAAGAGCAGGTCCCTGACGTGCACCATGCCGACGATCCGATCCAGCGATTCGTCGAAGACCGGCAGGCGCGAGTAGCCCGCTTCTCGCACAACGGCAACCGACCCGCGGACCGTGGACTCCTTGGGCAGCCCCCGGATTGAGACACGCGGCACCATCACCTCTCCAGCGACCCTGTCCGTGAACTTGAAGACGCGGTGGACGAAGACCGCCTCTTCCTGCTCGACCGCGCCGGCCCGCTCGCTTTCCGTGACCAGCATCCCGATCTCTTCAGAAGAATAGACATGGTGGCCGCTGGGGGCGCGCAGTCCAAACAGTCCAAGGATCCCGTTGGCCGTCGAATTCAGCAGCCAGATGAACGGACGGAAAACCTGATGGAAGACCTCGGTCGGCGGCGCAACGATGAGAGCGGTTCCTTCGGGTCGCCACAGCGCGGCGCTTTTCGCAGCCAGTTCCCCGAAGACGATGTGGAGGACGGTGATGATGGTGAAGGCCAAAGTACCGGCAATCACCTGAGTCGTCCCCTGGCTGACCGCTAGGGGAAGCCCGTGCAGCAACGGCTCCACGACCGTCGCCACCGCCGGCTCACCGATCCAGCCCAGGCCCAGGCTGGCCATCGTGATGCCGAGCTGCGTCGCCGCGAGGAACGCGTTGGGGTCGCTCGCGGCCCGCAGCACGAGCTTGGCCACCGTCGACCCGCGTTCGGCGAGCGGGATCAGCCGGGTCCGCCGGATCGAGATGATCGCAAACTCCGCCGCCACGAACATGCCGTTGAGCGCGACCAGGACGCACACGGCCACCAGCCCAACCAAGATCGAATTTCCCCACACGTTCGTGCCACCTGCCTCTCTCGGGCGGCCGGACTGCTCCCGGCGCCGTCCCCGCGACCGCTCAGCGGATCGGTAAGATGCCGAAGATAAAGTCGGTGTTGTAGCC
>JBQTJP010000145.1:0-5768 GCA_052386995.1 Armatimonadota bacterium
CGGGACAAAGATGTGCTGGCTCAGCTCGCGCGCGGCCCGGGAGCGACCGTCTGCTTCAGCTTCACGACCGTTGACGACGATATCGCCAGGGAAGTTGAGCCTGATGTCCCGCCGCCCATGCGCCGCATGGAGGCGATGAGGGCGCTGATCGACGCCGGGGTGTCCGCGGGCGTGATTCTGGCCCCCGTGCTGCCGGGCATCACGGACAACGAAGCGCATCTGACCAGGGTAGTGCAGGCGGCAAAAGACCACGGCGCGCAGTTCCTTTCCGCCAATCTGCTTCACCTTGGAGATGTTGTCCGGCAGGCGTACTTCCAGTACCTCGAGCAAAAGCATCCCGAGCTGATTCCCGAGTACGAGCGGCTCTACCCAAAGCGGTACGCGCCCCGCGCGGACCAGCAGCGAATACGGGATCTGGTCGCCTCGATCAAAGCGCGGCTCAACTTCGATAGTGTCAGGGCCGACTCAATCAGCAGACCCCATATCACGCAGAAGAGCAGCGAGCCCATCCAACTCTCTCTTCTGTAAGCCGAGGCTCGTCACAGCAAGTGCCAGTAGAGGTCCGCCGTCCCCGGGCGAAAGATGGCGATGCTGCTGACCCTGCGTCCGACGCTGAGATTGAAGGCGATGCCTATGCTGTCATAGATGAGCCGGGTTTCCCCGGGCTGCGGTATAGTCTCGGCGGTCGGTTGGCCGTAGGCTCTCAGTACATCTGCGCGGACGGTGCAAAACGCGACGCCTTTATCCGTCGCGAAGCGACCGCCGCCCGCCGACAGGAATCCGATCGATAGCACCTCGGTCCGTCTTCTTCCGGCCAGCGCGGTGGCCGTGACCGGGACGCGGTCCCACGTGAAGGTGACGTAGTCGTAGACCGCGTCGGCAGCCGGGGGAAGACCGGCCTGCACGTGCACGCGTATCGGCATGCCGTGCACGCGGGTGAGATCATCGATGCTCATCGTCACGACCCATCGCCCTATGCGAACCCCCGGCACGACGAGCCTGTCGTCGGGGACCCGAGCTGCGGCCGAAGACGCCTCAACGACAAGCAGAGATGACAGAAAAACAAGACTGAGGATTCTCATCTTCCGCCCTATACTGCCGTCACACCGCCATCGACCGCCAGCACCTGCCCGGTGATGTATCCGCCGGACGGCCCCACCAGGCACAGCACCGCGCCGAGCAGGTCTTTCGTCGTCCCGACCCGGCGCAACGGAATACGATCGACGATCGCCTGACCGCCCCGCTCGATGACCGTTTCTGACATGCGGGTTGGGATGAAGCCCGGCGCAAGCGCATTGACGGTGATGCCGTGCCGCCCCCATTCGGCCGCCAGTTGCCTGGTGAGCGCCAGGATCGCTCCCTTGCTGGCGGCGTAGCCGGCGACGGGGAGCACCTCCGGCACGGATCCTCGCAGGCCTGCGACCGAGGCGACGTTCAGGATGCGGCCATAGCGCCGCGCCATCATACCGCGCGCGACCGCCTGGCACATAAGGAACGTGCCGGTCGCGTTGGCCTCCATCACTTCGCGCCAGCGTTCGAGGGGCATCGACTCGGCCGGCGCGCCCCACGTGCGGCCCGCGGCGTTGACGAGGACGGACAGATCGCCAATCGCAGCCTGCGCGCTCTGGACGGTTCGGTTGACCTGGGTGAAATCTGCGACATCGGCGGCAAAGGCGGCACAGGTAATGCCGGCATCGCGCAGGGCGCGCTCGGCGGGCTCCAACCACTCCGCCCGCCGCGCCACGATCGCGACCCGCGCGCCGGCCTCCCCGAGCGCCCGCGCAATTTCGAAGCCAATGCCGCGCGACCCGCCGGTGACGAGGGCCCCCTGGCCCTGGAGGCTAAAGAGCCGCTCGAGAACGCCGCCGGGCATGCCGATAGAGCTTTCGTATTACTGCGATCTGGCCAACGTGGTAGGCGATGTGGGAGGCGCAGCCGAGGAGGAGCTGCGCCGTGGCATAGGGTGTGGGCCGCGCGCGAGCGGCAAGCGCAGCATCGTCAAGCGCGGCGATTCGGCGCACCAGCTCGTCGTGTAGGCGTGACGCCTCGCCAATGTCGCGCCGCCATCCCGTGGCCCCGCCTTTCCCTGCGGGCCAGGCCTGTTTGGTAGGCTTGCCCCGGCCCTTCAGATAGTCGAGCGTGAAGCGCGACCAGTAGGCGATGTGGTTGACCTCTTCCCAGATCGAGTGGTCGCCCGGGGTCAGCTTCCAGGTGGCCTCGTCGACTTTCACGCCTTTGAGGATCCTGCTCAGCCCGGGATTCCCCCAGTTGCCCCGGCCCGCGGTGTCCCGTGCAAAGATGGCAAGCGAGTCTGCAAGCGTCGAGCTCGAGCGGCGGGACGCCATACGTCGCGGCTCCTTCCAGACACTGTACGAGACGGCGGTGCGCGCCTGCTTCTTCTCGATACTCACGCGGTGCCCTGCTGCCACCGCGCGGTGTGCGGGAGGCCCGTCCGCCGGGTCTGCAGGAAGCGTCCTGCCAACGCAGTAGGGTTACGTATGGTCCTGACGGCACCTCGTCCGGTGCTCACCAATACCGTCCCAGGCCTTTTCTTCGATCAGGCGGCCAAGCGCGGCAGGCAAGTCGCGCTGCGGCGCAAGCGGTTTGGGATCTGGCACCGCATCACCTGGGAGGAGTACGCTGCCCAGGTCCGGCTGGTCGCGAACGCCTTGTTGGCGCTCGGCGTCCAGCCCGGTGAGCGGGTCGGCTTGATCGGTGAAAACCGCCCCGAGTGGGTCATCGCCGACCTCGGCATCCAAACGACCGGCGCGGCGACGACCGGGATCTATACAACCAGCAGCCCCGAGCAGGTCCACTACGTCCTCGATCATGCCGGCTGCCGCGTCTTCATCGTTGAAGGCGAGGAGCATTTGGACAAGTGGCTGGAGATCCGCGGGCAGCTGCCGCACCTCGAGCATGTCATCGTGATGGATTCCGAGGGCCTGCGGACCTTCCAGGACGCCCAGGTCATGATGTGGGATCAATTTCTCACGCTCGGACAAGATCATGCGCGCCGCCATCCCGACATGGTGGACGAGCGGCTGGCGGGCATCGAGCCCGATGACATGGCCGTCCTCATTTATACTTCGGGGACGACCGGGCCCCCCAAGGGCGCGATGCTCACGCACATCAACATCATCGCCGCGACCGAGACCCTGACGGAGGGCTTCACGTTTCTTGCGGACGACGAAGTGTTGTCGTACCTTCCGCTCTGCCACATTGCCGAGCGAATCTTCTCGTCGTTTTTGCCGGTCCGGTGGGGCTACGCCGTCAACTTCGTCGAGAACCTCGACACCGTGATGGAAAACCTGGCCGAGGTGGCGCCGACGGTGCTGTTCGGCGTGCCCCGGATCTGGGAGAAGCTCTACTCGGCGGTCACCCTCCGGGTCAAAGATAACGACGTCTTCAAGCGGTGGGCGTACGCCCTCGCCATGGGGCTCGCGAGATGGAAGGTCCGGCGGGAGCTGGCTGGGAAGTCGATCCCGCTGCCCGCGCGGTTCGCGGCGAGGCTGGCCGACGCAGTGGTGCTGCTGCCGCTGCGGAGGCGCCTGGGACTCCACCGGACCCGCGAGGTCGTGTCATCGGCGGCGCCGATCGCTCCCGAGTTGCTGGAGTACTTCATGGCGCTCGGCCTGCCGATTTTCGAAGTGTACGGCCAGACCGAAGCCACGGGCGCCGTCACGGGAAACATGCGGGGCGCGATCAAACTGGGCACGGTTGGCCGGGCGCTGCCGGGACTCGAGGTCAGGCTCGCCCCAGACGGAGAGATTCTGGTCCGGGGGCGCACCGTGTTCTCGGGCTATTTCCGCGCACCTGAAGCTACCGCGGCGATCATCGAGGACGGATGGCTGCATACCGGTGACGTTGGCGAGATGGATGCCGACGCATTTCTGAAGATCACCGACCGCAAGAAAGACCTCTTCATCAACGCCGCCGGAAAAAACATCGCGCCCCAGTACATCGAGAACAAGCTCAAGGCGAGTCCATATATCAACGACGCCGTGGCCATTGGGGACGGAAAGCGGTACGTCGTGGCGCTCGTCGTCATCGATGAAGAGCATGTGACGAAGTGGGCGCAGGACCGCCGCCTGCCGTTCACGACCTACACCGATCTGGCCGCCAGACCAGAAGTGAACGATCTGGTGCATGGCGAGGTGACCGCGGTGAACAAGACGCTTTCCCCTCCCGAGCAGGTCAAAAAGTTTGCCATTCTCCCCAAGCGCCTCTACATGGAGGATGGTGAAGTCACCCCGACCATGAAAGTGAAGCGGAAAGCGATCATGGAGAAGTATGCCGATGTGATCGCGGGACTGTACGGCGGGTAAAACACCCACCACACGAGTCTTGTCGGCTTCCAAGGAGTAAAGTCGGAGGAACATATGACGGGGACGCTGCGGGTTGCCCGCATTCTTGGCATTCCAATCGAGATTCACGCGAGCTGGCTTGTCGTTTTCATCCTTATTGCCTGGTCACTCGCCACGGGATACTTTCCGCAGCTCGGTCCCCAGCTGGGCACGCCCACCCTGATCGCCCTCGGCGTGAGTGCGGCCGCCCTCTTCTTCGCGGCGCTCCTGTTGCATGAGCTCGCACACGCGTTTGTGGCCATCCGCGGAGGGCTTCCGGTGCGCAGCATTACGCTCTTCATCTTTGGTGGCGTGGCGCAGATGACGCGCGAGCCCCGGAAGGCGGGCGCGGAGTTTCGGATGGCCATCGCGGGTCCCTTGACCAGCGTGGCCATTGGGCTTCTCTTTGGCGCCCTGGCGTGGATCGCCGATCGGGCGGCGCTGCCGCTGGCCATCCGCTTGTTGTTCCAATACCTCACCTTCATCAACATTGCGGTTGCCGTGTTCAATATGCTGCCGGCCTTTCCGCTGGACGGCGGCCGCGTCTTCCGGTCGGTGCTCTGGTACTTCACGGGCAACCTGTTCCGCGCGACGAAGATCGCGAGCCTGGTGGGTGAGATATTTGCGTATCTGCTGATGGGGCTCGGCCTGTTCCGGGCGCTGAGCGGCAGTACGGTCGGAGGACTCTGGACGCTGTTTATCGGATGGTTCTTGCTTCAGGCCGCGCAGTCAGGCTACCGGCAGGTGCAGATCCGCCGCGCGCTGCGGGGGGTGGAGGCCAGGGACGTCATGCGCGAGCGGGTGAGCGCCGTGCCTGGCAACATCACGCTGGCAGAGTTCGTGCACGGGCACCTGATGCGCAGCCGTGATTCCGAGTTCTGTGTCGCCGACGACGGGCATCTTCGCGGGCTCGTGTCGATCGACGACGTCAAGCGGGTGCCGCGTGAGCGCTGGGACGCGGTCACGGTCGAAGAGGTGATGAATCACGAAGACGCGTGCCCGACCGTCCGCGCATCGCAGAGCGCCTATGAGGCGTTGATGCTGTTGGGAAGCGAGAATGTCTCGCAGGTCGCGGTCCGCGACGGCGCGCGTCTCGTCGGCACCATCACCCGCCAGGATCTCTTGGGGTACATCCGTAACCGGCTGGCGCTGCAGGGCTAGGCCGGTGACCTTGCGGTCGTGGCTAGGCCCACCGCCGGCGTACTTTATATCGTCGAAACCCCTTCACCGAGGCCTCCTGCACCGCGCCTAAATAGAGCTCCTGCACGTTCGGATCGGCCTGCAGCCTGGCGCTTGAGCCTTCGAGCACGATGCGGCCGCTCTCGATGACGTAGCCGTAATCGGCGACCCCAAGCGCCTGCCGGGCGTTCTGCTCCACGAGCAGGATCGCCGTCCCGGCGGCGTGGATCTCGCGGATGATCTTGA
>JBQTJP010000146.1:0-4029 GCA_052386995.1 Armatimonadota bacterium
CGGACGATCTCGGGCAGCGGCTGGTCCGCTGGCAGCAGCCGGTCGATCACGCTGGCGGCGGCGAGCGCGTCCCACTGCTCGAACGGCCCCTGCTCCCAACCGAACCCCGAACGCATTGCGCGATCGATGTTTACGACGTCGTCGCTGATCTCGGGGATGCGCCGGGCGGTATACGCCAGCGTCGCACCGGTGAGCCGTCGCAGGAACTCGCCGTACCTGTCGTCCGTCGCAAGCAGCGCTACGGCCCGCTTCGTTGGATCGGCGATCGTCTTCGCCGCCTCCAGCGCCGCGGTGGACAAACGCTTCCTCGGGCGGTATTCGAACGTTCGATAGTCGAGCGTCAAGATCTCGCCGTTCTTACGCTTGTAGAATCCGCCACCGGTCTTCTCACCGAGCCATCCCCGTTTCGCCATCTCCGTCAAGAATGCCGGGGGCCGATAGATCTCGCGCTCCTCGTCGTTGGGGAGGTTGCGGTAGGCGTTCTCGGCGACGTGCAGAGTGGTGTCCAGCCCGACGAGATCGCCCGTCCGGAACGTCGCCGAGCGCGGGCGTCCCATGAGTGGCCCGGTCAGTTCATCGACTTCGTCGATCTCCAGACCGAGGTCGACCATGAGTTGAACGACCTTGAAAAAGCCGTACGTCCCGATGCGGTTGGCGATGAAGTTCGGGGTGTCTTTCGCGTAGACGATGGTCTTGCCGAGCATGCGATCGCCCCATCCGGCGGCGGTCTCCGTCACCCACGCGTGCGTGTGCGCCGTGGGGATGACCTCGAGCAGCTTCAGGTAGCGAGGCGGGTTGAAAAAGTGCGTGCCGACAAAGTGTGCCCGGAACTCGGCGCCGGACTGCTCGGCGATGGCCCCGACCGGCAGTCCCGACGTGTTGGTGCTGACGATAGTGCCCGGTGTCCAGTGGGCCTCGACGCGCGCAAGGAGAGCGCGCTTAATCTCGAGGTCTTCGACGACCGCTTCGATGATCCAGTCGACGTCGCGGAGACGGTCCAGATGATCGTCGAAGTTGCCGATCGTGATGAGATCGGCCCGCGCCGGCGAGTAGAACGCCGCGGGCTGGGCCTTGACCGCGCGGTCCAGACCCGCTTTGGCAAACCGGTTGCGCACGTCTGGGGCATCCAGCGTCAGACCCCGCCGTCGCTCGTCGTCATTCAATTCGCGGGGGACGATGTCGAGGAGGAAGGTCGGGACGCCGACGTTGGCCAGATGCGCGGCGATCGCGCCGCCCATCACGCCGGAGCCCAGCACGGCGGCGCGGGTGAGCCGCCGGGTGGGCCGGGTCACGGCCGGGGAAGAGAGGGCCATCTTTCTGCGGTACACTCCGAACCCAGGATGGCTGGCTTTCTAGCGTTCGCTGGTCTTAGGGGCTTCTCCTCGGTTGCAGAGCTGGCCGCGCGTCGGCGTGAGCCTCAATGGGCCGAGCAGCAGCCCTCATCTGATTGCTAGCACGTCCACGAGGGCGCCCTCCTGAAGGCCGTAGTCATCGGCCCGCATCTCTCATCAGGGATGACGCTCGTTATAACAATTATAACACCGGATTGGCTGAAACCCGGATCTGGTGCGGGTTTCGGCAGAATGCCCGTGGAGGGAAAGGAAAAGACCCTTGGTCAGTCCCGCGCGGCCATTTCACCTAAAAATGTGCTACGCTTTTTCATGTCGAGACGGCCTGTGAAAACCCGCAACGTCACCCTGTCTTTTCAGCGTGCAGGTCCTCAGGAAATGTATGTGACGCTGACGACCAAAGTGCCGAAGCCGGTGGAGGCCGGCACCGCCGCCACCGCATCGGGTTTCGGGATGCGATGATATGGGGTTCTTGAAGGTCGTGGGCGTCGGCCGCTACATACTCGCACGGCTCGTTCTGACCATCCCCATGCTCCTCATCCTGCTGACCGTCGTGTTCCTCATCCTGCGGGTCATCCCGGGCGACCCGTGCTTGGCGATGCTCGGCGGCCGGAACGTCGGGCCGGAGCAGATCCGCAACTGCCGGCAGGCCCTGGGGGTCGACCGGCCCATCTACGTCCAGTACATGGCCTACGTGGGCGGAATCGCACGTGGCGACTTCGGCGACTCCACCCGCAGCGGCCTCCCGGTCATTGCCGAGTTGCTCGAGCGGTTCCCGGCGACGCTCGAGCTGGCCGTCACCGGCATGCTGGTGGCGACGGCGCTGGGAATGGGGACCGGCATCTACGCCGCGGCGCACAGCGACCGCGCCGCCGACCATGCCATCCGCCTGTTCAACATCGCCTCGTTCGCCACGCCCGTCTTCTGGATCGGTCTGATGTTCATATCGATCTTTGCGGTCGGCCTGGGATGGCTCCCTGTGGGGGGACGGCTCGACCCGGTGACCGGCGCCACCTTCGAACCGGTCACGCGATTCTACCTGCTGGACACGCTGCTGCGGCGCGACATGCCGGCCTTCACCGATGCTCTGCGGCACCTGATCTTGCCGGCCGCCACGCTCGGACTCGTTGTCTCGGGGTTCATCGGGCGTATGAGCCGGACGAGCATGCTCGAGGTCCTGGTGCGCGACTATATCACAGCGGCCCGGGCCAAAGGACTCCCAGAGCCCGTGGTGGTCCGCCGGCACGCCCTGCGCAATGCGCTGATTCCCATCGTCACCGTGATAGGACTTCAGTTCGCGATCCTGATGGGTGGCGCCATCTTAACCGAAACAGTCTACTCCTGGCCGGGCATTGCCCGGTTTCTCCTGGAGAGCATCGAGAACCGGGACTTCCCGGCGATTCAGGGCACGGTGGTTTTCATCGCGCTGTTCATCTCAGCGGCCAACCTGGCGGTGGATGTCCTCTATGCCCGCCTGGATCCCCGTGTGCGTTACTGACCGGCGGTGAGTCGCGCCCTGCTCCGGGGCCTGCGCGGGCCGCGGGCACTTCTCTGCGCGGGCGGCGCCGTCGTCGGGTTGCTCGTTGTGGCTACGCTACTCGCCCCACTCATCGCCCCCTATGACCCCACCAGCGCGACCGCGGGCGATCGTCTGCAACCGCCCAACAGCACGCACTTGCTCGGCACCGACCAGCTCCGCAGGGACGTGCTGAGCCGCATCATCTACGGCGGCCGGGTTCCCCTGCTGGTCGCCGTAGCGTCGTGCACGATCTCGCTCACTTCCGGCACGCTCCTGGGCTGGATCGCCGGGTTTCTGGGCGGGCGCATCGATCGGAGCCTCTCGATCTTCATGGATGCGATTTATTCATTTCCCGCGCTGATCCTGGCCGTCGCCATCGTGGCCATGTTGGGGCCGGGCCTGCTGAACATGGTCGCGGCTATCGCGTTCGTCTACATCCCAACCTATTACCGGGTCGCCCGCGGGCAGGCCCTGGTGGTGCGCGAGCAGGAGTTCGTCGAGGCCGCGCGCGCCGCCGGAAGCTCGACGGGCCGCCTGTTGATCCGCCACGTGGCGCCCAACACGCTCAGCGCCGTGATGACCGTGCCTTCATTTAATATTGCCGACGCGATCCTGACCGAAGCCGCCCTCTCGTTCCTGGGTCTCGGGCTGCCGCCGCCGACTCCCGACTGGGGCTTCGATATCCAGAATGGCCAGCGGTTTCTCCAGTCGGGCTACTGGTGGCTCATCACTTTTCCGGGCCTGGTCATCGTGCTGGTCTCACTGGGCTTTGGGATGATCGGCGAGGGTGTCAACGACCTGCTGAACCCCAGGAGGCGCCGGTTGGCCGGGTAGCGAAGACAGTGCTGTCCCAACCAGTTTTTGGAGGTGAGATGAAGTGAAACGAGGCGTGCTCGTCGCGCTGGTACTTTCGGCCCTTGCGTTGGCGATGCCCGCCGGTCTTCCGGCGGCGCCCCCCAGGGACACGATCGTCCTGGGCACCACAGACAAGATCACGGACCTTGACCCGGCCAACTCCTACGACTACTGGACCTGGCACGTCTTCCAGAACACGGCTGAGGCGCTCGTTGGCTTCAAGCCGGGCACGACCGAGATCGTACCGTCGCTCGCCACCTCGTGGAGCGTCTCCGGTGACGGCAAGGTCTACACGTTCAAGTTGCG
>JBQTJP010000147.1:0-12291 GCA_052386995.1 Armatimonadota bacterium
CGCCTGCGGCGCCTGCGCGGTCTGATGGTTCGGGATAGCTGGGATTGCGTTGTCGTCGTGGGCAACCAGGTTGAACGCGCGAACATCCGTTATCTCACTAACTTCGAGGACTTCTATGGCGGCGAGACCGTCTTGGTGGTTCCGGATGATGGCGCGCCCGGCTTTGCCACGAATGCGATCATGCACGGTGAGCCGATGCACTCCGGGATTCAGGATTGCTGGATCGAGGACGTACGCTGCGCAGCCGCCACCCGCACGCTGCCCGGTGCCACCACTGCCGTCAGTCTGTTCGATCACCTCGATGATCTGCTCGCGGAGCGTGGCGCAACCGACGGGACCATCGGGGTGGTCGGAGACACGGGCGCCGATCGCGTGCTTCAATACCTCACGGGACGGTTTCCCTCGGCGCGCGTCACGGCGGCGACGGGGCTGCTGCTCGAGATGCGCGCGATCAAGAGCCCTCGTGAGGTCGAAGTGATGCGCAAGGCCTGCCACCTGGCCGATGTCGCCATGCAGGCGGCGATGGATGCCGTCCGGCCCGGAATCAGCGAATTCGAGCTCGCTGCCGAGGCGAACTACGCGATGTTCAAGGCCGGCGCCGAGCATCCGGCATTCGCGCTCGCGGTGGGCGCGGGGCCGCGATCCGGATTCAAGCACGTGGCGCCCACCGGCAACCGCGTCCGGGAAGGGGACATCGTCTACATCGACGTCGGCGGCCGGTACATGGGCTACTGCAGCGACGGGTCGCGGCAGCGTGTCTGCGGAATTCCAAGCGACGAGCAACGCCGGTTCATGGAAGCCCAGATCGCCATCGTGGAGACCGTCATGCGCGCGGCTCGCCCCGGAGCCGTCATCGCCGACCTGGCAGCGATCGCTCAGGCAATCGCGCAGGATGCGGGGTACGAAGACTACCTCTACTTCCGCGGGCATGGGATCGGCTGCGGCGTGCAGGACCTGCCGGCGTTTACGCCCGCAAACCGTGCGGCGCTAGAGGAGAACATGATCTTCGCGTTCGAGCCCATGCTGGTGCGTAAGGATTTTGGGACGGCCTGCTGGGAGGACATCTGGTGGGTCACCGCCGGCGGCGTTGAGCGTCTCAACCGCTGCCAGATCCGGTGGTGGTAGCCCGTGGCTGCTGACGTCATCGTCAAGCCAGGAGAGATCGAGGCGCTCGTCGCGCAGATGCTGCGGGCCGCCGGCGTCGTGCCGGACGAAGCCGCGCTGGTCGCGGCGCATCTGGTTGACGCAGAAGCGCGCGGCTATGAATCGCAGGGACTCATGCGCGTGGCGAACTGCGTGCGGTGGGCTCGTGGTGGTGAGATCGCCTCACCCACGCGCGTCACCGTCGAGCGCGATTCCGGGGCAGCGCTGGTGATCGATGCGCATCACGGCTGGGGGCACGTGGCCGCGCTACGCGCCATGGACTTGTGCGCCGAGCGCGCGGCGACGAACGGCGCGTGCCTGGCGGTGATGCGCAACGTCACACACATCGGTCGGCTGGGATATTACGTCGAGGCCGCGGCGGCCAGGAGCATGATTGGCCTCATCGCCTGCTCGGGCGGGCCGCACGCGGCGTGGATGGCGCCGTGGGGTGGGACGCGCCCAGTCCTCAGCACGAATCCGCTGGCAATCGGCTTCCCGCGGAGGGACGGTCCACCCGTTGTCATCGACATCTCGACGACTCAAACATCCCGCGGCAAGGTACTGTTGGCTCAGCGGCTGGGAGAGCAACTGCCGGCGGGATGGGCTTTCGATCGCACGGGCAATCCCACCCGCGACCCGCACGAGGCGCTTCCGCCGCGAGGCTCGTTGGCGCCCGCCGGCGGCCACAAAGGCTATGCTCTTGCGGTGGCGATCGAGATTCTCTGCGGCGTCCTCTCAGGCATCTGGCCCCCGGACCCCTCTGGAAACTTCGTGGGTGCGATTCGGGTCGATGCGTTTCTCCCTCTGGACGCGTACGAGGAGAGCGTGTCCGGCCTGACACGCGAGATCAAGTCCGGTCCAATGCGTCCTGGGGTCGATGAGATTCTGCTCCCGGGCGAGGGCAGCGCGCGCCGCAGGTCTGTGAGCCTGTCGGCGGGACTGCGCATCCCGGCCGATGTGTGGCAGGAAATCAGCGACCTGGCCAGAGAACTAGGCGTCAACCTTCATGGCCATCTGGGATGATGTCGTTTCCCCTGAGGAACGCGCGCTGTACGAGCGCGGCGGGTGGGGCGGCATCGCCGGGTTTGGCCGCAGGCCCGCGCTGCTGGTCGTTGACATGTATACGGCGTTCGTGGATCCTGCGTATCCGTACGCCAGCCCAGGGGCTTCACAGACGGTCACGGTTATCAAGGAACTGCTCGGGCAGGCCCGCGCGACCGGCATGCCGGTGCTCTACTCACGCGCCGACCGGGCCAGGAATGCCGCCGAGCGGGGCCGCTGGAAGGGAGCGGGCAGGGCCCTTCCCATCATGGCGCGCCCCGAAGCGTACCATATCGTCCCTGAGCTGCAGCCGCTGCCAACTGAATCCGTGGTGGTGAAAATCGCTCCGAGCGCGTTTCACGGCACGAATCTGGTCAGCCAGCTCATCTTTCACGGCGTCGACACTGTCATCGTGACGGGCGCGGTCACCAGTGGCTGTGTTCGGGCAACGGTCGTCGACGCGTTCAGTGCTGGCTTTAGGGTCATTGTGCCCATCGAAGGGGTGTGCGACCGAGGGGCGACAAGCCATAAGGTGGCCCTCTGGGACATCTACACCCGGTACGGCGACGTGCTTCCGGCGGCCGACGTCCTGGCGTACATGCGAACGGTTCGGGACGGCGTGGCCGGCGATCCCCAGATCAGGCAGGTCACGGTATCACACTCCCAGGGAGGATGAGCCAGATGAACGGACAGCTTACGCGGGTCGCGATGGCGGCGCTGATTGGGCTCGTCGTCGCCGTCTCCGGTCTCAGCGTCAGCGCGGGGCCGGCCGGCGACTCCGTGCTGCGCATCTATATGGTTGGCGATGCCCGCACGCTCGATCCCGCCGTGGCTTCGGATTTTCCGACGGCGTCCAACGCCTACCTGCTCCATCTGCGGCTGGTGACCATGGACGGCGCAGGGAAGATTCATCCTCAGGGCGCGCGCTCATGGAACATCACCGGCGGAGGGCTCGTGTACACGTTCGAGCTCGACCCCCGCGCGAAGTTTCACAACGGTAAGACGGTGACGGCCGCCGATTGGAAATGGTCACTCGATCGCCTGGCGCAGCCGGCGACCGGGAGTGGATCGGCCGAAGCCGTCCTGGGCGGCGTCATCGGCTTTGATGCCGTGCGCAGCGGGGCGACGATGTCGCTGGCTGGGGTGCGCGCCGTCAATCCCACAACGCTTCAGATCGCGCTGGCGCCTGATGGGCGAGGGGGATTCATCAACAGGCTCACGTCTTACAACGCGTCGGTCTTGAACAGGGAAGAGGTGGAGGGGAGCCGCGACTGGCAGGAGAAGGGCGCCGCCGGCGCCGGGCCCTTCAGGCTGGCGGCGTGGGAGCGGAACGTCAGGTGGGTCTACACGGCCAACAGAGACTTCGTCCTCGGCTCGCCCAAGGTTGACAGGATCGAGATGCTGATTGTTCCGTCGGCCATCACGCGGTTCAATCTCTATGAAGCCGGGCAGCTGGATATCACGGACGTACCGCTTGCCGACTACCGGCGCGTCGCCGCCGACGCGCGATACAGCGGGCAGCTGCGCGTGTTCCCGCGGGCCCAGATCCTCTTCGTGGGTTTGAATCAGGGGGTCTACGAGCCCTTCCGGGATGTGCGCGTACGGCGCGCCATTGCCCAGGCGATCGATACCGAGCGCATCGCGCGGACCGTGTTCCTCGGCTTCTACACCGCGGCGAGGGGGATGGTCCCGCCACAAGTCCCCGGCGTTGACGCGGGAATGCGGGGTCTGCCGTACAATGCGGACGCCGCAAAGCGCCTTTTGGCGGAGAGCGGCTGGGCCGGTCGGTTGCCGCCGCTCGATATGGCGATCAACCCGGCCGCGCCCGACTATCAGATGGCCGCCGAGGCGATCGCGGCGATGCTGAAGGATACACTCGGCATCGAGGTGCGCCTGCAGCGGCAGGAATTCGCCGCCTACCGGGCCGCGCTCAACCGCCGCAACGTGTTTCCCTCGTTCATGCAGGGGTGGTCGGCCGCGTATCTTGACTACGGCTACTACATGGATCTGCTGCTGCACAGCCGCAGCGGGCTGAACTTCGCCAACTACCGCAGTCCGGAATTCGACAAACTGATCGACCAGGCCAACAGCGCGCGCAGCGAGGCGGATCGTGAGGCGCTCTACCGCCAGGCGGAGCAGATGGCCGTCGGCGATGCCAGCCTGGTGCCGGTGGTGTTCACGCGGTGGGCGATAGTCGTCAAGCCGCACGTGCGCGGGTTCGAAGGATCTCCGCTGTCGCTTGGCTGGACCGATATGACCGGCGTCGAGATTCGCCGCTAGATCCGCGCTGTTACGGTACGCGCTCTACCGGATCGGCCTGACCCTGCCACTGCTGCTGGGCGCGGCGCTGCTGATCTTCGTAGCAGGCCGGATGGCCCCGGGTGATCCTGTCGCTATTCGACTCGGAGACAACTACGATGAGCGCGCCGCGCGGGCGATCCGCAGGGAGTTGGGCCTCGACCGTCCCATCTGGGCACAGTTTGTGCGCTACATCGCCGGCGCCGCCCGCCTGGACTTCGGCGAGTCGTTCATCTATCCCGGGCGTCGCATCGACCGCATCGTCCGGCAGGCGCTGCCTCTCAGCCTGCGTCTGACGGCACTGGCGGTGGCCGGTGCCGCGGCCGTGGGGCTGACGCTCGGGATCATCGGCTCGGTGCGCGCGCGCTCGCGTCTCGACCGGGCCCTCCAGGTGCTCGTCGTCGTGGCGCTCTCGGTCCCCAACTTCGTCGTGGCGGCGCTGCTCGTGCTCGTGTTCGCGCTGTGGCTGCGCGCGCTGCCGGTCGCGGGGATCGGGCCGTGGCAGTCCTACGTGCTGCCCGTGGCCGTTCTCGCGGTGGCGCCTACCGCGTACATCACGCGCATCAGCCGCACCAGCATGCTGCAGGTCATGGCCGAGGACTACATCCGTACCGCGCACAGCAAAGGGCTGGCGCGTCCACACATCGTCTTCCGGCACGTGCTGCGCAACGCCGCCCTCCCGATCGTGACGACGATCGGCCTGGCGTTCGGATATACGCTCACGGGCTCATTCATTGTCGAGATCATCTTCAACATCCCCGGCATGGCGCGCGTGGGGGTGGAAGGCATCCTGCAGCGCGATTACACGGTGATCCAGGCGGTCGTGCTCGTCTACACGTCGTTGTTCATCCTGGTCAATCTGGCCGTGGACCTTTCCTATGCATTCTTCAACCCTCGCATCCGCTACTAGCGGGGCGCTCTCGCCACGCGCAGCATCGATCTGGAGGTTCTTCCGGCGCGACTCGCTCGCCTCACTGGCGGCGATGTTTCTGCTGCTCGTTGTGCTGATGGCGCTCACCGCTCCGATCCTGACCCCCTACGCGTACGACCGCCAGGACCTGGACAGCACGCTGCGCGGCCCTCATTTCTCGCATCTGCTGGGCACCGACAATTTTGGACGGGATGTCCTCTCGCGGGTCGCATCTGGCGCGCGCATCTCGCTGACCGTCGCCGCCATCGCCGTCGGAGCCGAGGTGATCGTGGGGACGCTCTGGGGGACGCTCGCGGGCCTCGCCGGCGGCAAGGTCGACGCGTGGATGATGCGTGTCGTCGACCTTCTCATCGCGTTTCCGAACCTGCTGCTCGCGATCCTCATCACTGGCATCTTTGGACCGAGTCTGCTGAACATCATCATCGCGCTCGTGTTGACCGCGTGGCCAGGCATGTCCCGCGTCGTACGCAGCGAGGTCGTGGCGCTGCGGGAGCGCGAGTTCGTCGAGGCGGCGCGCGCGCTCGGCGCGACGACAAGACGCATCGTCGGCCGCCATCTGCTGCCCAATGTGCTCCACCTGGTGGCGGCCCGCTCGACGCTCGATGTCAGCGCGATCATCCTGGTGGAAGCCGCCCTGAGTTTCGTCGGCGTCGGGGTGCAGCCGCCGCGGCCCTCCTGGGGACTGATGATCAACGAGGCCTTTCCGTACCTGCGCAGCCAGCCGTATCTGCTGGCGATTCCTGCGGTGTTCTTGTCGCTGACCGTGATCTCGCTCAACGTGTTCGGGGAGTCGCTGGCGGACGCGCTCGATCCGTACCGGCGGCGGCGCTAGGAGAGGGCCATGAGGATCAGATTGGGGCTGAGCGTCCCCAACCGCGGCATCGTGATCGGCGCCGGCGATCCCAAAGACCTGATCGCCATGTGCGAGGTCGCCGACCGCTCCGAGATGTTCGACGCGGTCTTCACCGGTGACAACCTGATCTCCAAGCCGCGGATCGACGCCATCGTCTTCCTGTCGCTCGTGGCGGGCAGGACGCGCCGGGTGGTGCTCGGCACGGCCTGTATGGCGTCGTTTGTCTTCCGGCACCCGATCGTGCTGGCAAACCAGTGGGCGGCGCTGGACCGCCTGAGCGACGGACGCACGCTGCTGGTGGCCTGCATGGGCGGCGGGCCCAGCACCAGAAAGGGTTTCCGCTCGCCGAGTGGCGCAAAGTGGGAGACCGAGTTCGCCGCAATGGGTATGTCTGTGGAGGAGCGGGCCGGGCGAATGGTGGAGGGCATCAAGATCCTGCGGGCGCTGTGGACCGGCGCGCCCGTCACGCATCGCGGCAGGTACTACCGGTTCGAGGACGTCCAGATCCATGTCACGCCCGCCCAGCACCCCTGCCCGATCCCAATCGCCAGCAATCCTATGCCGCCGTATGCCGATGAAGGGATGATCGAACGCGCGTTGCAGCGCGTGGGGCGGATCGGGGACGGGTGGATGGTCGAGATGAGCACGCCGGAGGAGTTCGGCGCCCGCTGGCAGCGAATACTGGACTACGCCCGCGAGGCCGGGCGCGACCCGCTGCCGACCGATTCGATGATTCATTTCTACGTGAACATCCAGGACACGGGCCCGGCGGCCTTTGACGAAGCGCGGCGATTTTACGAGTCTTATCATATGGGGACGTTTCCCGAAGAGTACTTGCGCTGGCGTCTGGTCACCGGAACGCCACAAGAGGTCACCGAGCGAATCGCGCGGTTCATCGACGCCGGGTGCACGCTGCCGATCATCCGCTTCGCCAGTTATGACCCGGTGGGTCAGATGCGCCGGGCGATGGAGGCCGTCATCCCAGCGCTGCGCGAGCACGCTGTCCGTCAGGAGGCGCGAACCGATGCCCCGCGTGCCGTTTGATCTGGAGGCCCGCAGGCCCTATCTCGTGCAGACCTTCACCGACGCCGAATACGAACGGCGTCTCCGCGCCACGTGCTACGGCATGGAGCGCGAGGGGTTCGACTGCCTCGTGCTCTACGCGGCGGGGAAAACCGAGGCCGCCGCCCCCGTCACCTACCTCACCAACTATGTGCCGGTGTACGGCAATGCCTTCGCGGTACTGCATGCGGACGGCCGCCTCACCGTCACCACCGACGGGATCCTGCATGCCGAGCCGATGCACTCGATGATCTGGACATGCCGGGTGGCCGATGTCCGTGTCGCCCTGGGACCCATCTACGGCGGCGCCGTTGA
Source organism: Armatimonadota bacterium (assembly GCA_052386995.1). Lineage (GTDB taxonomy): Bacteria > Sysuimicrobiota > Sysuimicrobiia > Sysuimicrobiales > Humicultoraceae > JBQTJP01. Next base: position 7,644 of record JBQTJP010000147.1, read on the forward strand.
TGAGGTGGCGGCGCTGGCCGCCGACGCGGCCCGGGGGGCGAAGCGGGTCGGTCTTGTCGGCAACGGCCTCCTGCCCCACAGTCTCCACGAGGCGCTCTCTTCGCGGCTGCCCGACCTTCGACCGGCCGACCATGTGCTGGGCGGCGTCCGCATCATCAAGAGCGACGAAGAGATCGCCAAAATGCGCGAGGCCGGACGGATCGCGGATGCGGCCTACGAAGCCGTCTTCGCGACGCTTGCGCCTGGGGTCGAAGAGACGACTGTGGCTGCGGCAGCGGTGCACCGCATACATAGCCTGGGCGGCCGCGAAGGATTCCCGACGTCTGTCGTCGGCGGCACCCAGGCCGGCCTGAAGCATGGCCACCCGCGCCGCCGCGCGCTGGTCGACGGCGAGATGGTCTTCACCGACCTGGGGGTCGCCTTCGATGGCTATATGGCGGATGTCAGCCGCTGCACCGTGGTCGGGCCCGCCCGCGGGGATGCACGTGACCTTCTTCACGTTGGGCTCGATCTCTACCACGCGGGGCTGCAGATCATCGGGTCCGGCAAGACCATTGACGAGGTCTCCGATGCGCTCCTGGCGGTCGTACGCGGGACGAAGTACGAGCCGTACTACTGCTCCGGCGGGTTCGGTCATGGCATCGGCATGTCGGTGCTCGAAATCCCCGGGCTGTTCGCGGGCAACACGACCGTGCTGCGACCGCGTATGACCGTGGCCTACGAGCCGATGGTCGTCGTCGAGGGTCTAGGGACCGGAGTAGTCGAAGATACGCTTCTGATCACCGAGACCGGGTATGAGCGCCTGTCGCTGTATCCGGTGGTCACCTGGACGTAAGGCCGGGCAGAATCAGCGCAGAGGAGGGGCAGATGGCAAAGGTCGCGTTCTTCGGCGCCGGGCTGATGGGTGAGCATATGGCGGGCCACCTGCTCGAGGCCGGGCACGGCGTCGTGGTCGTCGCGCACCGCAACCGTGCGTCTATCGAGCGACTCCTTACCCGGGGCGCGACCGAGGCCGCGACTCCCGCGGAGGCCGTGCGGGATACGGACGTCGCGATCATGATGGTACCCACGTCTCGCGAAGTCGAGGAGATCCTGTTCGGACGGCGCGGGCTGGCTGACGAGATCGCGCCAGACTATACGGTCATCGACATGGGGACCTGTTACCCACCGGACACACGGCGCATCGCCGCTCGGTTCATCGGCATGGGCGGGCGCTTCCTGGACGCTCCGGTCACCGGCGGGCCGTCCGGCGCAAAGGTGGGCACGCTGACCATCATGGTCGGGGGCGAGCAGGAGACGCTCGATGCTGTGCGTCCGGTGCTCGAGGCGATGGCCCGGCACATCTATCACTTCGGGGACGTGGGCGCGGGGCACAGCGCCAAGCTCATCCAGAACATGATCGCCATTATCGCCAGCGCGGGGATCGCCGAAGGCTTGGCTCTGGCCACGGCTGCCAACCTCGATGTCGGGAAGCTTTTCGCGATGCTGACGTCGTCCACCGCCAACAGCCCGGCGTTGCAGTACCTCGTTCCCAAAGTCTTCAAGCGCGCATTCGATGAGGTCGGCTTCCGCCTCGACATGGCCTACAAGGACATCAGGCAGGCGACCGCGCTTGCGCGGGAGATGACGGTCCCACTGCCCGTTGCCAATGGCGCCACCGAGCTGCTGCAGCTCGCTCGGGCCCTGGGATTCGGGCCACAGGACAGCAGCGCGGTGATCCGCGGCCTCGAGACGGTGCTGGGGATCGAAGTGCGCGGCAGCCCGACCGGGTAGCCGTCACCGGCGGGGAACCGATGGTCGCCCCCGATGCGTGACCGCGGATTCTCGTGGAAAGACCCACAGCTCACGTACGCCGACGCCCTGACGGGGGCGCGGCTGGTGATCCTGCCCTATCTGTTGTACGGCCTGATTGCGTCGCTGCCCGGGATGACGATCGCGTCACTCCTCGCGGTGATCGCCACCGATCTCGTGGACGGCACGATCGCCCGCCGCACCGGTCAGAGCCGCTCGTTCGGTGCCGTCTTTGACAGCACCGTGGACTTCGTGGTGATCTATTCGGCCTTCACGACGCTCTATGGGATCGGCATCCTCCCCTGGTGGAAGTGGCTGCCGATCGCGGCGACTGGATTTCTGATTGCCGGGACGCAGATCACAAGCGTACGCAAGACGCACGGCCTGACGTTTGCGCCGGTCCGCTTTGGCAAGCTCGTCGGGCAGGTGCAGTTCGTTTACCTCCCGCTGCTGCTTGCCCGCGCCTTCTGGGTACGCGCAGGCTGGGCGCAGGTTCTCGACAACGTCGTGTTCGGGATTTTGGCCGCAGCCATGATAGCTAACGCGGTTGATCACGTGCAAATTCTGAGCAGACTGGTGCGACCGTCGGCCGGCCGCGGCGGCTGACATCCCCGTGAGAGCGATCGGCGGCCGGATCAGCCGCTAAACACCGCGTCCCGAAACCGCCGGATGGCGTCGATGTGCGCAGCCGGGGTCGCCAGGCCCGCGCGCATCGTCGACACGCCGAGGTGCGTGGCGCCTAGCGCTTTCCACTCTTCCACGCTTTTGCGCCATTCCTCCGGCCCGCCTCCTCCGATGGCGACGCGCCCTTCGAGTCCCAATGCGGCCGGGTCGCGTCCGGCCGCGCGCGCGTAGCCCCGCAGCCGTTCGACCAGTTCCTGACGGTTGACAGGGGCCGATCGGGTGTACGGGTCTGGCTGCCCACCCCCGAAGAACCAGCCGTCGGCAAGCCGCGCGGTGCGGCGCAGCGCCGCATCGGCCGAGCCGCCCATCCAGATCGGGATCGGCCGCTGGATGGGCATGGGATTGATCCCGGCCGCGACGATGTGATGCCACCGGCCGGAGAATGTCACGGACTCCTGTGTCCAGAGCGCGCGCAGCACCTTGACCTGCTCGGACATCCGCGCCCCGCGCGTCCGGAAGTCCATGCCAAGGGCCTCGTACTCGACCGAGTTCCATCCAAGGCCGACTCCGAGCCGCACCCGGCCGCCGCTCAGGACGTCGAGCTCGGCCGCCTGCTTGGCGACGAGTGCCGTCTGCCGCTGCGGGAGAATCAGCACGCCCGTTCCCAGCTCGATGCGCCGGGTGCTGCCGGCCAGATAGCCGAAGAGGACGAATACCTCATGGAACGGGTCCGCAAGCGTGTAGCTTCCGAGCCACTCCCGCGCCTGCCCTCGCGGGACCGTGGGGTCGGCGCCTAGGACGTGATCGTACGCGGCCAGATGCGCGTAGCCAAGCGCCTCTACCGCCTGCGCGAAATCACGGATCGCCGCGGCGTCGTTGCCGATCTCAGTTTGAGGGAACACGACCCCGAGCTTCATGTTCTCGGTGCGTTCCCGGCGACCTGACCGTCGAGCAGGCGGTAATGCTCGCGCACCCACCGCTCGAGTTGAGTCCCCTGCCGCGTCCGGATGGCATGAAACGTGGGATCGGACTCCTGCTGCATCCGGAACCGTTCACGTTCATCCATGCTCGGATATACGCAGTTCCAGATGACATCCGGAACGCCGGGTTCGCCGCCGAGCGGCACCCAGATCTGCCCCGCGGGCACGCCCAGCTCGAGCAGCCGGCGGGAGGCCTCGACGCGCGTGTCGATCACCCGCTCACGGAGCCCGGCTCTGGCGAAGTACCGTTGATGCACCAAGATCATCGTGGCGCGGCCGGCGCTTTTCTGGCCGTAGCGCGCGCCGTGTACATGACCCAAAAGAAGTTCCAGGCCACCAGCGCCATGCCCGCCAGCAACATGCGGGTGACATCGACGATCGGCCGGATTCGTGTCTCTTTCTCGCTGATCTCCAGAACCGCGACCGGCCTGATGGACACACCACCACCGCCGCCGCCGCCGACGGACGCTTCCTCTTCTTCTTTCTCCCGCTCGGTGTTCCGCCCCATGCCAAATCCAAAACCATACCGGACTCTGGCAACCGGGATGATCGTGCGGCCGTTCACGTGCACCGGGTCGCCAAAAACGGTTCGCGCCGAGGCCTTGTCGTGGACCTGGCTGATCCGGCTGATGAGTTCTTCCACGCTCGCGCGTGACTGTTCGGACATACAGCACCTCCTCCGGCAGTGAATCGATGCTCGGGCAATCAGGGATTGATGCTATTATGCATCATATCTCTTGCTGTGGGTGGAACTTGGTGAGCTTCGACCTAACGGTCGAGGGCGTATTCGGCGACCTGCCGGTGCTGCAGACGCAGCGGCTGCGATTGCGCAGACTCCGCGTGGACGATGCCGGAGACGTGTTCGAATACGCATCTGACCCGGAAGTCTCGCGCTACACGACCTGGGAGGCGCACAAAACTCTCGAAGACAGTCGCGCCTTTCTCATAAGCGTGATTGAGCACTACAACACGTTTCAGGTCGCGCCCTGGGGGATGGAGCACAAAGGGGAGGGGAAACTTGTGGGCACGTGCGGTTTCGTCTCCTGGAATCTCCGGCACAGACGGGCTGAGATTGCCTACGCGCTGGCGCGGCCGTACTGGAACAAGGGATACACAACGGAGGCGGTCCGGGCCGTGATGGCCTTTGGTTTCGGGGCAATGCGACTGAACCGCATCGAGGCCCGGTGCGACATCCCAAACATCGGCTCCGCGCGCGTCATGGAGAAGGCCGGTATGAAATTCGAAGGCATCCT
>JBQTJP010000148.1:0-5872 GCA_052386995.1 Armatimonadota bacterium
AAGAAGCCGAGTTCCTGCGGTTCCTCGACTCGAGCCATCAGATGAGCTCGAACGGCCGGCCCAAGCCGCGCATCGAGCGCCTTCGCAGGCTGGTGGCATGGTTCGACCGGCACCTGCAGCCCGCGGCTCAGGCCGTGCCGCTTCCCACCGAGTCCGTCGGCGGACGGTAGTAGGTCTACCCACCCGGCGGAAGCGAGGCTTGACCTTTCGTAATTCCCGGTCTACTCTACATGTAGATAACCGTCTACATGCCGACTATGAAAGTCATCGATCTCACCGCCCCGCAGCGCGAGCTGCGGGTGCGCATTGACCCCTCTCCGGCGTACGATTTCCTCGCGTGCCTGTACCTGCTCGAGACCTACGACCAGGCCCTGGGCTTCGAGGTCTCCGCCGCCTGGATCAAGCGGGCGAAGCAGGCCCTCGGCGCCGACCTGCGCGCCGAACTCGGGTTGCTCTTCCCCCGGCGCGGCCGAACGCTCGGCCTCTTGGGGGTGCTGGAGCATGCGCCCGGCCTGCCGGTGCGCGAGTTCATCAGTCGCATCGCGGCGACCCCGGCAGACAGCCTGCTCGAGTTGATGCTGTCCGAGACCCTCGCGGACCGTCAGGCGCTGCCGCTGCTCCGTGCCGCCATCGGAGGCGGGGATCAGGCGATCGAGCCGTTCATGGCCGCCGTGCATTCCGAGATCGATCCCCGACCGGTGCGCCGGCTGGTATCGCTCTATCCGTCGGAAGCCAAGGCGCGGCTGGTCAGGCTGCTGCGGGAAGGGTACGCGCGCATCTATGCCCACGAGGAGGCGGAGGTGCTGCCGCTGCTCGAGCGGGACGTCAGAACCCTTTCGGTCAGGGCCGCGGCGTCCGCTCCCGGCGAACTCGTGGAACGGGCGACCGGAGGGTTCATCATCGGACCCGAGGCCGCGCTTGCCGGCGTGGTCCTTGCTCCGACATTCTTCTTCCGCCCGTTCAATCTCGTCACGGCCTACCACGGCATCCGGGTCTTCATCTATCCCATCGAAACCGCGCCGACCCGGCTCGCGCCTCCACCCGAGCTGGTCCGGTTCTACAAGGCGCTGGGCGATGAGACCCGTCTGAAGATCCTCCGGTTGCTGGCGGGCCGCGAGATGTATCTGCAGGAGCTCGCCACAGCCCTGGGCACCTCGCACGTGACCGCGCTCCATCACATGGCGGTGCTGCGCGCGGCGCACCTCGTCCAGGTCGTGGAGCGCGAGAATCTCAAATACTATCGTCTGCGCGCCGATCGTGCCCGGGACGCGGCTGCGAGATGGCTGGAGTTTGTGCAGACATAGGAGGGAAACGACGAGACATGGCTCGGCACGACGTGGTCGCAGATCAGGAGATTCTGACAGTGGAACAGGCCGCGGACTACCTCCAGGTCCACCGGCTGACAGTCTACCGGTATATCCGTCAGGGCCTGCTGCCCGCCGCGAGGTTGGGCAAGATGTACCGCCTGTTCCGGCGTGACGTCGAGGCATTTCTGCTCGCGATGAAGCATCATCCGAACACAGAGGCCCCATCGAAAGAGTGACGATCGCCGGCCTGATGCCCAGGGGAACCTTCACCGCCCTTCGCCATCCGCATTATCGACGATATTGGTGGGGAGGACTAATCTCCCTCACCGGCTCGTGGGTGCAGATCACCGCGCAATCCTGGCTGGTCTACGACCTGACGGGATCGCCGTTGATGCTGGGGACGGTCACCCTGGCCAACACGATCCCCATGATGCTGCTGGGCTTGTTCGGCGGGGTCATCGCCGATCGGTCCGAGAAGCGCCACCTGCTGATCGCGACGCAGAGCGCGTTTATGATCGTCTCGGTCGTGCTCGCGGCACTCACGCTGACCGGTCGGATCACGGTCTGGTACATCCTGTCGCTCAGCATGATCAGCGGCATTGCCGCCGCGCTCGACATGCCGACCCGGCAGTCGCTCATCGCGCATCTTGTCGATCGTGAGGATCTGCTCAACGCCATCGCCCTGAACTCGGCAGCGTTCAACGGGTCGCGCATCATCGGTCCGGCGATCGCCGGCCTGATCATCGACCAGCTCGGCAACCGCGGCGGGCCCGGCTGGAGTTTCGCGCTCAATTCTGTATCCTACCTGGCCGTCATCGTCGCGCTGGCGACCATTCCCGTGAACTCCCGGCCCACCGGCGGCGAGCGCCAGCCGGTTCTTGGCGAGCTCCGCGAGGGGGTGGCCTTCGCCTGGCGGCATCCTCTACTGCGGGCACTGCTGGGCTTGCTGGCGGTCACCGGCGTCTTCGGACTGTCCTTCCACGTGCTCATGCCGGTCTTTGCCCGCGACGTGCTGCACGTCCCCGCGCGCGGATACGGAATCCTGCTGACGGCCAGCGGTATCGGTGCGACTATCGGCGTCCTGACCCTGGCGACGGTGCGGCCGGCGCGGCTCGGGGCCGTTATCCTCGCCACGTCCACGCTGTTCGTGGTGCTGCTCGCGGCGTTTGCCTCCAGCGCGCATTACGCGCTGACGCTGGTGTTGATGCTCGGGTTGAGCGGAGCGATGACCGCGTACATGTCGGCGACGAACACGCTGATCCAGACGAGCGTTCCGGATGCGCTCCGCGGCCGCGTGATGAGCCTCTACATGCTGGCATTCTTTGGGACGGCTCCTCTGGGGGGGCTGCTGATGGGTTCGCTGGCCTCGGCTCTGGGATCGCAGACAGCCGTGCTCATCGGCGCGGCGGTGTGCGGTATTGGGGTCTTGGCGATGTGGTCCGCCGGAGGAGTGATCACACGGCACGAAGTGCGGACGGCGGCAACCCGGGGCTACGAGTCGGCGGCGGGCCAGCCGTAGCGCCGCAGGTCGATCGCGCCGGCGCCCCCGACCCGAGCCCTGACTCCCTCCCGCCGAAGCCGCCGCCGCTGCTCCGCGGCGAAACGCCGGTTCGCGATCGTCCCTTCGCTGCGCACGACCCGCCACCAGGGCGCGGTCTCCCCGTCCGGCAATGACGCCAGCGCCCAGCCGACCGTACGCGCGCCGTTGCGCAGGCCGACCTGGCGAGCGATCTCGCCGTAGGTCGTAACGCGCCGCGGTGGCACGCGCCGGACGGCCGCGTAGATCCGTTTGAACAGCCCGCGTGTAGCGACGTTTAGCCCGCTCTCAACGCTCTGGCTGCGCGTTTGACGTCGCGGCCTTTCACCCATATGATCGCCCCGAACCGGCCGGCGCCCCCCGAGACGGCATCGGTGGCCGTGACGTTGACCCTGGCCCTGGCAAGCCTGGCGAAAGCGTCCGTCAGGGCCCCGACGCGGTCGCTGCCTTTGATGGCGAAGGCCTTTTTCGGCCCCACAACCTTCCACTGTGCCCTCTTCGCCGCGGCCTTGAACGCTGCCGGGGCGGACGGGACAAAGTCAAGTTGCGCCCGCCGTCCCCTGGGAAAGCCATGGAACGCGATGAGATTGACGCCGGCGTCCTTGAGGTGTCGCAGGATTCGAGCGGCCTGTCCGGGCCTGTCGCTCGTCACAGTGTAGAAGTAGTCCACCATGCGGATCGTGTCAGCCATCTTCCATCCCTCCAGTGTGGTTCTCCCCACACGTTGTTGGGGCAGGAGGTTCGAAAGCAGCCACCGATGTTCCTGGTTCGAGGTACCCTTTTGGCGGATCGTCTTGCGGCTGCGCTCAACGTACAGGTGGGCTCATGACCCGTACCCGTCGCGTGCGCGGCAGCATTCGGGCCCACTGGAGCATATCCCGGGTGTTGTGGGTGATGAGAGCCGCGCCCGCCCTGGATGCGCAGAGGACGATCAGGACATCGTTGAGATGAGCCCGCGGATCCAAAGCGCCGTGCAGTCGACCATCAGATTCTTGCGCGCAAGCATGGCTCACCTCAGCGAGTGTGTATATCCTATGAGAATTATACACACTTCTTCCAGAGGGGCGATCCTCGCTTCGCTTTGGGTTATTGTCGCCGGAGCAAAATTGCCTGTTTGACCTCTTGAATGGCGCGCGTGACCTCGATGCCGCGGGGGCAGGCGTCGGTGCAGTTGAAGGTCGTCCGGCAGCGGAAGGCGCCGGAGCGCTCGGCCAGGATCGCGAGGCGCTGCGCAGCGCCCTGGTCGCGGCTGTCGAAAATGAACCGGTGGGCGTTGACGATCGCGGCCGGGCCGACGTACTCACCGTTCGCCCAATAGATCGGGCACGAGGTCGTGCAGGCCGCGCAGAGGATGCATTTTGTCGTGTCGTCGAACCGCGCCCGGTCTGTCGGGCTCTGCAGGCGCTCGCGATCAGGCGCGGCGTCGTCGGCGATGAGATACGGCATGATGGATCGATACTGCTCGAAGAACGGCTCCATGTCCACGACCAGGTCCTTGATCACGCGCAGGCCGCGCATCGGCTCGATGGTAACGCGCCGCCCGGCATCCTTGATGAGGACCTTGCAGGCCAGCTGGTTGCGGCCGTTGATCATCATCGCGTCGGAGCCGCAGACGCCATGGGCGCATGACCGGCGGAGCGCCAGCGTCCCATCGATATACCACTTAATGTGGTGCAGGCCGTCCAGCACCCGATCGGTCGGATCCGCCGGCACGTCGTAGTCTTCCCAGTGGGGCGCGGTGTCGCGCTCGGGGTTGAAGCGTTTTATACGGAAACGAACCTTCATCTGAGTGGGCGAACCGGGCGTGTTCACGGTGCGATGGCAAGCAGGTCCCGAATCAAAGCCCTGAACGCCGGGAGAGGAGGCGGGCCATCTAGTGTTTCATGTGCGGCGTATCGGGTTGCACCCTGTTCGGTATGCACCGTGAGCGTTTCGGCCTCTGGATCCACAACCCACACGGCCCGGCAGCCGGCACGGAGAAAGTCGGCAATCCTCGCCGCCATCTCCGCCGGGCGGTCGTCGGGCGACAGCACTTCGACCGCCAGGTCGGGCGGTCCAGGGAAGAAACGCGCCGGGATAGGGGATGGCACTCGTTCGGCAAACACGACGGCGACGTCCGGCGCGCGAACGGTGGGGGGATCCTTGCTCAGGATAAACCCCGCATCGCTTGTGACAACGCCCAGACGGTTACTCGTCACGTGTTCGCGGAGCCGTTGGCCCAGCCCCATGACGATCGCCCCGTGTCGAAAGCCCGGAGGCGTCAATTCGACGACCTGCCCGGCCACCAGTTCGGACCAACGCAGGTCCCGGGATAGATCCCAGAAAGCCTCAACAGACACCGGGGCATGGATTTCAGGCGTCATGGCACGAGTATAACATTCCACCTGAGTTATCGGCCGGAGACGTGAGGTTTCCGGGGAGGGGGCTAGTATTTTCTCTCTTTTGGTTGAAACCGGGTGATCACGACCGGCTTGTAGCGGAACTCGAGCCTGCCGTCCGGCTGCCTGGAAATCAGCGTGTGCTTGAGCCAGTTGGCGTCGTCGCGCTGCGGAAAGTCCTCACGGGAATGCGCGCCGCGGCTCTCGGTCCGGTTGAGGGCGCTGGCCACGGTCGCCTCGGCCAGGTCGAGCATGAACCCGAGCTCGAGGGCTTCGAGCAGGTCGGTGTTGAACCGACGGCCGTGGTCGTCGATCTTCGCGCGCCGGTAGCGCTCCTTGAGGGCGCCAATAGTGTGAAGCGCGTGCCGGAGGCCGCTGGCGGTACGAAAGACCGACGCGTTGTCCATCATCTCCTGCTGCAGGGCATCGCGGATGGGCGCCACCGCCCCGCCCTCGGTGCGGGTAAGCAGCGCCTTGATATCGGCGGCGACCGTCGAGTCGGGATTTGACCCCGCGCGCACGAGATCGGCCTCGCGGACGTAGCCTGCCATGTGGCGTCCCGCTCGACGGCCGAAGACCAAGATGTCGACCAGCGAGTTCGTCCCCAGGCGGTTGGCCCCGTGCACCGAGACGCACGCGCATTCGCCAGC
>JBQTJP010000149.1:0-2477 GCA_052386995.1 Armatimonadota bacterium
CGCATCGGTTACGCCGGCTTGTTGATGCAGCCGACCTTCCGCCACCGCGTGGTGATCGCGGGCGCGGGATGGGCGGGTCGGACATTGGTCGAGGCCGTGCAGACGCACGCCAGCACCGAGTACGATCGTGTGGGATTTATCGACGACGCCGCCGACCGGCAGGGACCGGTGGTAGGCGGCCTTCCGGTGCTCGGGGCGTCCGGCGACCTGGTGCGAGTGGCTCTCGACCAGGGAGTCTCCGAGGTCATCCTGGCCGTGACCCGGGAGGAGACCATGGACGTCGGCATGGTCGCGGCCATTCTCGACTGTCACCAGAGAGGCATCCAGGTCACCTACATGCAGGCGGTGTACGAACGCCTGACCGGGCGGGTGCCGGTGGCGCACGTGGGCCGGCGCCTCCATGTCGTTCTCCCGATGGAGCGCGATAGAAACCGCCTCTACCTGGCCTTCAAGCGCGGCATGGACATCGCTATCGGCCTGGCCGGCACCGTGTTGACGCTCCTGCTGCTACCATTTATTGCCCTGGCGATCAGACTGGGAGGACCTGGTCCGATCGTCTACCGGCAGGTCCGGACCGGATGGGGTGGCCGGTCCTTTACCTTGCTCAAGTTCCGGACGATGGTTCCGGACGCCGAGGTCGACGGCCCGCAGTGGGCGGCCGAAGACGACGCCCGGCGGACCTGGACGGGACGCATCCTGCGGCTACTCCACCTGGATGAACTCCCGCAGGCGATCAACCTCCTGCGCGGAGAGATGGCGTTCATCGGTCCGCGGCCTGAGCGGCCCGAGTTCGTGGCCGAACTGGAGACGCAGATTCCGTTCTATCGGGTACGTCACGCCATGCGGCCCGGCGTGACGGGGTGGGCCCAGGTCAACTACCGTTACGGCAGCTCGGTCGAAGATGCGCTGATCAAGCTTCAGTACGATCTCTACTACATCAAGCACTGCTCCCTGTTCCTGGACGCCCTGATTCTCGTGCGCACGCTCGGCCTCGTGCTGACGCTCCGCGGCCGCTAGGCTTTCTAAAAGGAAGCGATCACAGCAAAGCGAAATGGGGGGACGTCATGAGGGCGATTATTCCTGTCGCCGGGGTGGGCCGCCGCCTGCGGCCCCACACGCACACGCAGCCCAAGGCGCTGATGCATGTCGCCGGACGACCGATCCTGGGGCATATCCTGGATGAACTGGTTGCGGCCGGGGTCGACGATGTTGTGCTCGTCGTTGGCCACCTGGGGGAGAAGGTCGAAGAATATGTTCGCGCGCGATATCGCTTGCGTGTACACGTCGTCGAGCAGTCGGAGCCGCTCGGCAACGGGCACGCGATCTATGTCGCGCGCGAGTACCTCAACGGCGACGGGATTCTCATCATCATGGGCGACACGATCATCAAGGCCGACCTGCCCCGCGTGCTAGCGCTTCAGTCATCGGCCATCGGGGTCCACGAGGTCAGCGATCCACGCCGCTTCGGCGTGGTGGAGGTCTCCAATGGGCGTGTGCGGCGCCTGGTGGAAAAGCCCGAGGTGCCGGCGAGCAACCTGGCGGTGGTCGGCGTCTACATGATCCGCAATCCCAGGCTCTTGGGAGGGTCCCTCGAGCGGATGGTCAATGAGCACCGGATGGTCCGGGGAGAGTATTGGCTGGCCGACGCGTTGCAGATGATGGTCGAGAGCGGCGAGAAGATGGAAACCTTCCACATCTCGGGATGGTACGATTGCGGAACCCCCGAGGCGCTGTTGGAGGCCAATCGGGAGCTGCTGGCCGCCGACCGCGTCACCCCGGCGCCACCCCCGGGATCGGTCGTGCTGCCGCCATCCTTCGTCGATCCGTCGGCGCAGATCGAAGGCTCGGTCATCGGGCCATTTGCGTCGGTCGCCGAAGGGGCGCGGGTCACGAACTCCGTGGTGCGGGACAGCATTGTGAATGCCGATGCAACGCTCGACGGTGTCCTGCTCGAGCACTCGATCATCGGCGAGCACGCCTCGGTGACGGGCCGGGCGGCCCGCATCAACCTCGGAGACTCCTCCGAGATCGAGCTCGGCTGACCCCCGGCGATGTGACGCATGGCAGAACACCTGTGAGGTCTCAATGCGCTACCTGGTAACCGGCGGTGCCGGGTTCATCGGGACCCATCTCGTGGGGGCGCTCGTGGCCCGCGGTGAGTCCGTCCGCGTGCTCGACAACTTCTCGACGGGGCGCTCATCGAACCTCGCCCACGTGCTCGGCCGCGACGTGGAGGCGCCGTCTGCGGGCGGTCGCGCGCAGACGGACGGCGTCGAGCTGGTCAATGGGGATATCCGTGACGCGGCCGCCTGCCGGGAGGCCTGCGCCGGCGTGACCGTGGTGTTTCACCAGGCAGCCATGCGGGCCGTCCCGCGGTCGGTAGACGATCCCATGGGCGCGACCGAGGCCAATGTGATTGGGACGCTGAACATGCTGATGGCGGCCGCAGACGCCGGCGTGCAGCGGTTTGTCAACGC
>JBQTJP010000150.1:0-5698 GCA_052386995.1 Armatimonadota bacterium
GGGCAATGTCACCCGAGGCGGCCGCTGAGCACGCGCTGGCTAGGTCCTGACGAGGGCATCGGGGCAACAAAGCCATGGCTGCCCTGCCCACGGGGACAGTCACCTTCTTCTTCACCGACATCGAGGGGTCCACGCGACTCCTACAGCAGTTGGGCGATGCCGGCTATGCCGACGTGCTGGCGGAGCACCGGCGCATGCTGCGCGCCGCCTTCAAGGCGGAGGGCGGTCACGAGATCGAGACCCAGGGGGATGGATTCCTCTTCGCGTTTCAGAGTGCCCGGGGCGCCGTTCTTGCGGCGTTGGCGGCCCAACGAGCGCTGACCACGCATCCGTGGCCAAAGGATGCATCACTGCGCGTGCGCATGGGCCTGCACGCGGGCGGAGCCGTGGTGGCCGCGGAAGGATACATCGGCCTCGACGTCCACCGCGCCGCGCGCATCTGCGCCGCAGGACACGGAGGGCAGATCCTCATGTCCGAGGGCACCCGCGATCTCATCGGCCCTGAGCTTCCAGAGGACGCGGGACTCCGGGATCTGGGTCTCCACCGCCTCAAAGACCTGCAGCAGCCGGAGCGGGTGTTCCAACTCGTTCACCCCGACCTGCCCGCCACCTTCCCGCCGCTTCAGTCCCTGGACAGTCTGCCCAACAATCTGCCGCGCCAGCTCACGAGCTTCGTGGGACGCGAGCGCGAAATGGCAGAGGTGAGAGGACTGCTGTTCACGACGCCGCTGCTGACCCTGACCGGTCCGGGCGGTGGTGGGAAAACGCGACTTGCTCTGCAGACCGCCGCGGAGTTGCTCCAGGAGTTCGCCGACGGCGCCTGGCTGGTAGACCTGGCCGCGCTGTCAGATGCCACTCTCGTTGCCCAGACGGTCGCGTCCAGCCTGAGAGTGCGCGAACAACCCGGCCGGTCCGTGCTGACGACCCTTACCGAGTACCTTCGGCCCAAACAATTGCTGCTCGTGCTCGATAACTGTGAGCACCTCGTTGCGGGTTGCGCCGAGGTCGCGGCGGCGCTGTTGAGAGCCTGCCCGCGGCTCCGGATCCTGGTGACAAGCCGTGAGGCGCTGCGGGTGGGAGGCGAGCTCGTCTGGCCCGTGCCGTCGCTGTCCACACCCGACCCGGAGCGCCCGCCGGCGGCGGACATTCTCACACGGTTCGAGGCCTCACGGCTCTTCGTAGAGCGAGCCCTGGCTGTGAATCGGGAGTTCAGCGTGGCCGGGACCGCCGCGGTGGCGCAGATTTGCCGGCGCCTCGATGGAATCCCACTCGCGATCGAGCTCGCGGCTGCGCGGACGAATGTGCTCACGGTCGAGCAGATCGCCGCCAGGCTCGATGACCGGTTTCATCTTCTTACGGCCGGCAGCCGGACCGCGCCGCCGCGGCACCAGACCCTGCAGGCGGCCATCGACTGGAGTCACGACCTGCTTGCGGAGTCAGAGCGCGTCATGCTGCGCCGCCTTTCTGTGTTTGCCGGCGGATTCACGCTGGAAGGCGCCGAAGCCGTGTGCGCGTGGGAAGGCGTGCGAGAGTTCGACGTACTGGATTTGCTGTCGCAGCTGGTGGACAAATCGCTGCTGCTCGTGGAGCAGCGCGGCACGGAGTTGCGATACCGGCTTTTAGAGACCATCCGGCAGTACGCCGAAGAGCGTCTCCGCGCCTCGGGAGATGAGGCCGTCCTGCGCGCGCGGCACCGGGATTGGTTTCTGCGGCTGGCAGAGCAGGCCGAGCCGGCCGTGCGAGGTCCGGAGCAAGCCGCGTGGCTGGAGCGCCTGGACGCGGACCATGACAACTTACGGATGGCACTGGAGTTCTGCATGGCGGAGGGTGGCGAAAACGGTCTGCGTCTCGCCGCGGCCCTGTGGCCGTTCTGGGAGATCCGCGGCCACATGGCCGAAGGGCGCAGGCGGCTCACGGCAGCCCTGTCGGTGGCGGGGGCAATGGTGCAATCGCCCAGTGGAGCGAAAGCGCTCACCGCGGCCGGCGTGCTGGCGTACCGCCAGGGGGATCATACAGCCGCCCGTGGGTTCCTCGAGCAGAGCCTGGCGATCAGCAGAACCGCGGGAGACAGTGCGGGGGTCGCCATGTCGCTCAACAGCCTGGGTAATGTCGCGCGCGACGAGGGCGATTTTGCGGCAGCGGCTTCTTTTTACAAGGAGAGCCTGGCGATTCGGCGGGCGTTGGATGACAAGCGGGGCGTCGCCTACACGCTCAACAACCTGGGGAATGTCGTTCGCGCGCAGGGCGACTACGCATCGGCGCGCGCGCTCTTCGAAGAAGCACTGGCGTCGCTGCGGCCGCTTGGGGATAGACACGCGATCGGTGCCGTGCTCGGCAACCTGGGGTTCACGGCCTGGGAGCAGGGTGATCACGCGGCGTCCCGCGCATTTCAGGAGGAAGCCCTGGAGATCTACCGAGTGCTCGGCGACAAACCCGGCATCGGCAACACGCTCAGCTACCTGGGCCTCGTCGCAAGCGCGCAGGGGGACCACGCATCGGCGCGCGTGCTCTTTGAGGAGAGCGTGACGATACGCCGCGAGGTGGGGGATCGGCGAGGTCTGGCCTACACGCTCGGCAACCTCGCGCAAAATGCCCTCGAGAGGGGAGATGATGTCTCGGCTCGGGCGTTGCTCGAGGAAACCCTCACCATCCAGCGGGAGATCGGCGACAAACGCGGCATCGCCTACTCCCTGGAACGGTTCGCCGGCCTTGCGGCGGCGGGCGGTCGTCACGAGCGGGCGGCACGATTGTTCGGGGGCGCGGAAGCCCTGCGCGAGCGTATCGGCGCCCCGCTGTCTCCTACCGATCGCACCGAGTACGATCGCGGGGTTGCCGCGGTCCGTGCGGCGCTGACCGGGGCTGCCCTCGAGGCGGCCTGGGCAGCGGGACGGGCGATGGCGCAGGACCAGGCCGTTGAGTTTGCGCTGGCGGCCGAGGCGTGAGGCCACCCTGCCTCCGAGGCGCCTGCGCGGCCGGCGACTATACACATCTTCATTCGGGCATACCCTCTGCGAGCGGGCACTCAGGGAGGCCTTCTCGCCATGCTGGACGCCGGCCGCCGTCAAAAATCCGAACGCCGCAGGTTGCCCCGGATCCCGGTGGCGATTCCCGTTCGTTATGCAACCGAAGAAGGAGACGTGGGCGTCGGCGCGCTGATCGACGTGCATGAGCAAGGCGCGGGCCTGCTTGTTCCCGAGGTGGCCGCGGATGCCATGCATGTCTGGCTGCAGTTCCTGTGGTTCAATGATCGGATCGGCCTGCAGGGGCGCATCGCGTTCGTCCGCGAGACGCCCGACGGGTTTCACCTCGGGCTGCAGCTCCACATGCTCCATCCCGAGAGCGTGGATTTCCTGACCAATCTGCTCATTCCCCTGGGCCTGCAGAAGTTCAGGCTGGACAGACGGCGGGCCTTTACCTTTCTCGACTCCCTCTTGATGGGACGAAACCGGCCGTGGAACTGGCGAGAGCGGCGGCGCTACCTGCCGGTCCTGATCGAGCAGGGACATCTGAAAGTGTGGGCCATCACCGAGGACCGGCACGAGCACGGCGCGGTGTTGCTGTTGCCGCAGTTGCCAAAAGCCGATGACCCGTTGAAGATGACGACGCTGGGGAGCGCGGCGTCGAACGAGGCTCGGGTTGCGCAGTCCGAGATCCTGAAATTTGCCCCGGTCGATCTCTATCGCGTGGTCGTCCTGTACGCGAGCGAACCCGCCAGGGAGCAGGCCGTCCCGCTCTTGCACTCTGAGGCCCGGTAGCGAAGCCAGTTCACCCACGAGTCCGGCGTTCCCCGACTTCATAGTCAGACAAAGCGTATAATGTGCGTCATGGATACCCGCGCAGCTCCGGCCGCTCTCATCGAGACCGATCGGGCCCACCTCATTCACCCCTTGCACGCCGCCGCTGAGCATCAGGTGCCGCTTGTCCTGGTCGCCGGCGAAGGTGCGGTCCTGCGTGACGCCGATGGTCGCGAGTACATCGATGGCCTCTCATCGCTGTGGAACGTCAACGCCGGACATGGCCGGCGTGAGCTGGCGGAGGCCGCGGCCGAGCAAATGCGCCGGCTGGCCTACGCGTCCGCGTACGTCGGCTTCACAAACGAACCGGCGGTGCGCCTTGCGGAGCGGCTGCTCGGTCTGGCCTACTCGAACCTGAGCGGAGTGTACTTCACGACCGGTGGCGCCGAATCGAATGAGACGGCCTTCAAGATTGCCCGCTACTTCTGGCGGCGCCGGGGGATGCCCTCGAAGACCAGGATCATCGCCCGCTACCACGGCTATCACGGCGTCACGATGGCGGCGATGAGCGCCACCGGGATTCCCTCGTTTCACACGATGTTTCAGCCGACCGTGCCCGGCTTCATCCACATTCCCCCGTCCTATCCGTACCGTTATTCCGTCTCGATGGCCGACGCACTGGACGAAGCGATCCGGCGAGAGGGCGCCGACAACGTGGCCGCGTTCATCGCCGAGCCGGTCATCGGCGCCGGCGGGGTGATTCCGCCCGCGCCCGATTACTTCCCTCGGATCCGAGAGATCTGCGACCGCCACCAGGTGCTGTTCATCGCCGACGAGATCATCACGGGATTCGGGCGCACCGGCCGGTGGTTCGGCCTCACCCACTGGGGGGTCCAGCCCGACATCGTGTCATTTGCGAAGGGCGTGACAAGCGCCTATCTACCGCTGGGCGGCGTCATGGTCTCCCGGGCGATCCACCAGGCGATTGTCGAAGCCCCGCCGGCGGAGCGCTTCATGCACGCCGCGACGTACTCGGGCCATCCCACCTGCTGTGCCGTGGCTCTGCGCAACCTCGACATCCATGAAGACGAAGGTCTCGTTGAGCGGGCCACAACCGCGGGTGCGCGGCTGCTGTCGGGCCTGCAGACTCTACGCACCCTGCCGACGGTGGGCGACGTGCGCGGGCTGGGGCTGATGTGCGGCGTTGAGCTCGTGGCGGATAAGGAGACGAAGGCACCGGCCCTCGGGGTGGGCGGCAAAGTGCTGGCCGAAATGCGGAAGCGCGGTGTGATCACCCGCATTCGGACCGGTCAGGCCGGCGAATATCCCATTGGCGATACCATTTGTCTGGCGCCGCCGCTCGTGGTGACCGACGCGCAGGTGGACCGAATCGTGGAGGTCCTGCGAGAGGCTATTTCGGCGGTTAGTTCCTGACGAGTCCCGGCCGCTAGACGCGCCGCAGGGCGTATGCCACCAATTCTTCAACCGACATGTTGCGTCCCTCGTCCCAGGCGGCCGTGAGCGCCTCCCGATCCAGCTCTTTCTCGCCGAGGCGAGTGCGTCCCTCGGCGGCCGCCAGGCTGAACGTGTCGTGAAGGTCGCGCAGGATCGGAACGCTCACCGCCAGATGCTCGCGCGCTGCGGGGTAATTCCCCATGGAGTACCCCATGAATCCCAGACTCCAATGTGCCCTGGCGATCCCCGGCCGGTCGCCCAGTTCCTCGTACAACGCCAGGCTCTGCTTCAAGAGGGACCACGCCTTCTCCAGATCGGTCTGAGGTGCCCCATAGACCCAGGAGAGGTTGTACAGTGCATCGGCGATCCTGCGCTTGTCCCCCAGCTCGCGCTGGATTGACAGCTGCTCCTCGTAAAACCTCGCGGCGGTCGCCATGTCGCCCTGCCAGTAGGCGATTCCTCCAGCGGCCTCGAGCGCCTTGGCCCGCGCATGGACGTACGCCGGTACA
>JBQTJP010000151.1:0-21972 GCA_052386995.1 Armatimonadota bacterium
CCCTGGCCGCTCAGCGCGACATTCGGATTACCGGTCCTGCCCAGATTCATCCCGGCCACGTCCTGGCCGACCGCCAGCGTCTCAAGCAGGTGCTCCTCAACTTCCTCTCCAACGCCGTCAAGTACAACCGCGAGGGCGGCACCGTGACGCTCACCTGCGAAGAGAGGTCGCAGGAGCGCCTCCGCATCAAGGTCCGCGATACCGGAGAAGGCATCCCGAAGGACAAGTTGTCGCGGCTGTTCACACCGTTTGAACGACTGGGCGTCGAGCGGACCGGGGTCGACGGCGCGGGCATCGGCCTGGCTCTCTCCAAGCGGCTGGTCGAATTGATGGGCGGCGACATCGGGGTCGAGAGCGAGGTCGGCCGGGGCAGCACCTTCTGGGTCGAGTTTCCTCTCGTGGAGAGCCCGGTTGAACGATACGAGCGAATGCGGCAGGACCTCCCCGCTCCGGCCGCGACCGGCGCGACACACGGCATGATCGATGCGGCCCCGTCGGCGGGGCAGGCCCGCACGGTGCTCTACATCGAGGACAACCTCGCCAACCTCGAGTTGCTCCAGCACATCCTGGCCCACCGGCCGGGAGTCAAACTGCTCTCGGCGATGCAGGGCCGCCTGGGGTTAGACCTGGCCCGCCAACACCGTCCCGACCTCATCCTGCTGGATCTGCACCTTCCCGACATCACCGGCGACGAGATCCTGCGTCGGCTGCGCGAGAACCTCGAGACCAGCCGGATTCCGGTGGTCGTGATCAGCGCAGATGTCACCCACGGCCAGAGCGACCGGCTGTATGCGCTCGGCGCCTGGGCCTATCTTCCGAAGCCGCTCGACGTAAAGAAGCTTGGGATATTCCTGGACGAGATGTTGCAGGAGCGCGTGGGCTGAGCGATGCAGCAGGATGCGCTTGTAAAGGCTCACATCATGATTGTGGATGATCAGGAGGCCAACGTGCGCCTCCTGGAGCGGATTCTGCAGCAGGCGGGCTTCGACAAGGTCAAGAGCACGACCGACCCGCGCCTGGCCCTGTCCCTCTTCGCGGGGTTCCAGCCTGATCTCGTCCTGCTGGATCTGCACATGCCCAACGTGGATGGATTCCAGATCATGGAGGAACTGCGGCACCGCATCGAGGGAACCTACCTGCCTATCCTCGTTCTCACGGCCGACATCACCCCTGAGGTGAAGCAGCGGGCGCTGGCGGGCGGGGCCAAGGATTTCCTGACCAAGCCGGTTGACGCCATCGAGGTTGTCCTGCGCATCCGAAACTTGATCGAGACGCGCATGCTTCACCTTCAGCTCCAGGATCAGAACGAGGTCCTCGAAGAGAAGGTGCTCGATCGGACAAAAGACTTGGAGCAGGCTCAGATCGAGATCCTCGAGCGCCTGGCGCTGGCGGCAGAATACCGCGATGACGACACCGGGCAGCACACCTATCGCGTCGGCAGGACCTCAGGCCGCATTGCCACGGCCCTGGCGTTGCCGGATGCCCAGGTGGACCTCATCCGGCGGGCCGCTCCCCTGCACGACGTGGGCAAGATCGGCATCCCCGATGCCATTCTGCTCAAGCCCGCCAAGCTGACCCCTGACGAATTCGAGGTGATGAAGACCCACGCGACGATCGGGGCCAGGATCCTCTCGGGAAGCAAGTTTCCGCTCCTGCAGCTCGCCCGCGAGATCGCCTTCGCCCACCACGAGCGCTGGGACGGCGGGGGGTTTCCCGAGGGTCTGGCGGGCGAGGCAATTCCGCTCGAGGCGCGGATCGTCGCCGTCGCGGATGCCTACGACGCGATGACGTCCAACCGTCCCTATCGGAGAGCGCTCTTAAGGGAAGAAGCCTGGAACATCCTTTGGGATGGGGCGGGCACGCAATGGGATGAGCGCGTGATCGAAGCGTTTGCGTCGTCACAGAACATTGGAAAGGAGGGGGTCAATGCTCACGCTGTCGCCAGTGGTGCCAGGTATCGGCGATCGCCAGCCGCGGATCCTCGCCGTTGACGACCAGCCTGCCAACCTTCTCCTGGTCAAGCGGGTGCTCGAACCGGCGGGGTTCCATGTCCTGGAAGCGCGGTCTGGGGCCGAAGCCCTGGCGGTCGCTCAGGAGAGCGTGCCGGATCTCATCCTGCTCGACATGCACCTTCCTGATATGCACGGACTGGAGGTGTTGCGCCGCCTGCGGGAGAGCGCCTGGGGAGCGGGATTGCGGACTGTGGCGATGAGCGCGCTGTCCAGCCCCGAGGACCGGGCGCTGTGGATGCAGGCGGGCTGCGTCGGCTCGATCGACAAGCCGATCAACGTCAAGCAGTTCGTCCTGACGATCTCGCAGTGGCTTCCCGGGGCGGCGGTCAGCGATTCCGAGAAAGCCGACGGGCCCACCGGGGAGGAAAGGGACCCGTCCACGGACAGGCTCGGGGAGATCCTGGTCGCGAACAACCTCCTCACACTGGAGCAGCTCCAGAACGCGGTCCACGCGCAGTCACAGAGTGGAAGGCGGCTGGGACAGGTCCTCGTCGATCGCGGGGACGTCAGCGAGGACGATATCGCCTGGGCGTTGAGCAACCAGCTAGGCTACCCCTACGTCTTTCTGACGGGCGACATCATCGACGAAGACGCCGCGCACCTCCTGCCGGAGGCGTTCCTACGCGAGCATCTGGTGCTTCCGATCCTCAAGTTCGGACAGGAGATGACGCTGGCGATGGCCGATCCCACCGACCAGCGCACGGTGGATGAGGTCGCCACCCGGACAAGGCTGCAGGTAAAGCGCGCGCTGGCGCTGGCGTCCAACATTGACGAGATGCTCGACCGCCTCTTCGCTCCGCGAGATGGGGGCTCAGAGCCGGCCGCTGCCACAGAGGCGCAGTATCTCCAGTTCCACCTCGTTCAGGCGATCCAGCAGGGCGCAACTGAGATTCATTTCGATCCGGCCCCTGACGGACAGGCTCGGGTGCGCTACCGCGTGCAGGACGTGCTCGTGGATCGCGCCAACCTGCCGGCGGAGCTACATGCCGCCATCACCGCCCACCTGCGCAGCCTCACGGGTGCAGGTGACGCCCCGGTGCGTACGGCCTCGGTAGGCGTCACGGCCGGGCCGGCCGATCTTCACCTCACAGCGACCTTCCTGCCCACCATGGCGGGGCCCGCGGCGACGATCACGCTCTATCCACGACGCGGAGACGTGCCCGATCTCGCCCCGCTTGGCGTACCTGAAGAGCCGATTCGGCGACTGCGGGACGTGCTGAAGGCTCACCGCGGTGTGGTCATGGTGGGATGCGCAGGGCGGCTGCTGCGGTCCACTCTGCTGCACGCCCTGATCCCGCCCGTGCAGCGCGGCAAGGTCTGGAGCCTGGAAACGCTGCCGGTGTACCGCCGCCCCACTCTCAATCAGACCGCGATCGGCTCCGGTGCCGAGGTCGCCGGATATCTCCGGGGTACCGCCTCTGCGGAAGCCGACCTCGTGATGGTCGACGACACGTCTCGCCGGCAGGACCTGGTGGCGGCCTGCGAGACCGGGCGGGCCCGGATGGTCCTGGCCGGCCACCCTCAGGATGATGTGGTCGGTCTCTTGAGCCAGCTGCTCGATGCCGCCGGCCCGGCGCTGGTGGCATCCTGTCTTCGAGGAGTCCTGACCGCAAGGCGCGTCAGGCTCTTGTGTCCGGCGTGCAAGGAGGCATCCACGGCCCGGACCTTCATCCCCCGGGGCTGCGAGGCGTGCGCGTTCACCGGGTTCAGGGGCGAGCGCGTCCTCGTCCAGACGTGGCTCGCTGATGAGCCTATCCGCATGCTCCTGCGTGCGGCCCAGCTGGGTACGGCCTACGAGCGCATCGCTCGGGAGGTAGGCGCGCCGATGCGGGAGCAAGGCCTCTCACTGATTGAAGACGGCCTGTCTTCAAAAGAAGAGGTCATGGCTGCACTCGAAGGTGTGGCGTGGACATAGCCGATCTGCTCATTCTGACCAAAGAACGAGGCGCCTCCGACCTCCACCTCACGGCAGGCTCGCCGCCGACGCTGCGCATCAACGGCAAAATGGTGCGGCTGGATGGCAACGCCCACACCCGTGAGGAGCTGCACGGCATATTGTACGACGTCCTCACCGACGAGCAGAAGGCGCGGTTTGAGGCGACGCACGACCTGGACTTCTCGCTGGAACTGGCGAACGTGGGACGCTTCCGAGTGAACGCCTTCGTCCAGCGCCGCGGCGAAGGCATGGTCATGCGTCTCATACCCTCCAAGACGCTGTCACTCGACGATTTGAGCATGCCGCCGGTGGTCAAGGACCTGGCGATGAAGGACCGGGGCCTCGTGTTGGTGACGGGGCCGACCGGCTCGGGCAAGTCGACCACGCTGGCCGCGATGGTGGATCACATCAATCGGAGCCGCGAAGACCATATCATCACGATCGAGGATCCGATCGAGTTCGTACACGAGGCGAGGAAGTGTAACGTCAACCAGCGCGAGGTCGGGCCGCACACGGAGTCGTTCAGCGCGGCCCTGAGGAGCGCTCTGCGCGAAGACCCCGACATCATTCTCGTCGGCGAGATGCGCGACCTGGAGACGATCGCCCAGGCGATCACGGCCGCCGAGACCGGTCATTTGGTGCTGTCGACCCTCCATACGAACAACGCCGCCCAGACGATCAGCCGCGTCGTGGACGTCTTCCCCACCCACCAGCAGGAACAGATCAGAATTCAGCTGGCGGACGCCCTGCTCGGCGTGGTCGCGCAGACCTTGATCCCCTCGCTGGACGGCAAGGGCCGCGTCGCAGCGGTTGAGGTCATGGTGGCCACACCGGCGATCCGCAACATGATCCGGGAGAACAAGACCCATCAGCTTCCGTCCGCCATCCAGACCGGCGCCAGGGACGGCATGCAGAGCCTCGACCAGCATCTCAAGACCCTGGTCAAACAGCGGCGGATCTCGACCGAGGAAGCCCTCAAGCGGGCCGTGGAGCGCGACGCCTTCCTCCAGGAGCGGGCCGGCCCAACGGCGCTGACCGAGCATACCGGCATGATCAGCCGGCGCTGAGATGCACATCGACGACCTCCTCATAAACATGGCCGCACACGACGCGTCGGATCTGTACCTGAAGACCGGCGTGCCGCCGATGCTGCGCGTCGCCGGCTCGCTTGTCCCTGCCGGGGATTTCCCTCTCACCGACGAGGTCATCACGCAACTCGCCGATCAGGTGATGAATGACCGCCACCGCAGAGAATTCGAAGAGCGCCGCCGCGCCGACATCGCCTACTCCTCACCAGCCGTGGGACGTTTTCGGGTGAACGTCTACATGCAGCGGGGCTCGCCGGCCGTCGTGGTCCGGCGGGTGAAGAGCAAGATCCCGTCATTCGAGGACCTGCGCCTGCCTCCGATCGTCGCCCAGCTCGTGCTTGCGCCGCGCGGACTCGTCCTCGTCACGGGCCAGACCGGCTCGGGCAAGTCCACATCGCTGGCGGCGATGATCAGCCATCGGTCCCGTGAGCGCTCCGGGCACATCGTCACCATCGAAGACCCGATCGAGTTCGTGCATCCCGACGATCAGAGCATTGTGAGCCAGCGGGAGATCGGGACAGACTGCGAGTCCTTCGGGTTGGCTCTGAGGGACGCCCTGCGCCAGGCGCCGGATGTCATTCTCATCGGAGAAATCCGCGATGAGGAGAGCGCGACGGCCGCCGTCCACTTTGCCGAGACCGGGCATCTGGTCCTGAGCACGCTGCACTCCAACAATGCCAGTCAGACGCTCGAGCGGCTCCTCCACTTCTTCCCGGCCGAGCGGCTGGTGAACATCGCGCTGCAGCTGTCGCTCAACCTCAACGGCATCATCTCGCAAAGGCTCGTGCCGCGCAAAGACGGCGCCGGCATGGTGGTCGCGGTCGAGGTCATGCTGGCGACGCCACGGGTACGCGAGCTCTTGCGCAAGGCCGATCTGGCCGGAATCCGATCCGTCATGCAGTCGCCGGCGGGCATCCAGGAAGGGATGCAGACCTTCGACCACGCGATCTATCAGCTGATCAAGGCCGACATGGTCGACACCGAGACGGCCATGAGCGCGGCGGATAGTCCCAACGACCTCCGCATGCGGCTGAAGGGCCTGCTGTAGAGCCCACCCCCCCGGCGGCACGGAATGTCTAGAGGCGCGTGCGCGGGGGAACAGCCAGTATGCAAGCGCTCAGACGAGCCCTTGGGCCGGGGTTTTCTGCGTCTGGCGGGGGCCGCGATGGGGCAGAGCCGGGAATGCACGAAAAGACGTTGAGGGATGCGCGCATCCTCATCATTGATACTGATGAGGCCAACGTACGCCTGTTGCGGGCCATCCTGAAGCAGGGCGGAGCCGGTTCGAGCCCGAAGAGCACCGGCAACCCACGAGAAGTCTCCTCCTGCTACATCGAATTTCAGCCCGACCTCATCGTGCTCAACCTCGGCGTCCCGAATCACAACGGGTTGACGGTCCTCGACGAGCTCAAACCACTCATCCCGGAAGACACCTACCTGCCCATCCTGGCGATTGTCGACGATGCCGCGCCGGAGGTAAAAGAGCAAGCCGTGGCGGCCGGAGCCACGGATTTCCTGCGCCCGCCCTTCGACGCGACCGAAGTCCTCGCGCGAATGAGGAATCTTCTGGAGACCCGCCACCTCCATACGGCCCTGCAGACGCAGGACAGCGTGGTCCAGGCGAAGATCCGCGAGCGTGCGCGCGAGAATGATGAGGCCCAGGTGCAGATCCTCCAACGCATGGCGGTGATGGCGGAATACCGGGACGATCTGGAGGGAATGCACACGCATCGGGTCGGGGAGATCTCGGCGCTCCTCGCCTGGGCCCTCGGTCTCCCGGAAGCCGAGGCGGAGTTGATTCGGCGTGCCGCGCCGCTGCACGACGTGGGCAAGATCGCCATCCCGGAGAGAATTCTTCTCAAGCCAACCGGACTCACGCGGGAAGAGTTCGAGGAGATGAAGACCCATACGATCACCGGCGCGCGGATTCTCTCGGGAAGCCGGATCCCCATTCTGCAGATGGCTGAGCAGATCGCCCTCAGCCACCACGAGAACTGGGACGGCACCGGTTACCCGCTGCGCCTGAGGGGAAAGAGCATTCCCCTCGTGGGCCGCATCGTCGCGCTGGCCGACGCCTACGACGCGTTTACTCACGACCGACCCTATCGGAAGGCCCTCGATCCCAAGGAAGCGTGGGAGATCCTGTGGGAGGGCGCCGGCTCCCAGTGGGACGAGGAAGTGCTCGAGGCCTTTGCCTCGACGGGAATGGGCCGCAGGATAGAGCGGGAGAGAATCGTGGTCGAGCCCGCCATCGCCCGCCGGCCGCCGGCCCTCCATCTCCGCCGCTGATCGTCTCCTCGTTCAAGGCTCGCTCCAGCTGACGCCTGAAACGATCGAGAGGATTTTACCGGTTGACGCGCATACCGGAATGGTCATACATTGTACATATAATGTGATACCGTGGAGGACCGAACATGATAAAGCGCCTGACGCGCCACGGGAACAGCCTCGCGCTGGTCATCGACAAGGGCGTGCTCGACCTGCTGGAGATTGGTGCCGACACCCCTCTCTCGATTACCACTGACGGCAGATGTCTGATCGTCACCCCTGCCCGGGATCCTGCGCGGCAGAAGCGCTTCCGTGCGGCGCTGGAGGAAGGTAACCGGATGTATGGCAAGATGCTGAAGCGGTTGGCAGATTGACAAATGCCTCCGGTCTTCCTGGGCCTCGAGGAAGTCCTCGAGATCCACGGAGATCAGATTCGCCGCTACGGGGGGAGCGCCGGGGTTCGCGACATAGATCTCTTGGAGTCGGCTCTCGCGATGCCGCAGGCTGGTGCGAGCGGTCAGTTCTTTCATGGCGACCTCTTCGAGATGGCGGCAGCCTACCTCTATCACATTGTGAGAAACCACCCTTTCCTCGATGGAAACAAGCGGGTGGGTACGATGGCAGCATTCACGTTCTTGAAGCTGAACGACCTCATCCTAGACGCACCTCGTCCCGACTTCGAGAGGATTGTGCTAGCAGCGGCGGAAGGGAAGACCGACAAGTCTGCGATTGCCGCCTTCCTTCGGAAGCATAGTGCCTGACCCTTCTGTGAATCGCCCGAGGGCAGAGGACAGCACGCACACCGTCGCGTAGTAGTCTGACGATTTACCAGAGCGGAGGAGACCATGCAGTCCATCGCGATGATCACGGTGGGGCAGGCCCCACGCGACGATCTCGTCCCTCATATGGAGGCGGTGTTCAGCCGGAAGGTCGACATCTGGCAGGCGGGTGTCCTCGACGGGCTGAGCGGCGAAGCCGTAGCCGATTTGTGGCCTGACCCGGGCGAGGTCGGCATTGTCGCGAGGCTGCTCGACGGCTCCCACACGCTCCTCTCACACACGAAAATCCTGCCGCGCGTGCAGGGATTGGTGGATCGGGCGGTGGCCCGTGGTGCCAGCCCGATCATCATTCTCTGCGGCGCCGACTGGTCGACCCTCCGCTCTCCGACTCTCATCGTCAACCCCGGCAAGGTCTTTCCCGCGATCGTCTCGGCACTGGCATCCGGGTGGAGACTCGGCGTAATCAAGCCGTCGGCGGGGCAGATCGAGCAGGCGCGACGGCAGTTCGCCGAACGCGGCATCAACGCCGTCGTGACGGCGGCTTCGCCCTACACCGGCGAGCAGCGCATCCGCGACGTGCGAACCGCGGCCGGACAGCTTCGAGAGGCCGGCGTGGACCTGGTCTGGATGTCGTGCGTGGGCATGGACGAGGCGATGCGCGCGATTGTGCAGGAGGTCACGGGCAAGCCGGTGATCCTGGCGCGCACCATCCTGGCGCGGGTGATCGACGAGTTTCTGACGGTGCAGCGGGTGTCCGTATCCTCCTGATCCGTCAGTCCGCCCAAGACGACCGCGAGTCTATCCGGGCACCCAGGTAAGTCCGCCCACGTTCACCGCGAGGTTTTCTGGCCATCATTTGCCCCCCAGCTCGGACGTGCAGTGGGCGCATCGCGTGGCGTTGATCGGAATGCTTATAAGACAGAAGGGACACTCCCGCGTCGTCGGAGCCGGCGCGGGGCGGACCATGCGGTTCACCTGGCGGATCAGCAGAAAGACCGCGAACGCGACGATGAGGAAATTCAGCACCGCGTTGAAGAAGATGCCATAGTTGATCGTGGCCGCGCCGGCCTCCTTGGCCGCCTTGAGCGACGCATACGGCTGACCCGACAGGCTGATGAACAGGTTGGAGAAGTCAACCTTGGCCAGCAGCAGCCCGATCGGCGGCATGACGATATCGCTCACCAGCGAGGTCACGATCCCTCCAAAAGCGGCGCCGATGATGATTCCCACGGCCATGTCCAGGACGTTGCCCCGCATGGCGAACTGTTTGAACTCATTCAGCATCGCAGAAAACACCTCCCGAGGCGGAAAACGATCTGACGGCGTGCGTTCCGTGATGGAAGTGACGTGATTCGCGGCGACATTTCGAAGGACCTTCCACGGCTCGTATGCGCCGGAGGAATACAGGATTCGAGCGTGCAACCGCGTAGTCAGGTCACGATCCGACTCCGGTTGCCTATCCTTGTCGAAGGATTGCGCAGAAGCCCACCAGCGGGAGGTGGCGCGATGGCGATCGCGCAGAAAGCCGATCTCGAGTCGAAACTTCGCGGCGCCGTCTCCGCCAGGCGCCTGCAGGCGCATCTGAAGAGATTCTCGACGCTTCACCGCGACACCGGCGGCCCGGACGAACGCGCGGCGGTCGAGTACATCGCCGAGACCTTGCGCGGGCAGGACATCGCCGTTCAGATCCACGAGTTTCGCGGCTTCGTGAGCCTGCCCGGCGAGGCATCGCTCGATGTGCGCTCGCCGCAGGCGTTCTCCATTCCCTGCCGCCCGCGCTCGTTCGGCGCGAACACGCCGCCCGGTGGCCTCGAAGGAGAGGTCGTCTTTGTCGGCTCGCTCGAGGAAGACCGCAGCAAGATGATTTTCGCGCGCACCGGCGAGGAGAGCGAGTACGAGGGCGTGGACGTTCGCGGCAAGATCGTTCTCGGCACGGCGGGCGGGCCCGACGGCGTCAAGCGTGCCCACGAGCACGGCGCCATCGCGTACATCCACATGTGGCCGTCGGGCGAAGACGCCATCCACGAGATGATCGTCACGAGCATCTGGGGCACGCCGACCCCCGAGTCCATCGGGCGGCTCCCCGTGATCCCGGCACTGTCGGTGAAGAAAGCCGACGGCGAGCGGGTGCGGCAGATGATGGCGCAGGGGACCGTGCGCGTGGTGATCCATGCGCACGCCGAGACCGGCTGGCGCACGCTGCCCGTAACCGTTGCGGATATCCCGGGCAAGGAGCCGGAGTTCTTGCTCGTGGGGGCGCACATCGACTCGTGGTACGAGGGGATCACGGACAACGCCACAGGTGACGCGTGCCTGATGGAGATGGCGCGGGTGCTGGCCCGTCACCGCGGAAAACTGCGCAGGGGCGTGCGCTTTGCCTGGTGGCCCGGCCACTCGCATGGCCGGTACGCGGGCTCGACCTGGTACGCCGACTTTGCGTTCGATGACCTGCGCGCTCGGGCGCTGGGCTATCTCAACATCGACTCACCCGGGGTGCGCGACACCACAATCTTCGACTGCCGCTACAACATGGGCGAGGTCGAAGAACTCATGAAGCGCACCGTGCCGGAGATCACCGGCCAATCTCCCAACATCCGGCGGCCGTTCAAGGCCGGCGACCAGTCCTTTTGGGGCATCGGCTTGCCCTCGCTGGGCGCCTTCCGGATGCTGCCTCTCGACCATCCCGACCGCGCAACCGTGGGCGGCTGTGGGGCGGGCTGGTGGTGGCACTCGCCGGCCGACACGCTCGACAAGGCCGACGCCAACATCCTGGCTGCCGATACCGGCCTGTACCTGACGATCACCGCGCGCCTGGTGATCCCGCCGGTGCTGCCGATGCACTTCGTTCTGGCGGCCGAAGACTTCATGACACTGCTGCGTGAGCTCGACGCTGCCGGCCGGGGTAGGCTGCCGCTTGCGGACCTCGTCGAGGCTGCCGGACATTTGCGCGGGCGGGCCGCCGCGCTCGAAGACGTGCGCGCGCGGATGGCCAATGGCGGATCCGCGCGGGTAGGCAAAAGGGCGGCCACGCGCATCGCCCG
Source organism: Armatimonadota bacterium (assembly GCA_052386995.1). Lineage (GTDB taxonomy): Bacteria > Sysuimicrobiota > Sysuimicrobiia > Sysuimicrobiales > Humicultoraceae > JBQTJP01. The sequence goes on from JBQTJP010000151.1 coordinate 11,125, forward strand.
GCTGAATCGTGGGCTGATGGCGCTTTCCCGCGTGCTCAACCCTCCTCTCTATACTGTCGAGGGGCCCTACGATCATGACCCCGCGCTGCAAATACCGATGCTACCGGGCCTTCAGGACGTGCGCCGGCTGGCGGGCCTCGAGCCCGACTCGGATGAGTATGGGTTTCTGCGCGCGCGCCTGGTGCGCGAGCGCAATCGTGTTTCCGACGCCCTCGCACACGCCACCGAGCACGTGGACACGCTGCTCGCGCAGGTGAGTTGATCGCCGTGACAACATCTGCCATCGCCCGCGCCAGGGCCTGGATCATCGAGCGGCCGACGTCAAACCGGCTGACGACCTCGTACGGCGAAGCGCCGGAGATCCGGCCGCACGTCCTCGTCGAGATCGCATCGGCTTCCGACGCGGTCGGTCTTGGCGAGGCGTCCCCGCTCCCGGAGTTCACCGGCGAGACCGCGCCCGGCATCCTTGGGGTTTTGCGGGAGACTTATCTCGATGCGCTCGTGGGGCGCGACGCCACGGGGATCGCCGCGATCATGGCCGACCTGGAACGTCTCACTGCCGGCAACCCGTCGGCCCTGGCGGCGATCGATCTGGCGCTTCACGATCTGGCCGGCCAGATCCTCGACGTTCCCACGGTCACGTTGATCGGCGGCGCGCGCCGCGACTCCGTGCGCCTCGCCCGGGCGATCGGCATCGGCCCGATCCCGGAGATCGTGGCGCTGGCGCAGCGCCACGTGGCTGATGGATTCCGGACGATCAAGATGAAGGTCGGGACCGATCCCCGACAAGATATCGAGCGTGCCCGTGCCGTGCGCGAGGCGGTCGGTCCAGGGACGCGCATCAGGATCGATGCCAACCAGGGGTATGATGCCCCAACGGCGATCCGGGTGCTCCGAGAACTTGCGGATTGCGCGCTCGACTACATCGAGCAACCGGTGCCGCGACAGGATCTCGCGGGCATGGCGCGCATCCGCCGCGAGACCGGCATGTCCATTCTGGCGGATGAGGCTCTCCATACGCCGCAGGACGCCCTTGCGCTGATCCGGGCCGAAGCCGCGGACCTGTTCGCGCTCAAGTTCATCAAGACCGGAGGCCTGGTCCGCGCGCGTCAGATCGCGGCCATCGGGGAAGCCGCCGGAATCGACTGCGTCGTCATCAGCGCCTTCGAGACGCAGATCGGCGCCGCGGCGGGGCTGCACCTCGCGCTCAGCCTTCCGATCGGCCGCCACGCGCACGAGCTCTCGGTGTTCGCCACGCAGCCCGACATGGCCCGCACCGGGATCCGGCTCGAAGGGGACGTCCTTCTTCCGGCGCCGAGCCCCGGCCACGGCGTCGAGAGCATCGCCGAGATGGCGCAGACCGTCCGATGAGCCGTTACATCGCCGGACGCCTCGCGCAGGGCGTGATCCTGCTCTTCCTGGTCAGCACGGCAATCTTCGCCATCATCCACAAGACACCCGGCGGCCCGGCCTTGCTCAACAATCCGGATGTCGATCCCGCGGTGGCCAGGGAATATCGCCAGGCCCTGGGGCTGGACGATCCGATCCCGGTCCAGTACGCGCGCTGGCTCGGGAACCTGCTGCGGGGGAACCTCGGCAAGTCCTACCAGCACAGTCTGCCCACCACGCGCCTTATCGCCGACCGCATTCCCAACACCTTGCTGCTGTCGGGAACCGCGCTGCTGCTGGCCGTGGCCGTCGCGATCCCTCTGGGCGTGATCTCCTCCGTGTATCGCTACTCCGCCGCGGACTACGCGGCAACGATCGCGGCATTCTTTGGCGTGTCCATCCCGATCTTCTGGCTGGGCATCCTCCTCATCATCGTTTTCTCGGTCGGGCTCGGTTGGCTGCCGTCGGCGGGAATGGTCACCGTTGGAGCACCATTCTCCACCGGCGACTTGTTGCGCCACCTCATCATGCCCGCCATCGTGCTCTCGACCTTCCCGCTGGCGCAGCTCACGCGCTATACGCGGTCCAGCATGGTCGAGGTGCTCGGTCAGGATTACATCAGGACGGCGCGCAGCAAGGGACTCGCCGAGGTGATGGTGCTGACACGCCACGCGCTGCGCAATGCGCTGGTCCCGGTCGTCACCGTTCTGGGGGTGCTCATCCCGCGGCTCTTGAGCGGCGCGGTGATCACCGAAGCCATTTTTGCCTGGCCGGGATTGGGGCGTCTGGCGGTCGACTCGGCCATCCAGCGCGACTATCCGGTGATCATGGGCGTCACGCTATTGGTCTCGGGGATGGTCATCATCAGCACCCTCATCACCGATCTCGTCTATGTCGCGCTCGATCCGCGCATCGCGCTGCGGTGACCGGAGGCGACGGTGATGGCCCAGCGTGCCGTGCTGAGCCCCACGCTTCCCGTGGCGCGTCCTGCGCAACGGCGAGGACCAGGGTATCTGTGGCGACGGTTCCGCCGCAACCGCCTGGCGCTGGCCGCGCTACTCTATCTGCTCGGTATCCATGTGGTCGCGGCCGCGGCGCCGTCCCTGGCGCCGCACCCGCCCGAGGCCATCGATCTCCTCAACCAGTTTGCGCCGCGCTCCCGCGACCATCCGCTTGGCACCGATGAGAACGGCCGGGATATCGTCTCGCGCCTCATCTTCGGCGCCCGGGCGTCGCTCGCCGTAGCGCTCGCGGCGATGGTCGTCGCCATGACCGTGGGGAGCACGCTCGGCGCGGTCAGCGGATTCTATGGCGGCGCCGTCGACGCCGTCGTGATGCGGCTGGCCGACGGCGTCCTGACGGTTCCTACCTTCTTCCTCGCCCTGCTCGTGCTCGCAGTCTTTGGCTCCAATATCGCCAACGTGGTGCTCGTCATCGGCTTCACCGGATGGATGGTCGTGGCCCGAGTGGTGCGGGCGGAGGTGCTGCGGACGCTGCCGCAAGAGTTTGTGCAGGCCTCCCGGGCGATCGGGGCGAGCGACCCGCGCATCCTCTTCAGGCACGTCATCCCCCAGGCCTTGCCGTCGATGATCGTCGCGGCTACGCTGGGAGTGGCCTATGCGGTGCTCACCGAATCAGCGCTGAGCTATCTCGGACTGGGCGTGCAGCCGCCGACACCCACGTGGGGCAACATGCTGACCGGCGCGCAGCACTACGTGTGGACCACGCCCGTCCTGGCGATCTATCCCGGCGCGCTGATCATGCTGACCGTGCTCTCGTACAACGCCCTCGGTGATGCCGCGCGCGATACCTTTGATCCCAGGCACGCGGGTTCGTAACGAAGAAACAGGATATTCGACAGTCTGCCCGAGGAGGAACCGCAGATGAGACGAACACTGGCAGTCCTGCTCGCAGTCGCAACAGCCGCGGCGCTGGGCGCAGTCCCGGCGGCGCAGGCGCAGGCGCCGCCCGGGATCCTGCGGATCGCGATCATCGGCGACGTGACGCTGAACCCGTTCACGATGCCGCAGCAGCTGCCCACGACGATGGTCGCGAAGGTCGTCTTCAGCACGCTCACCCGGTACCGGCCGGGCAACCTGCAGCCGGTCGGCGACCTCGCCACCTCCTGGATCCCCGCCGATGACGGGCGCGTGTGGGTATTCAAACTCAAGCGCGGGGTGAAATGGCACGACGGCAGGCCCTTCACCGCCGCGGACGTCAAGTTCACCTATGAGAACATCGTGAATCCGCGGGTGCGGGCGCTGTTCCGCAGCACACTCCGGGGGCTGCGCCAGGTCGACGCCATCGACGATTACACGGTCCGCATGGAATTCGCCGACCCCTATCCCTCCCTACCGATCGTGCTGGCCTGGAACGTGCCGATCGCGCCCAGGCATCTCCTGGAGGGCAAGGACCTGAACGACCTGAGCGACTTTGCCCAGAATCCGATCGGCACCGGTCCGTTCAGGTTCAAAGAGGCCGTCAAAGGCGCGCACATCACGGTCGAAGCCAACCCCGACTACCACGGCGGGGCGCCCAAACTCAAGACCATCGTCTTCAAGGTCCTCCCCGAGATCAACACGGTGGTCGCCCAGCTCCGCACCGGAGAGCTGGATCTCGCCGTCGTCGAGTCGCTGCACAAGCAGGCCCTGGGCGGTGCGACGCACCTCGGGTTTAAGGTCCTCGAGCTGCCGAGCGCCTTCTACATCGCGTTGAACAACACGAAGTTTCCGTTCAACGAGCGCCTGGTGCGCCAGGCCGTGATGCTTGGGCTCAACCGCGAGCTGATGGTGCAGCGCATCTTGAGGAACGATGCGCCGCTGGCCACCGGCGCGTATGCGAAGTCGTTCGGCCCCTTCTACAACCCAAGCCTCAAGCCATATCCGTTCGACGCGAGCCGCGCGAAGCAGCTGCTCTCCGAGGCGGGGTATCGTCCGGGTCCTGATGGCGTGCTGGCGAAGGACGGCAGGCGCCTGGCCTTTGAGCTCATGGTGGATCGGGGCAACCCCGTCCGCGAGCAGATCGCGCTGTTCACGCAGCAGTCCTGGAAGCAGTTGGGCGCCGACGTGAAACTGACGGCGGAGGAGTGGTCGGTGTACATCCGCAGGGGCAACTCCCTGCCGGGGGATTACGAGGCGCGCACCGCCTGGCGGATCACCCCGCCCGATCCCGACAAGACCGCCGAGTACACGACGGGGGGCGTCAACAACCATTACGGGTACTCCAATCCCGAAGTGGACCGCATGATGGCGGCCGCCCGGCAGACCATCGACAAGCAGAAGCGAGTCGGCCTGTACCACAAGATCCAGGAGCTCATCCATCAGGACGTCCCCGTGCTGTGGATCAACTACCAGACCGAGATTCTGGCCGTCAGCAGGCGTGTGCAGGGGTATCCGGAACTCGGTATCAGGGACGCCCTGCAGTGGATGCATCTGCTCTCGATTGAGTAGGAGGTGCTCGCGCCTCCGCGATTCGCGCTGACCGGCGCCCGCCTGCTCGACGGGGCGGGCGCCGACCTGTCCGGGGTCACGATCCTCGTCGAGGACGGCCGCATCGTCGCCGCCGAACCAAGGGTGGCCGTCCCTTCAGACTATCCGGTGCGCTTCGACATGGAAGGCCGGACGGTCATGCCCGGCCTCATCGACGTCCACACGCACTTGATCGGCGGCGAACCTCTTCCCCTCGGCGACTACGCGGTGTCACGGCGCCTGAGCGAGCCGGAGGGAATGCACGCGTTTCGAAGCGTCGAAGCCGCGAGGCGGACGCTGCTGGCCGGTATCACGACCGTGCGGGTCGTCGGCTGCCGCGACTACCTCGACGTGCACCTTCGTGACGCGGTGCGCGACGGACTGGTCATCGGCCCGCGCATCGTGGCCTCCGGGCTCGGGATCACTCCTACCGGCGGGCACGTCCACTGGCGCTGCCGGAACGCCAACGGCGAGGACGAGGTGCGGCTGGCGGTGCGCGAGCATGTGGCCCGCGGGGTCGACTGGATCAAGGTCATGGGCGTGACCGGCGGCCTAGCCTCGCCGGGTCAGGATCCCCGCCTGCCCCAATATCGCTTCGAGGAGGTCCACGCCGCCGTGGACGAAGCGCACCGGTGGGGTCGCCATGCCGCGGCGCACGCCCACGCGCGGGCAGGCATGGAGATCGCGGTCCGCGCCGGCATCGATACCCTGGAGCACGGCTCCTTTCTCGATGACGAACTGGCAGGGCGCATGGCGCAGCAGGGCACCTGGTTGGTGCCCACGCTCGCGGTGAACTACTTCCTTGATCCGGCCCGCTCGGGCGGATCGCTCCCGCCGGCGCAGGTGGCCCGGATGCGCGAACTGGAGGCGATGGGGTTTGTCGTGCCCTCCTACCAGGAGCGCATGCGCCTCGCCCGCAAGCACGGCGTGCCCGTCGCCACCGGCACCGACGCCGGAGGAAACGCGCTGTTCCGACACGGGTCTGTGGGGATCGAGATGCTCATGCTGGGCGAGTGCGGGTACTCAGCGCACGAGGCCATCCAGGCGGCTACGGGGCAGGCAGCGCGCTCGCTGCGACTGGAGAGCGTCACCGGCCTTGTGCGCAAGGGACTGCAGGCCGACCTGCTCGTGGTGGGCGCCGATCCGCTGCAAGATCTGCGCGCGCTGGCCCCCGGCGAACGCGCACGCATCGACGGCATCATCGCTGGCGGGCGGTTTGCGCGCTGGGACGGCAGCGACCTCATCTAGGCTGCCCATGTTACCACGGATCGGTCTCGCGCTCGGCTACGACCCCTCGATGAGCATCAGGGAAATGGCCGACCTGATGCGGCAGGCAGAAGAGCGCGGGTATGAGGCGGGGTTCTTCTCGGAAACCATCAACCTGGTGAGGGATTCGGTCAGCGCGCTCGCCGCGTTCGGCCTCGCCACGCAGACGCTGGCGCTTGGAACCACGCAGATCGTGCGCTTACGTAGCCCGATCATCATGGCGCAGACCGCCGCGTCGCTGGACGAGCTGACCGGTGGGCGCTTCATCCTCGCGCCGGGCGCCTGCACGCGCCACCATGCGAGATTTTACGGGCTGGAGCACATCGACCCGGCGCTGGCATTGACCGAGTGGGTCCAGGCCATACGCCTGCTCCTAACCGGTGATCGGGTATCGTTCGCCGGTCAGACGGTGCGGTTTGAGAACGTCCAGCTGTCCTGGAAGCCACCGCGGTCCCGCATCCCGATGTGGATTGCCGCGACGAGCCGCACGGGGCTGCGCCTCGCCGGTCAGATCGGCGACGGCGTCTTGCTGAACGCGATCGCGTCACCGGAGTACACGGCCAATGCCGTGAAGATCGTCCGAGAGGCTGTCGAAGAGGCCGGCAGGGATTGGGCCGGCTTCGAGGTTGCGAAGATCGTGAACTGCTCGATCGAAGATGACCGCGATCGGGCCCTGGACGCGATCCGATGGGAAGTGGCCAGCAAGTTTCATCCCATGCGCCTGTCGTACAATGCCCGCATTCGCATGGGCGTCGGCGAACCATACATCAGCGCAGACGACCTTCCGAGATTCAAGGAAGCATTTCAGAGAGGTGGAAAGGACGCGCTCGTGAGGGCGATCCCGGAATCATACATTGAAGGACTGACCGCTAGTGGGACGGCCGACGACGTAAGGCTGCGCGTGCAGCGCTACCGCGACGCCGGGGTGATGCTTCCACTCCTGCGGGCAGCGGCGCGCAACCAGGTGCGATCCCTGCTGGATCTCTTCGCGCCGGCATGGACCGGTAGTCATCGGGTGTGAGCCAGGGGATTCCACATTTCGCGATGGGCACCATCGGTTAGACGAGCGGCAAGAAGCAGGTTGGTGGGGCGTCGGTCTACGTGGCCTCTCGACACGCGCACTGCATTGTAATACAATGGGATGCAATCCTCACTGGGGGAGGCACCCATGGAAAGGCAACTGACAGTGCGCCTGCCCGCAGCCTTGGCTGAAAGGTTGGAGCGGACCGCAACAGCGACAAGGCGGAAGCGCTCGGAAGTGGTCCGTACGGCCCTCGAGCAGTTCTTGGACGGGATGGGAGGATCTCCCCCGGGGCGTCCGATCAGCCTCGTGCGAGACCTTCTTGGCAGCCTGAAAAGCGGCATCCCTGATCTTGGCCAGCGCCATAGGGATTACCTGATGAGGTACGTGCGACGTGGCCGGACCGCTCGTCCTTGACACCGGCGCCTTCGTCGCGCTCATTGATCGCAGCGAGAAACGCCACGCGGACTGCGTGGTCGTCCTCGAGCATTGGCGGGGGCATATCCTGACCACGGAGCCTGTCCTCACCGAAACACTATATCTCGTCGGGCCGAGATGGCAGGCACAGAAAGTTTGCTTGGAGTTCTTCCTCCGAGGAGCGTTTCACCTGGCCCCTTCATCGCGGGCGAGTCTCCAGCGTGTTGCGACGCTCATGGAGCAGTATCAGGATCTCCCAATGGACTTCGCGGACGCGACGCTTGTTGCCCTGGCGGAGGATCTTCGGGTTGATCAGATTTTCACCCTCGACCATCGCGGATTCTCTACCTATCGCCTGGGTGGCAGACGGCCGTTTCGCATTGTCCCCTAGCTAAGGTAGAGACCGACTCATGGAAATCACGATGCACGCGGACCACGATCGATTGGTCGAAGAACTCCGCACCTGGTACACGTCCTCCTACCCTAAGATGGGCTACCATGTGGAGCGGCGGCCCTTCGGCTTCTACGGGCGGAACGTGAATGTCGGACACCATCAGACCAACCACGTAACTGTCCGCGACCTGCCGCCAGTCCAGATTCCCGAATTCCTGATTGCTCTGCGAACCTACTACCGTGGTGGCTCGGTCTATATTTATGTGGACGACCCGATGGTAGATGCGCTGATACAGATGAAGTGTACTGGCGGAGATGCTATCGATTCGATCCGGCCACGGCCCCAGCAGGCGACACGGAGGCTGCGCGCGCGTAACGGGGCGGCCGCGCGGTGCGCCGGGCGGGCTATGCGAGCTGTGCGGCTAGAGCGTTGGGGTCGGTGACCGGAAGATTGCAGGTGAAGTTCTCGCAGACGAATGCCGTCGCGCGGCTGTCCAGCGGTGAGCGACCCTCGAGCAGCGGGACGGGCTGGGGGTCGCCGGCGCGCCCTACAGCGACGACCTGATTGGGCCGGTACGCGCCGCGGACGACCTCCAGGAGGGCCCGCGTGTCCGGAGCCGCAGGATCGCCGACGATCGCGATTTCCTTGGGCTTGCCCAGCGCAAAGTCCAAGGCGCACAGCCACTGGGCGAATCCGGTCGGATACGAGCCGAGCAGCGGCTGGACGAACCGGAGGCCTGATTCTGCAAGGTCGCGGTACGCCCCGTGGCCCGTCAGCGCCGCGAGTCGCAGCAGTGCCGTCGCGGCCATCGCGTTGCCCGAGGGCGTCGCGTTATCCTGCAGGCTCTTCGGCCTGACCGCCAGCGCCTCATGGTCATCGCTGGTGTCGAAGAACCCTCCGGCGGGATCGCGGAAGTGTTCGCTCATCACATCGGCGAGCCGGCGGGCTTCCACGAACCACCCCGCGTCAAAGGTTGCCTCATAGAGCGCCAGCAGACCGTCGATGACGTTCGCGTAGTCTTCCAGGTAGGCGTTGAGCTTCGCCGTCCCGGCGCGCCAGGCGCGCAGAAGCCGGCCTTGCGGCGTCCGCATCTCGCGACGCAGGAATGCCGCGTTTCGCTCCGCCGCGTCCCGATAGTCGGGGCGCTCCAGGATGCGGGCCGCGTCGGCGAACGCCGCGAGCGCCAGGCCGTTCCAAGCCGCGAGCACCTTGTCGTCCAGCCCCGGACGCACGCGGCGCACGCGCCGCTCGAAGAGCGCGCGTCGTGCGGCCGCCAGGCGCGACTCCACCTCCTCGACAGACAGGCCGTGGTTGTCCGCCAGGGACTGCGGGTCCTTCGCGACGTAGAGAATGTTCTTTCCTTCGAAGTTCCCCCGGTCGGTCACCCCATACGCCTCGCTGAATAGCGCGGCGTCATCGCCCAACACCTCACGAACGTCCTCGACCGTCCACACGAAGAACGTGCCTTCTTCACCCTCGGAGTCCGCGTCCTGACTGCTGTAGAAGCCGCCCGCGGGGTCGGTCATCTCCCGCAGGATGTAGTCGAGCGTCTCTTCCGCCACGCGTTGAAAGAGTGGCTCCCGCGTGACCTGCCAGGCATGCAGATAGACTCGGGCGAGCTGCGCGTTGTCGTAGAGCATCTTCTCGAAATGCGGCACCAGCCAGACCGCGTCGGTCGCGTACCGGTGAAATCCGCCGCCGAGCTGATCGTAGATGCCGCCTTGGGCCATCCTCGCCAGCGTCGATCTCGCCATCGTCAGGGCTGACTGCTCACTCGTGCGCGCATGCGCCCGCAGCAGAAACTCGATCGTCATCGGCTGGGGGAACTTCGGCGCGCGGCCCCATCCGCCGTGGCCCAGATCGTACTGGCGCTCCAGGACCGCGACGGCCGTATCGAGCGTGCCCCTGGTCAACGTCGCCGCGGGCGCACCGGGGATGTCGCCTCGACGCAGCAGGTCCAGCATTCCGGCTCCGTTCCGCTCGATCTCCTCGCGCCGGTCGCGCCAGGCTCCGGCAATCGCCCGCAAGACGTCGACGAACCCGGGCATCCCCTGCCGCGGGGATGGCGGGAAGTACGTGCCGCCGTAGAATGGCACGCCCGCGGGTGTGAGAAAGACGCTCATCGGCCACCCGCCGTGCCCGGTCATCGCCACAACTGCCTTCATGTAGATGTCGTCGAGGTCGGGCCGCTCCTCGCGATCCACCTTGATGTTGATGAAGGACTCGTTCATGACGGCGGCGACCGAAGGATCTTCAAATGACTCGTGCTCCATGACGTGGCACCAGTGGCAGGCGGCGTAGCCGATGCTGAGAAAGATGGGTTTGTCTTCTTCCCGGGCACGGCGCAAAGCGTCCTCGCCCCACGGGTACCACTCGACGGGGTTGTTCGCGTGCTGGAGCAGATAGGGACTGGTCTCTGCAGCAAGCCGATTGGGCATCCTGTTGATTGTAACAAGTTCTTCTGGCGAGGTGCGTCATGTGGCAGACGGGTCTTCGTGTCGCGCTCGTTGCCGCGCTCATCTTCAGCGGCTATCCGGCGGTCGCGGCCCCGGCGTGCTCGTGGACAGGCGCGTGGGAGACGAACTGGGGGCGAATGGACCTCCAGCAGAACGGCGATAACGTGACGGGCACATACGTGCGGCAGTCGGGGAAAATGGTCGGACGTGCGGCGGGCAACGTCCTGAGCGGGAGATGGTCCGAAGCCCCAACGTACAAGGCGCCCAAGGACGAGGGCGACTACGAGTTCGCCATGCAGACGGGCTGCAACTCCTTCGACGGTCGGTGGCGGTACACCGGTGAATCCCGGTGGCGCCCGTGGACCGGTAAACGGCGCTAAGCAGCTCGACCGAATCCGGACCAGGTCGCCGGTAGCGAACACGCCGGGGCTCAGCCAC
>JBQTJP010000152.1:0-28933 GCA_052386995.1 Armatimonadota bacterium
CCCTGCTCGATCTGCGTGGCAAGCTGGCCGGATGACCCAAACGAGATCCGGACACGCGCGCGATGCTGCTCTTCGAACAGCGCGCTGATCTCTTCCAATGCGAACCGCAGGTCGGATGCGGCCGCCACCTCGAGGGTCGGCAGGGACTGGGCTTTGACAACCACCGTGCGACCGGGAAGGGTGAGGGGCTGCCCGAGAATGAGAAGCGCCCCCAGGAAGACGGCCAGCGCCACCACCGGGCGATGCCGCGCGCGCCCCATCGAGAGTGTCTGGTTCATCGTGCGCGTGGACCCAGGACTTTCCCCACCATGACTTCGGTGGCCTTGATGACGGCGACGACGGGATCGCCCACGCGCAGCCGCATATGCTCGGCCGACGCGCGCGTGATGATCGAGACGAGTTCCTGGTCACCGACCCCGATGCGCACTTCAGCCATGACTCCGTCCACGGACATCGATGTGATCCGTCCACGCAGCCGGTTGCGGGCGCTGATGGCGACCTCGGAGTCAGCCCCTTCCACCGGCGTTCCGTGGAGTGACTCCAAAAGTTGTGCGCGAGGGAACAGCCACTTCCGGCCAACTCGAATGGTGGGCAGGCGGCCTGTGCGGGCGAGCACCTGGACGCGCTTGACGTTCAGCCGCAGGAGCCGCGCCACATCCTGGGCCGTCAGATACACAGAAGGCCCGGCTACCAGTCTGGTGGCGCCGCGGGGACGCCCCGCGCGTCGGGTCGGCATGGGACCTCACGGACCTACAAAGATACGTAAGGTTCTGTCAAATAAAGTATATATGGGTATTTAAGGGAATACAACGGGCTAATGTCGCCTGAGGATGACGAGCGCGTGGCTAATGTCGCGACGGTCATCTGTTCAGCGCCAGAGGCAGGTGTGATGTCGGCCGAGGCCGTAGGAGGCAGCAGGCTTCCACACGCCAGCACGACCGGCAGCCAGACACCCAACATGGTGCGACTCACATGACGATTCTTTCCCGGCTGGCCGGGTTCTCAGCCACACGGATTCGTGCGATGCTCGCGGATCTTCCACCGGCCAGAGGGTACACGCTGGTCGTCAAACCCCTGCGATACCGCACGGGTCCGCATCTGGCCGGGCTATGTGAGTATGACGCCAGGAAGATCACGGTGCAGGTGCCCCAGCCGTTCCGGGCGTTCCGTCAGCGCATCCCGTATCGCGCCCAACGCATCAAGGCGCGCGCCGCTCGGGGGTATCCCTTTGCCTTCCGCTGGTTCTACCGGAACGTGTTATTCCGCACGAAAACCGACGTCATTCGGTTCCTCTACTGCCACGAGTACTATCACTACTACCTCCATGAAGTACTGGGGCGGAAGGGTTCGGCGGAGACGGCGTGCGATCGATTTGCCCTGCAGCACTTTCGAAGGCGCGCTCGAGCAAGATCGACTCCAGAAGGATCGGCAGCCGGGTGATCTGCGCATTATGGCCCTTCAGAGCATCTTCGATGGCCTGCGCCAGCACCGATGCCACCGGAATGATGCCGGCCTCTCCGGCGCCCTTCGCGCCGAGGGGATTCAGTGGTGACGGATGTGCAAGGTGCGCGGTATGCACCGGCGGCGCCTCGGTAGCGCTAGGCAGGGCGTAGTCCAAAAACGTGGCCGTGAGCAGTTGCCCGTGCTCATCGTAGACGAGCCGCTCGTAGAGCGTATTGCCGATGCCGTTCGCGACGCCGCCGATCAGTTGCCCTTCCACCAGGTCGGGGTTGAGCACGCTGCCGCAGTCGTGGGCCGCGAGATACGCGATCACCCGCACCTGCGCGGTCTCGGGGTCAACTTCTACGGCGCACGCCGCTGCGCCGCTGCTCCAGGCCAGTGCCTGCGGCGAGAAGTAGTGCGTGGCCACCAGGCCCGGCTCGCCGGGAAAGGGCGCTGACCCGCTGCGTGGAAACCCCGCCCGGACGAGTTCTGCCAGGGTCTTCCCGGATCCAGGCTGACCGCGGACGCTAACGCGGCCCTCGACCATCTCGAGATCCTGGGGAGAGGCCTCGAGCAGCCGCGCGGCGAGACCGATCGCCCGCTCCCGCACCTCCCGAGCGGCGAGCAACGCGGCGGATCCCGCCACGGCCAGCGTACGGCTGCCGAACGTTCCAAATCCATGCGGGATCAGGCGCGTATCCCCACCGATGACCGTGACGCGCGCCGGATCGATGCCGAGCTCCCGCCCCACGATGTGGCTGATGGCCGTCTGATGGCCCTGGCCCTGCGCCGGGCTGGCGATGGCCACCATCACCGCTCCGTCGCCTTCGACCCAGACCCGGGCGCCCTCGTACGGTCCGCCACTGGTGGATTCAACCGCGCAGCAGACGCCGATCCCGTAGAGTCTGCCGGCGGCGCGCGCGGCCCGCTGCTCTTCCCGCCGGCCGGCGTAGCCAAACTCCGCCAGCGCGTGGTCCAGCAACGCGGGATAATCGCCGCTGTCATATTGCACCGGCGTCCCATCGGCCATCGTGAGGCCCGTGGCGTAAGGCATCTGCTCGGGCCGGACCAGGTTGCGGCGGCGCACCTCGACGGGATCGAGGCGCAGTTCCGCGGCGATGCGGTCCATGATCCGTTCCATCACGAAGTTGCCTTGCGGGCGTCCCGCGCCCCGCCAGGGGCCTGTCGGCGTCCGGTGCGTGTAGACGCAGGCCGCCTCGCTCCTGATGTGCTGCACCGCGTACGGCCCCGGCACATGCGTCTGCACGTTGTTCGCCACGATGAACCCGAGCATCAGGTAGGCCCCGAGGTCGATGACGACGCGATCCGTGAACCCGATGAGCCGGCCGGTGCGTTCGACGGCCGCCTCGATCTCGTGGGTCTGCAGACGGTCATGCAACGCGGCGTGGAAATGTTCGCGGCGGTCCTCGATCCACCTGACCGGCCGGTTGGTCTTGCGGGCCAGCCACGCGGTGACGATCTCTTCGGGATAGAGCGCGCCCTTCAGCCCGAAGCCGCCGCCGACGTCTGGAACGACGACCCGCACCTGACGCGCGGGGAGTTGCAGGGCCGCGGCGATACCGTCTCGCGCTGCGTGCGGCATCTGTGTCGACGTCCAGACGGTCATGAGGCCATCGACCGCATCCCAGCGCGCGACGACGCCGCGGGTCTCCAGCGGATGGCCGTGGCCGCGTTCGATGTCGAGTCGCAGTCGGATGACACGGTCGGCCCGCTCGAGAGCCGTGTCCACATCGCCTGTAGTGACGGTCCATCGTCCCGCGCAGTTGTCGGGCATATCGTCGTGTACGCGGGGGCCGCCCGGGCGCGGTGCCGCGTCAAGTTCGCCGACAACCGGAAGCGTCTTATAAACAACGTCGATGGCATCGAGGGCATCTTCGGCGGCGTAGCGATCCCCGGCCAGCACCGCGGCTACGGGCTCACCGACATAGTGCACAATGTCAGAAGCCAGCGGCAGCGGCCCACGGGGCGCCACGATCCCGGGATGCGGAATCGTGTGCCGAATCGGCCGGTTGGCCGGACCCAGATCGGCGGCGGTGGCCGCGGCAACCACACCGGGGAGTGCGAGAGCGCGAGAGAGATCGATCTCGATCAGGCGCGCGTGCGCATGCGGACTGCGTAGTACTGCCATCTCGAGCATGCCCGGCAGCACGATGTCGGCGACGAAACGGCCGTGTCCGGTGATGAGCCGGACGTCTTCCGCCCGCCCGGAATGGGGCCGCTCGCCCATGCCTATTCGGGAAACCGACCCGTAAAGAACGCGCTGTCGGGATCGGCCGTCGGCTGGATCCCCGAACGCGTCAGCCCATCCCGCAAGGCCCGCATCTGCCCGTCGTCCAGCCGCATCGTCGGCATGCGCAGCGGCCCCCCTGCCATGCCGTTCAGCCATCCCATGTACTTCCAGGCGGTCCGATGGATGAGCTTCGCCCCGGCGATCGACTGATGCAGATTCCCGCGGGCCAGTCGCGCCGGCTGCAGCTTCCAGAAGAGATTCATGCCTTCATCGAACTTCCCCTCGCGGAGCAGGCGGAACCAGCGCGGCACGCGGTCGGCGAAATACTCGTATCCACTCGTGCCCATCCACTGCATGCCGAAAAGCTCGACGCAGGCCGGGCCGTTGTATTCCATCGGCTCGGAGACAAGCACCTTGCCCCGCAGCAGCCGCTGGGCCGCCACCATCCCCGAAAATCCCGGCAGCCCGCACTCGTACTTCACCGCTACCACGGTGTCAAGGTCGCACATCGCGAGCAGGGTGTCCATGGGAAACTGCGTGGGGTCGAACCGACGGAAGTTCCAGGTCGGCACGGCGAACAGCACGATGGCCAGATCGGTGGCATCCGCCACCACCTTCGTATACTCGTAGATCTCCTGCTTCGACTCCGGATAGAAATACGGCGGATAGGAGAGCAGCAGGCTGGTGGCGCCGTGGTCCTGACCGTACCGGGCGGCGGCGATGGTGTCCTCGAGAGTATCAAAGCTGCCGTGGATCATGAGCTGAAAGCCCGGCGGCGCGGCGCCGGAGGCGATGTCGATCATCTGGCGGTACTCCTCCGGCGCGGTGCCGCACTCGGAGACGAGCAGCGTTCCCCAGAAGCCGAACGTCGCCGACAACTGCACGTCGTGGGCGATGGCCCGCGCGTTCAGCCGCTTGAAGTCATGCGTAAACGTGGGCATGACGACATTGCAGCACCCGTGAAAGGTCTGCTTCGCCCACGCCTTGGCCTCGCGCCGGGCAAACGGGAGCCGCACGCTCCGGGTCGATGGCACGCTCACATCAGTCGCCCCCTCTCTTTCACTATCCTGATGCGCCGCGTAGGCGGCGGGGTGTTCCTGCTCGTGACGAAGCGCAGCTCGCCAGAGGTGAACAGGCACGCGACCGCCGGGATGTCGCCCTGCGCAATGGCGTGCAGGGCGTCGCGATCGTGTGAGCCGAGCGGCGCGTCCAGCAGCATGAGATCCGCGGGCCGGCCGGGTTCGATGATGCCGGCGTCCAACCGGTACACGCGCCCCACGTTCCCGGTCGCGGCCGCCAGGGCCACCTCCGGCGGCAGCGGGGCGAGCGACGACATTTCGACCACCGATTTCAACACGCCCAACGGCATCATCCCGGTGCCCGTCGGCGTGTCGCTGGCGATCAAGAGGCGGTGCAGATTGCCGGTCTCGGCGGCGTGGCGCGTCACGCGCAGAGCCGAGCGCAGGTTGCCTGCCTGGACGATCTGCAGGGCGATCTCGCTCTGCGTGATCACACGGTCGGCGTCCTCGTCCGACATCGCCGTCGGCCCGCCGTTGACATGGCCGCTCACATCGGGCCGCATCTCCAGCAGGTCGTCGGCGCTCACCGCAGACGAGCCCGGAATCGACGCGCCGCCGGTGTGGCACATGACGACCAGGCCGTGTGCCTGCGCCCACCGCACCATCGGCGCGCAATCGCGTGGCCGCTCGAACGCCCCAAACCCCGCCTTCGCCAGCCAGACGCCCTGCGCGGCGAGTTCGGCAAAGTCGGCGTCGGTGAGCCCGGGTTCGAGGATCACGCTCCCGCCGTGCACGGTCATACCGCCGGGCCGGTAGTTCGAGAAGCATCGCTGGGCGGCAATGGCGAGCGCCTTGACGCCCGCGGGATCGGTGGGACGCCCCGGCGCATGCACCTCACTCGGCGAAATGCAGCGAGTGATGCCGCCGTGCACGTAACTGTCTAGAAAGTCCACGGTCTTCTGACGTGGAGTGTAGTCGCCGAGCACGACGTGGCAGTGGGAGTCGATCAGGCCGGGCGCGAGCGTCGCGCCGACCGCGTCGATCACCAGATCGGCCGCATCAATGTCGACGTCCGCGCGGCGGCCGACCGCCGCAATCTGGCCGTCCGACAGCAATACGGTATCGGCGTCCGCGAGCGGCCGCTCAAGCCGCCCCGTAACGACCGCGCCGATGTTGACGATCGCGGCAGACAAGGTACTCGTCCTCCTCGGCTCGGCCCTGCCCGGCCTACCTCAGCCCGTCTTCTCCCTTCACTTCGTGCTTCGCCACACCACCAAGGCGCGCGTTGAGCCGGCCGCGGCTCGCGTATGCCGCGATCACCACGATCTCATCGGGCCCCGGAGCGTCAGGAAGGGCGACGGTGATGCCGTCGTAGTGCGAGCGGACGTACAAAGCATCTTTGTGGGCCAGCGGGATGTCGATTTTCTCGCCGGCGTGCGCCCGCTTGGTCATCGACGGGATCCAGGCCTTGCCGCCGCCGGCGTGCTTGCGCAGGACATCGCCAAAGGTCGTGGTGAGCAGCGCGTTGATGTGCTCCTGATCGCCCTGCATCCCGACAATCCCGCCCTTGCCGTAACTCTCGACAGGATCCGGCGCAAGCGCCGCGGCCGCGCGCCGCGAGAGCTCCTCGCCCAGCCCCGTGCTCGCGGCGACCAGATCGCGCAGATCGTCAACGTAGCGGCCGGCGTACGGGTTGCGGATGACCGCGCACACCGCGGCCTTCTTCAACGGCGGACCGCCGTCGCCGCGACCCATCTCGCTGTGGATCTCTTCGATAAACGTCGCCCACTTGCGCACTTCGAGCACAATCAGACCTCCTTCAAGCTTCAAGCGCTCCGCGCCTTAGGCGCTACGCGCTTACAGGCGGCAGCTGAGTGTAGACTGCGTACTCCGGCCGGAACCAGGGCCGCGCCGCCAGATGAGCCCGCCACGGTGTCGCCCGCGCTTCGCGTCGCTCGGGCGAGTCGAGCGCGCTGAGGTCCTCCAGATAGTGGAGCGCGAGATGCGTCCACTGGACCGGTGTGCTGTCGTGGACCCGGTACCTGCGGATCTGCCACCAGTGGCGGTTGCGCAGCAGGATGCGGCAGTGCTCCTCATCGTACCAGTGATTGAACTCGGCGTCGTCATCAGGCGGAACGGCAAACAGCACGGTGTAGAGATACGACGCCGCGTTCGCGTCACCGGGCGCGCCGGGACGCAGCAACCGGGTGATCTCCTCCGCCACATACCGGGTAAAGCCGCGCACGGACGCAAGCATGCGCGCCGTGCGCTCGCCCGGCTCGCGTTTGAGCTGCTGATATGCGGGCGTCTCGAGCACGTGGAGGCCCGTGAGGTAATAAACCACCGCGTACTTGGGCCAGCCCTCGGCCGCGACATACCGGGACGCCCCCACAAACCCCGGCACCGCCAGGCGCGAAGGCACATGCTCCAAGTTGTACCACTCGTTGAACTCGTCCTCCCAGTCCGCATCGGGCGACATTTGGGAGAACAACACGGCCTCAGGCACCGCGCTCCCTCACTCCATGAACGACGGCGGCGGCATGGGCCCCCACCGGTTCACGACCACGGCGCGCTGTGCGGTGTCCCAATATCCCGGCCGGTAGGCCGCTTCGTCGTCGACGCGGGCCATCTCACAGAAGATCTCCCAGCGTAGACCCCATGGATCACGGAAGTACACAAAGAGGTTGTTGCCGGGCCCGTGGCGGCCGGGGCCGAACTCTATCCGAACGCCCTGGCGAAGAAAATAATCGCCCAGGCGCCGCATCTCTTCCCACGACTTCGCTTCAAGGGCCAGGTGATGGGTGCCTGCGCTCGCCCCGCGCACCAACGCGATGGCGTGGTGGTCACGGTTGCACCGCAGCCAGAAGAAGTCGTCGCCCATTCGATCCGAGAGCCTGAACCCCATGACCTGCTGGTACCATGCCGCCAGCCTGACCGGGTCCGGCGCCTTGCGCGTGATGTGCCCGAGCCGGATGAGGTCGTAGCCGGCCTGGCTCACCGGTCGCGGCACCGGCGCCCGAGGCACCACGAGCTCGATGAGAAGGCCGTCGGGGTCATGGAGCCGGACGGACGGACCGTGCACCCGTTCGAATGGGTGCGGGCCCTCAACGACCTCGCCAGCGTCGCGCAGCGCCGCCGCGGCCCCGACCAGTGCGTCGTCATCGGCGACCCCGAAACCGACGTGATCCACGCTCACGGGCTCACCGGGATAGAGCACGAGTTCGTGGTGCGGTACGACCGCCGCGTTGGGAGGCAGCGCGCTGAGGCGGATGGCGCGCTCGGCCGGCTCGCGCCCCGTCACGCCCAGCCCGAGCACGCGCTCGTAGAATGCTGCGGCGGCCTCGGGATCGGGGACCCGAAGTGCCACGTGGCAGAGATATGTGACCAGCGGCTCTTCGATCATGTCTTCTGTGCCGTTTCCGGCATCGTGGCGTTTCCCTCTTGACCGCGGACCGCCACGAGCCGGGCCAGCCACTCTACGGCCTCGCTGAGCGGGATGACATCAGCGTACTTGGCATTCAGCTCAAAGAGGTTCACCGCGTGAGAAAGTCGGGACCTGTCGAATACCGCTTCCTCCGGGACGAAGACCGCGTACCCCCACGAGAAGCCGTCCACGACGGTGGCCCGCACGCACCCGGACGTCGTCGTGCCGCATACGATCAGGCAGTCGATCCGCTCGCGATGCAGGTTGGCCAACAAGGGCGTCCCAAAAAAGGCGCTGGCCTTCGGCTTGGCGAGGACCAAGTCGCCGCCGCGCGGGGCGATCTCTTTGGGGATCTCCTGCGCGCCCGGCCGGGCCATTGGGGATCCCATGGCCCCGCTCTCGCCCTTCACGGTACCGCCGTAGAGCCGGTCGGCGCCGGGCTGCGCCGTCGTGTAGATCACGGGCACCGCCGCGGCACGGGCCGCCTCGAGCAGCACCTGGATGTGGGGTATCGCGTCCCATGCGGCAGGGCCGCACGACGTCGGCCAGGCCCGGATCGATTCGGCCATGCTCTGACTGGGCTCCCCGCAGAAGGCCCGCGTGACGTCAACGACGAGCAGTGCCGGACGCCGGCCTCGAGCCTGGGGCTGCCCCTTATGCGTCCCCTCGTAGACCGCTCGCTCGTGCTCGGCAAAGACCTCCTCCCACCAGCGCATCGTCATCACCCCTTTCAGTTCAGGATCACGCCTCGTCTTCGCGCACGCCACGCAGCGTCCTGGTGAGACCGGCAAGCGTGGCGCGGAGGTGATTCTTCAGGTCCTCCTGGGCCCGAGCCACGTCGCCCGCCCGGCAGGATTCAAGAATGCGCCGGTGCTCGGCGTTCGCTTCCTGGGTGCGATGCATCGCATGCCCGCCGGACCAGAAGTACCGCTCGACGCTTTGCCGCAGTTGCCGGATCTGCAGCCCAACGAACTCCTTGCCGGAGCGCCGGTACAGGGCGTCATGGAACCGATCGTTCAGCCGCATCCACTGGCGGTGGTCGCGCTCACGAGTCATCTGGCCGACGAGGGACTCGAGCTCGGCGAAGTCTGCCGCCGTGAGATCCGGGACGGCAGCGCCAAGCGCCGTCGTCTCCAGGTAGATGCGCAGATCGAAGATCTCTCCCAGCGCAGACGGCGTGAGCGCGGAGACCACGGTCTGCCGGTGAGGCTCCGAGACGACCAGGCCTTCGGCTTCCAGCAGCCGGATGGCTTCGCGCACCGGCACACGACTCACCCCAAACTGCCTGGCCAGCTCCACCTGATTTAACTGTTCGCCCGCCCGAATCACGCCGGTGACGATGGCGTCGCGCAGCACGCCGGCGACGATGTCGGGCGTGCTCTTCCGATTCTCCAGGGCGCGATCAACCATCGGGCGCAGATCGCTCAGCGGCAATGCCATCACCTCCAGGACGAACCTCTCGACCCGCGGTGTGTGGTCGGCTCCGTCTTCCAAGATAAAGGTAGCGCACGTTTTCGTCGGCCAGCACTGAGGCCGCGGTCCCGGACAGCGCCACCCGCCCCTGCTCGATCACATAGGCTCGATCGCTAATCCGCAACGCCGCGTACGCATTCTGTTCGATCAGGACCACGGTCATGCCCTCGCGGTTCAGCTGGCGAATCACCCGGAACGTCTCCTGCACGAGAAGCGGGGCCAATCCGAGCGAGGGTTCGTCCAACAGCAACAGATGCGGACGTCCCATCAGGGCCCGGCCGATCGCGAGCATCTGCTGCTGCCCCCCGCTCAGCGTGCCGGCGTTCTGCCGCTGACGCTCGCGCATGATCGGGAAGAGTTCGAACACCCGGGCCAGCCCTTCGGCGACTGTCTGTCGACGATCGGCGGCCGACCCATGGTGCCCCGCGAGGAGCAGATTGTCCAGCACGCTGAGGCCGGCGAAGACCTGCCGGCCTTCGGGGACCTGCCCCAGACCCATACGGGCCACGCGGTAGGCCGGGAACCGGGTGATATCCTCTCCATTCAGGAGGACGCGTCCGCGATACGGCTTGAGCAGGCCGGAGATCACCCGGAAGAGCGTGGTCTTCCCCGCGCCGTTGGCGCCCAGGATGCTGGCGATCTCACCCTGCCGCACGGTCAGGGACACATCGCGCAACACCTCGGTGCGGCCGTACGTGGCATGCACGCCATCCACATGTAGCATCACTGCACGCCTCCGGCGGTTGCGGATCCCAGGTACGCGTCGAGGACCGACGGATCGTTCTGTACGTCGTGGGGCGCACCTTCGGCGATCTTCTGCCCGTAGTTGAGCACGATCACCGCGTCGGACACGGTCATCACCAGATCCATCCGATGCTCAACGACCAGGATCGTGAGCCCCTCACGCTTGATCTGCATGATCAGATCAGAGAGCACCTCGGTCTCCCTGTCGTTCAGGCCCGCCGCGGGTTCGTCGAGCAGGAGGAGCTGCGGATCGGATGCCAGCGCTCGAGCGAGCTGAAGGAGTTTCTGTTCGCCGGTGGACAGCCCGTCGGCCCGACGCCCGGCAAGATGAGCCAGGCCCACGCGGTCCAGACAGGCTTCGGCCACCGCCCGAGAGGCGGCCTGTTCCCGCCGCGCGCTCGGCAGCCCGAGAGCCGTCGAGACGTACCCGACACGCACGCGGCGATGGTAGCCGACCACCGCATTCTCGAGCACGGTCATGTTGCGAAAGAGACGCGGATGCTGAAAGGTGCGCGCCAGCCCCAGGGCGGCGACTTCATACGGGAGGCGTCCGGTCACGTCGCGGTCCTTCACCAGCACACGCCCGGCATCCGGCGCGTAGACTCCCGTGATCAGGTTGAAGCAGGTGGTCTTGCCCGCGCCATTGGGGCCGATCAAGGACTTGACTTCTCCCTCGTGCAGCGAGAAGCTCACGTCCGCGACCGCCCGCAGGCCACCAAACGATTTGCCGAGGTGGTCGATCTCCAACACGATCATGGGGAGACTCGCCGTCCCACGACCGTTGGCCCGCCCACCGCGGCCTTCTCGCGGATGCCAGCGAAGCGCTCGCCCGCGGCCCGCACCAGACCCCACAGCCCCTCGGGCAGGTAGACCATCAGCACCACGAGCACGAGACCCTGGATGATCAGAAGATAGTTTTGGACGGCATTGAACGCCTCGGGGAGCAAGCGCAACAGGCCCGCGCCGAGGAACACTCCCCACAGCGAACCTTCGCCGCCGAGCACGAGCATGGTCACCATGGAGGTCGAGACCGTCCAGTTCACCATTTCCGGAGAGATGAACCGCGTGTAGTGCGCAAGGACAATGCCGGCCAGGGCCGAGTACACCGACGCGATGAGAAAGATCTGGACCTTGAAGCGAAACACATCGATCCCCATCGTGGCCGCCGCCAGCTCATCTTGCTTGATGGCCTCGAGGGTCTTCCCAAGCGGCGAGCGGACCAGGTTCCGTGTCACCCATACCAGGAACGCGCATAAGCCCCAGACCAGCCAGAAGTTGGCCCGCTCGGATGCAAACACCACGCCGCCCACCCGGAAGTGCGGCACGCCGGTGATCCCCGACGCTCCGCCCGTGAGATCGCGAAGCCCGAGGAACAGGCCTTCGGTGATGATGACAAACCCGAGTGTGGCCAGGGCCAGGTTGAAGCCGGTGAGACGCGACCCGGGGATCGCCATCACCGCGGCCACGGCGAGGACTGCCAGCACCGCGACCGGCACGGCGGCCAGCGGCTCCCAGTGGAGCCGGACCGTGAGAATCGCCGACACATACGCCGCGACCCCCATGAACCCGGCCTGCCCCAACGAGAGCAACCCGGTATACCCCTTGATCAGATCCAGCCCGAGCAACGCGACGCAATAGATGCCGATTGTGATCAGGACGCTCAAATGGTACTCGTTGCGCACCACCAGCGGGAGGACAACGATGGCGGCCACGCCGGCCACCGCCGCGAGCGGGCGGCCGTATGCCACCGGGGCAGGGATCCTCATCTCACGCCTGGGTCAGGGTCGTGCGTTTGTCGAGGCCCGCGCGGAGCACCAGGACGACGATCAGCACGATGAAAGCAGTCACATCCTTGAACAGGGAAGAGAAATAGCCCGCGATGAGCGCCTCCAATACGCCGAGGAAGAGCCCGCCGGCGATGGCCCCGGTGATATTGCCCATGCGGCCGATCGTCGCGGCGACGAATCCCTTCAATCCGATCATCGTCCCGCCGTCGTACGACAGGAATGTGATGGGTGCGACCAGGACGCCGGCCAGGGCGGCTACGCCCGCGCTCAGTCCGAAGGCCAGGCGGCTGGTCGCGACGACGTTGATCCCAATCATCTCGGCGGCCGCGCGGTTCTCCGCCGCGGCCAGCATCGCTTTGCCCAGCAGCGTGCGCTCGAAGAAGTACCAGAGTCCGATGGCGATCACGGCGATGCCACTCATGACCCAGAGGGCCTGCGGCAGGATTGCCAGGTTCCAGAAGAGCAGCGGGTCTGTACCCGAAAATGCCGGCAGCGACATCGGCTCGTTGCCCCAGAGGACCAGTGCCAGACCCCGCAGCAGGATCGACGTGCCCAGGGTGATCACCAGGAGCACCGTCATGGTCTGACTACGCGCCGGCCGGACCGCCATCCGCTCAAACACGAGTCCCATCAGCGCCACGACCAGAATGGCCACCAGGCACGCCAGCCACAGGGGGTGATGTGCGACCGTGACCAGCGAGAACGTGAGCAGGGCGCCCACGGCGAGAAACTCTCCCTGGGCGAGGTTCAGCACGCGGCTGACCTTGAAGATGAGCGACACGCCGATCGCGACCAGCGCGTAGATGCTGCCGGCTGTCAGCCCTCCCAAGACCGCCTGCAGGAACGTTTCCACCCGGTCGACTACTTGACGGCAAACACCGGCCGCAGCTTGCCCTTTTCGACCACCATCGGGATTGCGGAGGCGGCGTCCAGGCCCCGGTGGTCGTCCCGCGAGAAGTTGTAGACGCCGACCACCCCGACGAAGTTGCGGATCCCTTCGATGGCTTCTACCACGGCCATCGGCGAAGTGCTCCCCGCGCGCCGGATGCCCTCACTCAGAATCAAGAGCGCGTCATGCCCCGTGCCCGTCCCGATCCCGCCTTCCTTGCCGAATCGAGCCAGGTGTTTGTTCTGCATCCCGGCGACGACCTTCTGCTGAGGATCCTTGAGCGAGATGTGGTGCCAGATCAGATCCTTCGTCCCGAAGACGTACAGCGGACCGGTCTGGAGCGCGGAGATGCTTTGGATGAATCCAGGCGACAGGTTGCCATGGGAGGTCACGATGGGCACCGTAATGCCCAGTTGCTTGGCCCCCTGCAGGACGACCCCCAGCGGGCGGCCGACGACCCACGAGATGATCGCGTCGGGCTGCGTGCCTTTGATTCGATTCAACTGAGGTGTGACGTCGACATCCGTCGGGAGGAAACTTTCGATCCTTGTTATTCGCACGCCGGCTTTGGGCGCGTTCGCGCTCAGGAAACGCTCGGCGATCTGCCCCGTCGCATCATTCGTCAGCAGCAGCGCCACCTTCTTGAGGTTTCGCTCTGCGAGAAACTGGAGCGCCCGCTGTTGCGTGTGGCCCACAAAGACCGTGCCGGCAAACATCATGCGGTGGTCTGGGGCATAGGCGCCCGACAGCGAGTAGGTCGGCGGGCCGTTCTGCACCAGCGGTGCCACCGCGGCCGACTCGCTGATCAATCCCAGGCCCACGATGGCGACCACCCGGTCTTCCTGAATCAACTTCCTGGCTCCGATCACCGCCTGCTGGGGGCTAGTCTCGGTGTTGTGTACCACCAGCTCGATCGGCCGCCCGCCGATCCCGCCTTTGGCGTTCAGCTCCTCGGCGAAGAGCGCCGCCCCGTTGAGGTTCTCCTCCCCGTACCAGCTGAAGAAGCCGGTCTGGGACACCAGCATTCCGATCTTGATCGGCTCCACGGCCGGCGCAGCCCCACCAGTCCCGGCAAGGAGCAGCAGCGCCATGCACAACATCAGCACTGCCGCCGCACGCGACACGTGATTGCCTGTCATCCTCACGTACATAGACTTCCACCTCCTTTGAGATCGACGCATCGGCGGAATCAGGCAAACGGCTTGAGTTGCGGCCAGTCGCCCAGTTCCTTCCCGAGGCCTTTTGCCCGGGCCGATTCGTAGACCCGGCCCGCCACCACCAGGTCCTGGAGCGCTGTGCCCACGGTCTTGACGACCACGATGTCGCCGGCCCGCTCCCTCGAACGAATCTTGCCCCCGATCACGTCTCCTATGGACACGATGTGGTCCTCACGCAGCACTCCCGCGTCGAGCGCGGCGCGTATGTCGCCGGATTCGGTCTTGACCTGGCCCACCGAATCGGTCACGACACGGTGTGCCCGCCCCAGCGTCCCCTCATCAAGTTCGCGTAGGTCTGGACGCGTCGAGCCGATTGAGAGCAGCGTGGCGCCGTCGGGCACCCACGAGCTGTGGATCACCGGCTCCGCGCTCTTCGTGGCGAGTCCCACCACCGGCGCCTGACGCAGCACCGCGGATGGCTCATCGACCGCCCGCACGGACATACCGAGGCGCCCGGACATCTCCCGCGCGAACGCCTCGCGGTTCTCCTTCCGCCGGCTGTAGACGGCGACCTCCGAGAAAGAGAGCAGCCGCGACATGGCCTCCAGCAGCCCCCGCGCTTCGAAGCCGCTGCCCAGCATGCCCGCCGTCGAGAACCGGCCGTTGACGGTGTGGCGCGCGGCCAGGGCGGCGGTGGCCGCCGTGCGCATCTGGGTGATGCGGGCCGCGTCCAGGAGCGCCAGCAGCTCGCCGCTGGCGCTATTGAAAAGGATGATCATGTAGCGCAGCCCATTGCCCTGGACCAGATTCATGATCTTGCAGCCCATGTACGCCGATGGGCCGGTGGCGTCGATAACGCCGGGCATGACGCGGAACCACCCGCTGGGAGCAGGGATTGTGATGCGGGTGGGCATCTGGACGCGCCCGTCCGCCTCTGCTCGAAAGCCCTGTAACAGGCTCTCTATGACCTGCGGGTATTCCAGACAGGCGGCGACCTCATCGGGACCGAGCAGAAGTGCCATTGAGTCCCCCTGTGTATCGGTCGTGCTATCCCTTAATCTGTATACTGTTGACAGTGAGTCAGGCTTCCATGTGCTCAGCGGACCTCCTTCCGCGTGAGCCGACTATGGTCGAGGGCCTGTGGCCGTCCAGAACCTAAAGCGCCGGACTTCCCGGCCGCGCGCGACAATGGGAAGCGGCGCGTGCGGTATGACCTGGGAGAAGAACTCCTCCGGTCGGGCGGTGGGCCGCCATTCCGCAGCCACCACCCACACCGCCGACGCGGCCGAAAGTTGAGAAGGCGCGGACCAGACCGATCCCACAGGTGGTTTGGGGATCGTGACCGGGCGGCGACGACGGGTGTGGTACGCGAGCTGAGCCGCACCCTCGAAATGGTCGACGATGTAGATCGCCGGTGCGGGCAGTCCCGTTGCCAGCTCTTCAGCGCGTGTTGCCACCTCACGCCAGCCGGCGACCGACTCCACCATCCCGGGTGGCGCGGGAATCGAGGAGATGAGCGGGAGGACTGTGGCATACGCGATGACCGCGGCATTGATGCCCATGGCGATAGCCGCACGCATCCCAGGCCACAGGCCCCCCAGCACGACGGCGAGCCCGAGGTACGCGGGGCCCGCCCAATACCCATGCGCGCCGCCCCATATCGAGACCACCATGACGAGAAGGACGAGCGTCGGCAGGATCATCCAGAGGAGGAATGCCAGGCGATCATCGCCGCGCCTGCGCAGCGCGGGCACGACCATCCACAGGAGCACCGGCGCGAGCGCCAGGGCGAAGACCAGTTGCTCGATGCTGATCGCGACCAAGCCGGCGAAACTCACCGGGACCTGCTGGGGACGCTCGTGCAGGACGAAGCGGACCGCCGCCCACCCATTCCCGGCGTTCCAGACCAGCACCGGCGTAAAGAGGGCCAGCGCGATGGCGGTGCCGCGATCGAGCCAGGGCGAACGCAGCGCCTCGCGGCGTCGCGTCAGCGCAAACCCGAGTGCGCCCAACGGCAGCGCGACCATCGTCATCTTGCTCAGCATCCCAAGTCCGATTGCCGCGCCCGCCGGCACCCACCACGAGGGCTTTCCCCACAAGGCGCGCCGCGCACACACGAGCGCCAGGCTCCACCACAGAAAGAGCGGCGTCTCCGGGGTGGCGAAGAGGCCGGCGCCGAAGAGCACCGGCACGAGC
Source organism: Armatimonadota bacterium (assembly GCA_052386995.1). Classification (GTDB taxonomy): domain Bacteria; phylum Sysuimicrobiota; class Sysuimicrobiia; order Sysuimicrobiales; family Humicultoraceae; genus JBQTJP01. The sequence goes on from JBQTJP010000152.1 coordinate 16,384, forward strand.
TGAAACACCGCCGCGGCGATCAAGCCCGCGCGTACGCCAAACATCTCGCGGCCGAGAGTGAACAGAGCCAGAGGTGTCACCACACCCGCGATGAGCGGTCCCAGCCGCACCCACAGCTCGCCGTCACCGAATGCCGTCGTGAGACGAATGAGATACGCGAGAAACGGCGGATGGTCCAGGAAGGAGAGCGCCGGCGTCTTCGACCAGACCCAGTAGTAGGTCTCACCGTCAAGGAGAGGCACGCTCCCCGCCAGCACAACGCGCACGGCGAGTCCGGCGAGTACGATGCCCGCTACGATCAGTCGCTCACGTGGGGTCACGGCAGTTCCGGAGAGACGGAAGAGGGTGTCAATTTCTGGAGCCGGCGAGGAGATTTGAACTCCTGACCTGCGCATTACGAGTGCGCTGCTCTACCACTGAGCTACGCCGGCTCGGGCGCACCCATTGTAACAAAAGAAGGGACTCTGAGTCACCCGCCGGCCCGCGAAGGTCGCGAGAAAATCCAGGAAGGATTCTTCGAAGTCCGCGCGAACATCGGCACCAATCGCTGCGAAGCGGGGTGCTGTGATGACCGAGCGGCTGTGGGAGATTTACGAGCAGCTCTGTCTGGTCGAAATGAAAGACATCCACCAGTTCGTCCGTCGCGTCAAGGCAGGCGAGTTCGGTGAGTTCGCTCGCGAGGACGTCATCGCCTTCCTCCGCCAGATCGAGGACAACATGATGTCCAACATCCACAGCAAGGCGATGGAGCATCATCGCTACGCCGAGCTGGAGGATCAGGTGAGCGAAGACACGCACATCATGTTCGATGAACTCGTCGAGGAGTTCGAGCGGGCCTGAGCCCCGCGGGCGCAAGCCCGCGCTCAGAGCACAAACTGCCCGTTCCGGTACACCACTTCCCCATCGGCTCGGACCTCGCTGTCCGCGCGCAGATCGCAGATCATATCCCAGTGCAGGCCGGAGGTATTGGACGATCCCGTCTCGGGATAGCCCGATCCCAGGGCCATGTGCATTGTCCCGCCGATCTTCTCGTCAAACAGAATGTTCCGCGTGAACTTCGTGATTCCGTAGTTCAGCCCAAAGGCGAATTCCCCGACCACGCGCGCGCCGGCGTCTATATCGAGCATCGCCCGCAGGAAGTCCTCGCCCTTCTCTGCCGTCGCCTCCGTCACACGGCCGCCGGCAAAGGTCAATGCGACGCCCTGCACCTCACGCCCACCGTAGACGGCCGGGAAGGAGAATCGGACGCGACCGCTCGTGGCAGTCTCCACCGGTCCCGTGAATACCTCTCCGTCGGGGAAATTGTACTCGCCCGCGGCGTTGATCCATTTGCGCCCGCCCACCCGTACGGTCAGATCGACGTTCGGGCCCGATAGCCGCAGCTCGTCTTTGGTCTCCAGGAGCGTGATCACGCGGGCCTGTTCGGATCGGACCCGCTCCCACGCCGCCACCGGATCGTCGCGGTCGAGCAGGCCGGCGCCAAACACGAAGTCCTCATACTCGGACAGCGCCATCCCGGCGTCCTGCGCGTCGGCGTTGGTCGGATACTGCGTTCCACACCACCGCAAGGCGCCTGCGGCCGCCCGATCGAGAAAGCGCTTGTTGACCTCGCGCATCACCTCGCGACGCACCGCCATGCGTTTTGGGTCGACCCCGGTCAGTTCCCGCGTGTTCCACGAGCCCCAGATGCCCAGCGACGCGTCCACCCGTTCCACCTCATCGACGTGCAGCGGCGAGACGAACCTGAGCTGAGTGTCGGTGGCATGCTTGTAGAAGATCTCTTCGAGGCCGTCGACGTTCACGCGGGGAAAGGGATGCGCGCCGATGTCCAGCGCCTCACGGTACGCCTCGACGATGAGCGGCGCCGCGACCGCGTTCCCCGAGATGCGCACGAGCTGGTTGGGGCGGACCTGCAGGGAGTAGTGCATCAAGACCTGCGCGAGTTTCGTCAGGCGAGGATCCTTCACTCAACGCCTCCTTCCACAGTCGAGTGGTCTCCGCTCAGAGGAGACGGGACACCCATCCCCCGACGACATATCCAATCAGCGCAACCCCCAACCCAACGACGAACATGTCCAGGCCGCTTCGAAACACTCCACGTCCGGTGAAGATGCTGCGGGCCGCGCCGACACCGAAGTGCGAGAGCATGCTCACCCCAAACGACACCCAGATCGCTACATTGCCCGGCAAGAGGGCAAACGGCAAGACCGGAATGCACGCGCCGACGGCGGTTGACAGCCCGGTGATCCAGCCCTCTCGCAGCGGCGACATCGCCGCGGGCGAGATGCCAAGCTCGAGCTGCGTCTGCTCTTGCAGCGCTCGTTCGGGATGGCGCATGACCTCCTTTGCCGTCTCTCGCGCGGTTTGGGGCGCAAGCCCCCGGGCCTTATAGAGCAAGACCAGCTCGTCTTCCTCCAGGTCCGGCATCATCTGCAGCTCCTCGCGCTCGAGGGCGATCTCATGCGCGTACACTTCCTGCTCGCTCTTTGCCGCGAGGAACGAACTGCTTCCCATCGAGAGCGCATCGGCGATGAGCCCCGCAATGCCGGAGAGCAGCACGATATGATGGGCGATATTCGCGCCGAGCACGCCCATGACGAGTCCAAAGTTCGCCGTCAAGCCATCGTTGAATCCGTACACGGCGTTGCGGAGAAATCCGCCCGATTCGGTGTGATGCCAGGGTTCGCCGGACACGCCGAGGAGTCGACCCAGCCGCCCGGCGTGTTCGGCCGACTCGCGGGCAAGATCCTGCGCGACACCCTGGGCCGGCCCCGCTGTGTGGGTCGCCTCCTGCAGGTAGGATTTGGTCTCGCGCCCCTCTTCGGCCAGCAGCAACGAGACCAGCGTCTTCCAGCCGAAGACGCGGCCCAGTAGTATCTGCAGGCGCGCCCGGCTACTCGGCCGGTATGCCGACATGTCGACGCCCGCGCCATGCAAGATGTCTCGCCACCGGGCCTGATGACGATCCTCCACCTCGGCCAGGTCCCTGAAGAGCCTGGCCCGGTCCTGGTCCGGTTCCACGGCGGCCATGCGGCGATAAAGATAGGCGGCGTCTCCCTCGTCCTGCCAGTGTTGCTTCCAGAGGTCGATCCGCTGCTCAGTCAAGAATCCTGCTCATCACCAGGGGAAATATTCGTCAACGTACGTGCGCCCAATACGAGAGGGGGGAGGCTCGTCAGCCAATACGGCCTTCAGTCAGAAAGTCCTGCCGCTGCCATGCGCTAATCCGTGCGTCTAGGCGGATTCTGGAATGGGCTCAGCGAGGGGTGAGAGACTCGTAAAACCGCACCTGCGAGGGGAGAATCTCATGAAAGCCGAGTTCCTTGACATGCAAGCATCTGGACAACGAGGCTATGTCGCTGGTGTTACGGACGCTGCGGCAACCATTATGGATACCGGTTACACTCCATCCGACTCCGGCGCATTTGGACTTGTCTAGATGTTCACGGTACGCTTGGCTCAACCACTGATTGGGCTATTACACGAGCACGGGAGAACGTGCGGGCGGGTAACAATTATAGTATGTCGAGCACGATTCTTGTCAGAGCCTGCGACTGAAACTTCCGCACACGACGCCTAGGGCCGCAATCTGTGTGTGGAAATGGTGGGCGGTGAGGGTTTTGAACCCCCGACCTCATCCGTGTGAAGGATGCGCTCTTCCACTGAGCTAACCGCCCGGTGAGGTACCCGTATTATAGAAGAAACCCGGCGCGGAGGAAACCGGACGTCCTCACAGCGGTAGACGCCCAGGACGCGTCCGGGCGCCAGTTCGACCTGCTCGACCTGGCGGATGTTCCGGCACATCTCGTGAATCTCGAGGTGCCGTCCCGCGGTGGGCTCGTCCACATAGAGAGCGTTCCATCCCGTCCACTCGGGCCGCTGCCAGAGGGCAAACACCCCGTAGGTCGTCGTAACGGGTGGACCGCTGCGCAGGCGGTAGGCGAGGTGGCTCGCCGCCTGGTAGGTATCCGTCAGAACGAGCACGCGGCCGCCTTCGCCCGCGTGCCGGATGATCGCGTCCGCGACGCGGTCCCAGCGACCGATGCCTGATTGCACCTGCTCGGCGCCCCAGGGCAGCAGCAGCGCCACCAGGAGCGCAGCGGTTGTGCATACAGTCAGACCCGCCGAGATGCGCAGGAGTCGCGGCCTGGTGCGGGTCCATTCGTCCCAGAGCGCCCCCAGGGCAAGCGCGGCGGACAGATACGCGGGACCGGGCCAATGGGGCTTGGGCCGCGCGCCGAGCGCGGCGATGACCATCGCCACCAGGAGCGGCAGACTCATCCAGGCCAGATAACGCAGCGCGGGCTGCGCCCGCCGGACTCCCGCGATCGCTGCGCCGACAAGCACGGGGGCGAGCGCGCCGTAGTAGAGGATCTGTCCCCCGAGAAAGAAGAGCAAATTCTGTGGGATCGAACGCGGCGTCATCCAGGGCTCGCGGGTCAGCGTGATGCGCGCCAGAAACCAGTCGTGCCTTGCGTTCCACACCACGACCGGGGCGAAGAGCGCCGCGGCCACGAGGATCCCGGCGTAGAATCCAGGATCGCGCAGTGCACGTCGCCAGCCCCCCGCGGCGAGCGTTCCCGCGAAACCGAGGACAAGAGCCAACGCTGTGAGCTTGCTGAGCAGCGCCAGTCCCACGGCCGCGCCGGCGGCCACCCACCACCAGCCGCCTTCCTGCACGGCGCGCCAGCCTGCCCACAGCGCGAGCGCCCAGAACACCGCCAGCGGCGCGTCGGGGAACGCAAAGACGGTGCCGACCGCAAAGGCCGGGAGCACCGCGGTGATCAGCGCCGCCACCATCGCCGCGCGGTGGGCGAACAGGCTGCGGCCGGCGACATAGATGGCGAGCGGCGTCATGGTGGCGATGAGTACCGCGACCGCGCGGATCCCGAGCACGCGGTCGCCGAACAGGTGCGTCGATGCGGCCACGACGGCCGCGATCATCGGCGGATGATCGGGATAGCTCCACGCCAGGCGCTGCGACCACATCCAGTAGTAGGCTTCGTCATCGCCGATGGGAAGGCGGCCGGCAAAAGCGAGGCGCACCAGGCCGCCGGCGATCACGGCGGCGCAGAGCCACAGCGCGCCGGGGCTCAAGACGCGCATCAGGCCGAAGCGGCGCGCGGGGCTGCGTCCAGGGATTTCCGTGCGCGGCGAAAAACGCCGTCGAGCATGCGCGCGGTCAGCCTTCCCGTGTGGGTGTTCTGGCGGCTGGGGTGATAGGCGTCGAGCAGCAGGAGGTCGCGGTCATCCCATGCCAGCCGGGCCTCAGCGCCGTGGGCAAAGCCCGGCTTTGGATGAGGCACGCTGATGCCAGCCTCGCGGGCGACGCGCAGAAAGGCATCGTGCGCCAGGCGGCCGAGCGCGACCACGACCCGCACGCGCGGAAGCAGTGCGAGCTCGGCGGCGAGGTACGGCAGACAGCGCGCGATTTCGGCGGGCGCGGGCTTGTTATCGGGAGGAGCGCATCGCACCGCGGCCGTCAGATAGAGATCGGTGAACGCAAGCCCATCGTCACGGCTCGTGGATTCAGACCGCGAGGCGAAGCCGGTGCGGTACAGAGACGCCACGAGCGTCGCGCCGGCTCCGTCGCCGGTGAACATCCGCCCGGTTCGATTGGCACCGTGGGCGCCTGGGGCGAGACCTACGACCAGGACCCTGGCGTTGGGATCGCCGAAGCCCGGAACGGGTCGTCCCCAATATTCCCAGTCGAGGTACGCGCGGCGCCGCACTTGCGCCACGGTCCGGCAGTGCGCGATCAATCGGGGGCATTTCCCGCAGGCCATGACTGTCGCGGCCAGCCGTGCGAGGTCATCGCGTGACGATTGGCGTGGCATCATCGCGTGCCGATCAGGTTGAGCCTGGCGATCGCCACCGATTCCAGGGCGTCCGCCAGGGCCTCCGCGCGCGCGGCGACAATCGTGCACAGGGCTCCAGGATGGTGACGCTTCGGCGATCCGTGGCCGTAGGGCGCATCGAGGTGGGCATCGTCGGGAGTAGAGAGCGTACCGCGAAGCACGGCAATCACCGCGCCGGTGCCCTGGACCGCTCGAGCGATGGCTTCGTGCCCGCTCCGGATGTGTCGCGCGGCGGCGTCCCCAGACGCCGCGAGCGCCGATTCATCGTCGCCGCGCTCGCCGGCCCCCTGCTGAATCTCGTTCAGCACCTGCTCGATCACGGCCAGGCAATCATCCAACTCGGGGGTGAGGGTGGGCCGCTCGCCCGTCAGCGGATTGTACCTGACCGAGCCCGACAGACGGCGCAGGCTACGAGCATACTCCCTGAGGCGCACGGCCTGCGCAGCCGCGGCCGCGGCGCGCGCGACGACCGCCGAACTCACTGATGGGGACTGTCTCATGAGTGCAGACCTGGGGTATCGTAGCACTTGAGACCTCCACGCAGCAACGGCGCGCCTTCGGGGAGGAGCGGCCTTTCGGCCGGGCGAAGATGAATGATAGGATGCGCATGCGACGGGCGATCCGTTACGCTCTCCTCCTGGCAGTGCTCGCCGCGGTGGTCATCGCCGCCGCGCAATTGCTCTCGAGGCGCCCGACCGCGCAGACGGCGACGCCTCCCCCGCAACGGCCGGCCCCGCTCGTACGGACAGCGCCCGTGGACCAAACCCAACTCGTCGAGCAGGCAACCCTTCCCGGCGAAGTGCGCGCGTCGGCCACCGTCGACGTCACGTCCCGCGTCGCAGGCCGTCTCGGCGCGCTCCTCGTGAAGGAAGGGTCCTCCGTCGCCGCGGGCGGACTCATCGCCCGGATCGACGATCCCGAGCTCTTCCTCACGATCAAAAACGCAGAGGCGGCCGTGGACGTTCAGCGCGCTCGCCTGGTTCAGCTGCGGGCTGGGCCCATGGCGCCGCAGGTGGCTGGCGCCCAGGCCGCGGTGACCCAGGCCGAGGTCTCATTGGCGCAGGCCGAACGCGAGCTCGCCCGCGCCCGGCAGCTCTTCGCCGACGGGCTCATCGCCCGTGCGGCCGTGGATCGCGCGGAGACCGACGTCGAGCTCGCCCGGGGCCGCCTTAGCGCGGCGCGCGAGCAGGTCGCGCTGATTCAGCACGGTCCCCGACCCGAGGATGTCGCGGCGCAGGAAGCGCAGGTGCGCCAGGCCGAGGCGTCCGTCGCTCAGATACGCGCGCGGGTGCGAGACCTGCGTATCGCGTCGCCCATCAGCGGCGTGGTGACGCGACTGAATGTCGAGCGCGGCGCCGTGATCTCCACCCAAACCGTCGTGGCCACCGTCGCCACCCTCAAGCCGATCGAGGTCCACATCCCGCTCCCGGAAACCGATCTGGGCCGGCTGCGCTCGAGCAGCCTCGCCCGGGTTCGCGCCGAGGCGTTTCCCGCTCGAGTCTTCGAAGGCAAGATCGCACGCGTCGCCCCGGCGATGGACGCGGTGTCCCGAAGCGCCCGCCTGATCGTGGTCGTTCCCAACGCGGATCTGACGCTCCGGCCGGGGATGTTTGCCCGCGCCACCGTCGTCTTCGAAGAGCGTCCGGCCATCGTGATCCCAAGCGAAGTCATTGTCCGGCGCGGTGAGGCCACCGTGGTCTTCGTCGTCAAGGACCAGACGGTGGAGGAGCGAGCCGTGCGCGTGGGGTACGTCGAGGGGAGCCGCTCCGAGATTCTCGAAGGGCTGAGGGCCGGAGAGACGATCGTCACCTTTGGACAGCAAGGGCTCCGGGATGGAATGAAAGTGCGCACCGGAGGAGGCCGTGAACAGCCGGCTCCGGCCGCCAGCCCGCAGAGGACACGCCCATGAACATCGCGCGCGTCGCCATCGCGAGACCTGTCAGCACGATCATGTTCTTCCTGGCCGTGGCGTTCCTGGGCGTCATCGCCTTCGGCCGCCTTCCCGTGGACCTGCTGCCGGACATTTCGTTTCCCACCCTGACCGTCACGACCGACTACAAGGGCGCAGGCCCGCGAGAGGTCGAGCGCGAGGTCTCCATCCTCCTCGAGAACGCCCTGAGCAGCGCGCCGGGTGTCACCGAGGTGTTCTCGAACTCCACCGAAGGGCGCAGCACGGTCCGGCTGCGCTACGCGTGGGGCACCGACCTGGACGCCGCGCTGAACGATGTGCGCCCGGCGATCGACCGCGTGCGCAACCTGCTCCCCGATGGCGCCGACGCCCCCAGAGTGGCCAAGTTTGATCCAAACCTCTTTCCCATCGTTCTGCTCGGCATCGAGGTCCGCGGTGACATGGGCGCGATGCGCGACGTGGCCGAGAATGAGTTCAAGCCCCGCTTCGAGCAAATCGACGGCGTGGCCACGGTCGACGTGCGGGGCGCCCAGGCGCGCCAGATCCACGTCGACCTTGATCGCCAGCGGCTCGAGGCCCTGGGCGTCTCCGAGCGGGAGATCAATCAGGCGCTACTGTCCGAGAGCACCGCGGAACCCGGCGGCGATGTCCGCGTCGGGACGCAGCGCCGGATCGTCAGGACCGTGGGTCGATTCTCGACGGTCGAGGAGATCGCGCAAACGGTTGTCGCGGTGCGCCAGGGCGTCCCCGTGCGCGTGGCGGATGTGGCTCGCGTGCAGGACACGGTGGCCGACGCGACGTCGCTCGTGCGGATCAACGGCCGTCCGGGCATCCTCATCGCCATCTCCAAGCAGTCGGGCACGAACACGGTCGCCGTGGCCCAGCGGGTCTTCGCGGTAGTCGAGCAGGTCAACCAACAGTTCCCTCAGGCGCGCATCATTACGGTCAGCGACGGCAGCAAGTTCATCCGCCGGTCCATCGGCAGCGTCCGCGAGGCGGCGATCATCGGCGCGGTGCTCACCGTCCTCGTGCTCATTCTGTTCCTGCGCAACCTCAGCAGCACGCTCATCCTCTCCACCGCGATCCCGATCTGCATCCTGGCGACGTTCCTGCTCATGTTCTGGGGCGGGTTCACGCTCAACCTGATGACATTCGGGGGCCTCGCCCTGGCGGTCGGGATGCTGGTAGACGATGCGATCGTGGTCCTCGAGAACATCTTCCGATTTCGCGAGGAGGGCCGGCCGCCGCGTTTGGCGGCCGAAGAGGCCACACGTCAGGTCGGCACGGCGGTCATGGCCAGCACGCTCACGACCGTCGCGGTCTTCCTTCCACTGTTCTTCACCACCGGCATCGCCAGCGTGATGTTCCAACCGCTCGCGTACATCGTTACGTTCTCACTCTTGGTCTCGCTGCTTGTCTCGTTCACGCTGACGCCATCGCTGTCCGTACGCGGCCTCATCATGCGCCACGGCACGGGCACGGCCGCCCGCGTGGCCGCAACCGCCGAGCGGGCATTTCAGGCCGTAGAGGACGGCTACCGGCGCGTGTTGATCCGCGTGATGCGCCGGCCGTACCTGATCTCGGCAGTCGCGATCGCGCTCACCATCGCCGGGCTCGCCGCGATGCCGTTGATCGGGCGCGAGACCTTCCCGAGCTCGGACGAGCACGAATTCTTCGTCACCGTCCAGCAGCCCCGCGGCACCGCCCTGGACGTGTCGAACCGGGCCGCCAGACGCATCGAGCAGATGCTCATGGAGGAGACGCCGGGCGCCGGTCAGGTGCTGTCGATCATCGGCAGCAGCTTCGCCGCCACGGGCACGCACACGTCGACGTTCCGCGTCAGCCTGACGCACGACGCACCGCCGACACAGGAGGTCATCAACGACCTGCGCCGCCGCATCCGTCTTCCCGGCGCCACCGTCTTCTTCCGACCGCTGAGCTCGCTCTTCTTCTTCCGCTCGCCGGACCCGATCAGCATCGACCTGAGGGGCTTCGATCTGGAGAGGGCCAACGCCGCCGCGAGGAACCTCCGGGGGGTGCTGGAGACCGTGCCTGGCGTCACCGACCTGCAGGTGAGCCGGGAGGAGAGTGCCGAGGAGTTCACCGTGCAGGTCGATAAGACCAAAGCCGCCACGTTCGGGGTGACCGCCAGCCAGGTCGCGACGGCCGTGCGGACATACGTGGGTGGGCGAACCGCCGCGCTCTACCGGAGCGGCGGCGAGGACATCGACGTCGTGGTGCGCCTCCGCGAGGACGACCGCAGGACGCCGGACAAGATCGGCGACCTGCCGATCAGCACGCCGCGCGGTATCGTGCCGCTGCGGCAGGTAGCAACCATTACCGGGTCTCCGGGCCCCACGCAGATTCAACGACGCAACCGCGAGCGCATCGTCACGATCACCGGGAACGTCACCGGCCGCGAGATCAGCGCCGCGCTGCGCGATGTGCAGTCCACCGTGCTCGCCCAGCGCCTGCCGCCGGGATTCTCGGTGGCCTTCAGCGGCGAGTTCCAGGACCAGCAGGAGTCCTTCGCCCAGCTCTTCTCGGGGTTCCTGATGTCGCTCGTGCTCGTGTACATGGTCATGGCGTCTCAGTTCGAACGGCTGCTCGAGCCGCTGCTCATCATGGCGGCCGTGCCGTTTGCGCTGGTGGGGGCCATCGGCGCACTGCTGTTGACGGGCACGACGCTGAACGTGCAATCAGGCTTGGGCGCAATCGTTCTGGTCGGTCTGGCGGTGAAGAACGCCATCGTCATGATCTCGTATTCCCTCCAGTTGCAGGACGAGGGGGTCCCACTGCTCGAAGCCCTGGCCCGCGCCGGGCAGCGGCGTCTGCGGCCCATCCTCATGACGACGCTCACGACGACGTTTGGATTGCTCCCTCTCGCCATCGGCTTGGGCGAGGGTGGCGAGCTGCAGTCGCCGCTGGCCCGTGCCCTCATCGGCGGACTGGTCACGTCGACCGTGGGGAGCCTGCTGCTCATCCCGGCGTTTTACGTGCTGATGGATAGGGCGGCCCAGTGGGTGCGCACGCGCCGCGAGGTCCCCGAGGGCGTCGCGGAACCCACGGAAGGAAAGTAGGTGAAGACCCGGTTCGCCGTTCTCGCGCTCGTTCTCGGGCTCAGTGCGCTTCCCGTCGCGCGGGCGCAGTCGCCTTCGACCCAACACGTCGCCGCGATGGTTGCCGGCATCATGACGAGGGGCCAGATCATCGTGGCCGGCGTGCCGCTGAGCTCTGGGACCTGGGGCACCGACTACATCACCGTCTCTCACGCGCTGGGCGTCGGACGTCAGTACGCCGTGCTCCAAGGCAGCGAATCTGCGGCGGCGGCCACGCCCGTGATGGCCTGCTCTACTCACGCCCATGGCATCGACGTCCTGATCCTGCGGGTGAAGGCGCATGTGAGCCAGGCCATCGTGGAGTGGGGAGATCCCACGGAGCTACGGCCCGGTGATGAGCTCATGATGTTCGTCAGAAAAGAGATGCACCCCGAAGCGGTCAAGGTCAAATTCCTGCATCTTAATCTTCTGGAGTGGTCCCGGACGGGGCGTGGGGACTGGGAACCGCAGTGGCATCACGTCATGATCGGCGACGGCATGATCAAACCAGGGTTCTCAGGCTCTCCCTGGGTCAGGCAGGGAAAAGTCTACGGGCTGGTGAAGGGTCAGGTCAGGCCGCCGGGACAAAGCGTCTGGTACGCCGCGGCGGAGACGGCGGCGCGGATGAAGCAGTGCCTGAAAGAGCAGCACTACGATCAGCTTGTTCCCAGAGAATGACAGGCAAATGAGCGGAAGATCGGGGTAAAATAGGGTCATGAGGTTCCGCTTAGCCGGGTGGGTACTCCTCATGGCAGTCGCCGCTGCTCCGGTCGCGGCGGCCCTACCTCGTCCATCGGCAGACCTTGCCGCAGTGGTGGTAGGCATCGTCTCCGACGGGCAGGTGATTGCCGGGGGCATGACGCTGGCCTCCGGGCCCTGGGGGACCGACTACATCACCGTGTCTCACGCGTTAGGCGTTGGGCGAAAATACGCCGTGGTTCACGGCGACGGCGTGCGGGTGCCGGCCACGCCGGTCATGGCGTGCTCTTCAGCCGCCCACGGGATGGATATCCTGGTCCTGCGGGTGCTATCTCTGAAGAATTCGCCCGTGATGGAGTGGGGTGACCCCGGGACGCTCAGGGCCGGAGACGAGCTCGTGGTCATGGTGCGCAAGGAATTTCATCCCGAGCCTGTCAGGGTCAAATTCGTACACCAGAACCTGCTTGCATGGTTACCGACCGGAGCAGGCCCCTGGGGCCAGGCGTGGCACAACGTCATGGTCGCCCACGGGATGGCCCAGCCCGGATTCTCGGGATCGCCCTGGGTGAGGGATGGGAAGGTGTACGGATTGTTCAAGGGCCGGGTCAAACCTCCGGGGCAGGGCGCCTGGTACGCGACTGCTGAGACCTCGACACGGGTGAAGCAGTGCCTGAACGTGCAGTCCTACGAACTGCTGATTCCGAACGACCTCGACGAGGACCTGTCCCCGAGGTCCTGACGGAGCCGCACCGGCCCCAACCGGACTAAAACGGACGCGGCAAGCCCAGATCAATCCAGCCCACAGCGAAGGCGAGCGCAAGAAGCGCCAGCACGGTGATGACGACCAGCCATTCCAGCCGGCTGTCGGCCTTCACGCGCCCTACTAGATCCGTTACCCGTCGGACGTGTGTTCCTCCTTCACGCCATTGCTTCTCTTTGATGCCGTCGAACATCGTCCTCCCCCTGCCAAGAACGACGGGATTCAC
>JBQTJP010000153.1:0-1834 GCA_052386995.1 Armatimonadota bacterium
TACATCCCGCAGTACGCGCTGTTGGGGGAGGCCCAGCAGCGGGCGGGGAATCGATTCACCGGCGCCGCGCCGCGCAATCTGTACCAGGCAGCGGACGGTGAGTGGGTCGCGATCTCGGCGACGACGCAGCGGATCTTTGAACGCGTGGCCCGAAGCATGGGTAGGGCCGACCTGCTGTCCGATCCGCGGTTCGCCGATAATTCGAGCCGGGTGGCGCATGTGGACGAACTCGATGCGATCATCCAGGAATGGATGGCGGTCCGGCCCCTCGATGAGATCCTGGGCGCGCTTGAGGAGGCCGACGCCGTTGTGGGTCCGGTCTATCCCATTCCGCGCATCCTGTCCGACCCGCAGTACCAGGCGCGCGGAAACGTGACAAAGGTTCAGGATGCCGAACTGGGCGAGATCCCGATGCCCGGGATCGTCCCGAAGTTCTCTCGCACGCCCGGGCGGATCGAACACGCCGGCCCGCGGCTGGGCGAACACAACGAGACGATCTACCGCCGCCTGCTGGGCCTGTCAGACGATGATCTCGCCGGCCTGGCAAAGGAAGGGGTGATCTAGCCTGCGCGCCTGCCGCAGCCTGCTCTTCGTCCCCGCGGATCAGGAAGCCAAGGTCCACAAGGCGACCGGGCTCCCCTGCGACGGCGTGATCCTCGACCTGGAGGACGGCGTATCCGCACCGCGCAAGGTGGACGCTAGAATCGCAGCGCTTGCGGCACTGGGCCTCTCATTCGGGCCGCGTGAACGCTTGCTGCGCATCAACGCACTGACCTCTCCGTGGGGCAGCGACGATCTGGCCGCCCTGCGCGACGCCCGTGTGCTGCCGGACACCGTGGTGCTCCCCAAGGTCGACACGCCTGAACAGGTCCTGACCGTGGCCCGCGCGCTCGATGGAAAGGCGGTCGATCTGCTGCCGCACATCGAAACCGCCCGGGGGCTGCTTGCCGCGGCCGTCATTGCGGGGTGCCACCAGCGAGTCAGCGGACTGTTCTTCGGCGCCGGTGACTACCTTGTGGAGACGGGCGGGCAGCGCACGCCGCAGACACTGCTCCATCCCCGCTCGGTGGTGGTCGCCGCGGCCGCCGCGTCGCACATCGTCGCCATCGACACCCCGTACTTCCGGCTGGGCGACCTGGCGGGGCTCGAAGCGGATGCGGTGTCCGCGGCCGAGCTCGGCTTCGTGGGCAAGGCGGCGATCCATCCGGAGCAGCTCCCCGTGCTCAACCGCGTCTTTGCGCCTCCGCCGGAGCGGGTGGCCTGGGCCGAGCGCGTCATGGCCACGGCCGAACAGGCGGGCACCGGCGTGTTCGTCGTCGACGGCGAGATGGCGGACGCCATGACCGTGCGCATTGCGCGGCGCGTGCTCGCCGCCGCGCGGGCGCTGCCGGCAACCGGCGACGAAGGCGAAGGACGGGAGGGCTGAAGCCGATGCGGGAGATCCACGTCGAGGCCATTACCGGCGCCATCGCAGACCTCTGTATCGAGGTCAACTATAGAATGCAGCCGGACATGCTGGCCGCGCTCGAACGCGCCCGTGATGCCGAGGAGTCGCCGCTCGGCCGCAAGGTTCTGGAACAGATTCTGGAGAACGCCCGCGTTGCACGCGAAGCCTGGTATCCGATCTGTCAGGACACCGGCCAGGCCGTGCTCTTCGTCGATCTCGGGCAGGACGTCCGGGTGATCGGCGGCGCGCTGTCCGACGCGATCCAGGCCGGGGTGCGGCGCGGGTATGCCGAGGGCTATCTGCGGAATTCGGTGGTGCGCAGCCCGCTGCGGCGCGAGAATACGGGCGACAATACGCCGGCCATCGTCTATTACGACATCGTTCCCG
>JBQTJP010000154.1:0-3312 GCA_052386995.1 Armatimonadota bacterium
CTGCTCGGAACGATCGGCCCGGCGCCGGCGGCCGCGGAGCTGCGCTACACTTTTGGCCAGGTGTATCTTTGGGACGGCATCTCGCTGGTCGTTATCGCGCTCGGGACGTTCGGGATCGCCGAGGTCATCTCGCTGCTGGCCCAAGGAGGGTCGATCGCGCAGTCGATCGACCTGGGAGCTGGCTGGGCCCAAGGCATCCGCGACGTGTTCCAGCATCGGTGGCTGGTGCTCCGCGGCGCGCTGATCGGTCTGTGGGCGGGGATCCTGCCCGCGATCGGCGCGACCGCCGGTACCTGGATGGCGTACGGCCACGTCGTGGCGACGAGCAAGGACCGCAGCCGGTTCGGTAAGGGCGACATCCGCGGCATCATCGCGCCGGAGGCCGCGAACAACGCCGTGGGGGCCGGCGATCTTGTCCCGACCCTGCTGTTCAGCGTTCCGGGGGGCGCGGCGGCCGCGCTGTTCATGGGCGCCCTGGTGCGGTACGGCATCTATCCAGGGCCGCGGATCGTCACCGAGCATCTCAGCCTCCTCTACGTCATCATCTGGTCGTACGCGGCCGCCAACGTGGTGGGCGCGGGGCTGTGCTTCCTGCTGAGCCCCGCGCTCGCGCGGCTGACCTACGTTCCGTTCGTGCGCATTGCGCCGCCCGTCATCCTGACGATGGTCCTGGGCGCCTTTCAGGTGACGCGGCACATGGGCGACCTCTTTGCGTTGCTGGTGCTTGGCCTGCTGGGATGGGCGATGAAGCACACCGGCTGGCCGCGGGCGCCTCTGCTCATCGGGTTCGTCCTGGCCGCGCCGATGGAACGGTATTTCTGGTTGACTACTGCGCGCTATGAATTCGAGTGGCTGCTGCGGCCCGGCGTGATCGTGATCGGGCTGGTGTTGATCTCGCCGTTTGTCTGGAACGTCCTGCAGGCCAGACGGAAACGGGCGGAGGCCGCGGCCGCATCGGCGCCGTCCGCTGCTCCAAGGTCGTCCGCGGTTCCGGTGCCCCCTGCCACCCTGGCGCCGCCTGTGGTCGCGTGGCAGCCCGGTCTGTGCACCATCGTCAGCGTCGGGCTCGTGATCGTCTTCGCCTACGCGCTGTGGGAGGCGACGGGCTTCCTGACCTCGGCCCGGCTGCTGCCGCTCGCCGTTGCGATTCCGGGCGTGATCCTTGGCGGAGTGCAGATCGTGCAGGAAGTGCGGGGGCGCAGCGTGCCGGCGGGCGAGGACGATGAGGACGCGGGTCCGTCCGACGCCGGGCGGGCCCGGGAGACAAGACGCATCGCGCTGCTCTATCTGTTGGGGATCGCCTTATACTATGTCGCCGTCTATCTGTTCGGTTTCCGTCTCGCGTCGGCACTCTACATGATGGGCCTGCTGCTCATCGGTGCGAAGATGCGGCCGCTTCCCGCGGCGCTCTATACGGCCGGCACCATGCTCTTCATCGAGTGGTTCGGAGGGCTGCTCGGCCTGCGCTGGCCTGCCGGCATCGTGTAGGAGCAGTGCCGGTCCAATCCTCCCACGCGTTCAACGCCCCCGGCTTCACCTGGCTCTGGCTGACATCACTGTTCAACGCGGTAGCGTGGACGGTCCAGGCGCTGAGCCACGGATGGCTCGTACTGGAACTGACCAACTCCCCAATGTGGGTCGGCATCGTCGCCGCTTCACGAGGCATCGGCATGTTCGCGTTCAGTATCCCCGCCGGCGCCATCGGCGACCGGATGGACCGGAAGCGGCTCGTGACGGCCAGCCACGCGGTCTCGGGTCTCGCGTCATTGGCCCTCGCCGCACTTGTGCTGTCTGGGGCCGTCCGGCTGTGGCATACGATAGCGTATTCGGTCATCGTTGGCCTGGTCGCCGCCATCGAGAAACCCGCCTCCAGCGGCCTCATGTACGACCTTGTCGGTCGGGAGCGCCTCTTCAGCGCAAGCGCACTCCGGTTCCTCGCGGGCAGCTTGATCCGGGTCGTCGGGGCGGTGGCCGGCGGCTACGTGATCGACACGCTGGGCGTCGGACAGAACTATGTGCTCATAGGCCTGGCTCACGTCGCGTCTGTCGCGTGCGTTCTACGGTTGAGGGTGCCCACGCCATCTCCGCGGCCGCAGGCGCCATTCCTCGCAGCCACGCGGGAGGGGCTCACCTACGCGCTCCACACGCCGCGGATCCGACGGTATCTATGGTTGAGCCTCACGACCGAGAGCTTCGCCTTCTCATACAACTCGATGTTGCCGGTCATGGCCCGTGACGTGCTCAGGGTGGGCGGTCTCGGCCTCGGCTACCTGACGGCTGCCAGCGGCCTCGGGCAGGTCGTCGCCACGCTCGCAATCGCGCGCCGCAGCCGCCTCGCCGATGAACAGCGCGTCGTGACGGCGACCGCGCTCGGGTTCAGCGTGTTCATTGCCCTGTTTGGACTCTCGCCGTGGTTCCCCCTGTCGCTCATCCTGGTGACCGTCGTTGGCGCCTTTGGGGCCGTCTACGACGCGGGAATGGCGACGGTGCTGTTGATGCTCTCTGCGGACGCGATGCGCGCGCGAGTGCAGGGATTGTACAACTCGACCATAGGGTTCAATCTCGTCTCGGGGTTCGGCGTGGGGATCCTGGCAACGCTGCTCGGCGCGCCGGCCGCACTGGCGATCAGCGGCACGATAGCCGCGGTCAGCGCGTTGGTTCTCCAGCGTCCGGTTACGGAAAGAACGGGTAAGCCAGCGGGATCACCAGAAGCATGACCAACAGCAGGAGGACGACCAGTGGCAATCCCGACCGAAGATAATCCCGCAGCGTGTAGCCGCCCGGCGACATGACGACGAGCATGACGGGGTTGCCGAATGGGGTGAGGAGCGTCAGCCCCATGGCCGCCATGATTCCCATCGCAAACGGCAGCCCGGACGCCCCAAGCGCCTTGGCCGCATTGAGAGCCACAGGGGCCAAGAGCACGGTGCTGGCGATGGTGGGAACGAAGTGAGCGATGGCGACGCCGACGACCATGATGACGGCGAGGACGGCGATCGGGCTCCCCCCTACGGCCGCCAGCAGTCGGTCGGTAAGTCCACCGGCCGCCCCAGTCTTTTCCAGGGCGACTCCGAGCGGGATCATCGCGCCCATCAGCACGATACTGCGCCAGTCAATCGCCCGGTAGGCCTCCTCGGCGGTCAGCCCTCCCGAAAGCAGCATGACCGCGGCCGCCGCCCCCGCCGCCAGCGCGATGTGTACTCCGCTGAGCGTCAGCCCGACCATGAGCACAACGGCCAGCAGCGCGTAGATCATCTTGTCCGCTCGAACGTCGGCGGGTGTGTCCTCTTCGAGGACGATGAAGTCCGGATC
>JBQTJP010000155.1:0-22021 GCA_052386995.1 Armatimonadota bacterium
CGCGATCATCGAGCGGCTCGCGCACATCGCCCCGCAGGCGGCGCCTGCCCGCCCCGCCGGTGCCCCACCGGCGACGGGCGCGCGTCCGCCGGCTCAAACGGTTCCGGCAGAGGAGAAGACGTCATGATGAAGCGACCCTTGCGCGTCTGGCTCGCGTACCTGCTCTTCTACGTCCTGTTCTTTCTGCTCCTCACGTTCGTCGCATCGTTCGGCCTGATCGCCGAAGCTTAGGAGTGGCGGGCGACATCCCGGGCCGCCCGGGTGACAGGATGCAACGATGGGGGCCGGCGGTGCTTTTGTCGCTGGTCGCGCTGACCTTCGCGGGATGCCCGCGGCGCGGTCCCTCCGGCGGTCCGCCCACCCCGCCGCCGGCCGCGCAGACCGCTCAGGTCACCGCAAAGGAGTGGGGGTTCGAGCCGGCCCCGATTCTGGCGAAGGCGGGCACGATCACCTTTCGCATCAAGAACGAGGGAGCTGTCGAGCACAACTTTCTCGTGGAGAACAAGCCGGGCGCCCAGGTCGACGCGATCCAACCGGGCGACACGAAGACGCTGACGACCGACTTGGCGCCGGGTCAGTACACGGTGTTCTGCAACCTCCCCGGGCATCGGGAGGCGGGGATGATCGGGACTCTCAAAGTCGAGTAGATGCCCTTCGACCTCACCGAGATCTATCGCCCGGTCGCCGGCGACCTGCAGGAGCTCGACGGCCTGCTCCGGCGCGAGCTGGCCACGGACGATCCCTTTATCGGCGAACTCGTCGGCCACGTCCTGGCCACGCGCGGCAAGCTCGTGCGGCCCGCCCTGGCCCTGCTGAGCGCCTCGGCCAGCGGGGGCGCCGATGAGCAGCGTCTGTGGCTCGCGGGGACGGTCGAGCTCATCCACATCGCGTCGCTGATCCACGATGACGTCATCGACGCCGCCGATACGCGACGTGGCAGCGGCACGATCAACGTGCTGTGGGGCAATCAGGTGGCAGTATTGCTGGGCGACTACCTCTTCGCCACCGCGTTCGATCTCATCAGCCGCATCCGACATCCTCAGGTCGCGCCGAGCATCGCGCTGGCGGCGGTGAGGATGAGCCATGCGGAGATCCAGGCGGTGAAGGTCGGCGGCGAGCCCCACGAGGATGAGGCGACCTACTTCCAGATCATCGACGGAAAGACGGCCCAGCTCTTCTCGGCCGCATGCCGGGCCGGGGCGCTGATCGCCGGGGCCACGGGTCCGGCGGCAGAGGCGATGGCGGAGTTCGGCCGGGAGTGGGGGATGTCGTTTCAGATCACCGATGACGCCCTCGATCTGACCGGTGACCCCGATGCGCTCGGCAAACCGATCGGCAGCGACATCGAAGTCGGCAAGGTCACGCTGCCGGTCATCGCGGCGCTGCGCGAGGCTCCCGAGGATGATCGACGCCGCGTGCGCGCGCTCGTCCGGGGCGCTCCCGGGGACGGTGCGCTCTCGGAGATGCGTGCCCTCGTCGTGCGCTACGGAGGCATCCGCTACGCGCAGGAGGTCGCGCGCACCTTCGCGGATAGGGCCACCGCAGCCCTCGACCTTGTCCCGGCGAGCCAGGCGAAGGAAAGCCTGCTCGCGCTGGCCGGATACGTGCTGGTGCGCGCCCGATGACCGCGCGCGGCTGGGCGCACGTCCGGCGGGCCTCAGAGGAGTTCGGCCCCCGCGTCGAATGGTCTACGCAGCCAATGGACCAGTGGCCCACGGGACGCTGCGCATGACCTTCGCGACGTCAGGGCAGCGACGGACGCCCCTCCAGCGATGGTTCGCCGCCGG
Source organism: Armatimonadota bacterium (assembly GCA_052386995.1). GTDB lineage: Bacteria > Sysuimicrobiota > Sysuimicrobiia > Sysuimicrobiales > Humicultoraceae > JBQTJP01. Next base: position 1,788 of record JBQTJP010000155.1, read on the forward strand.
CTTGCAGCAGGCGCTGCTCGACCACGGGCTCGAAGAGACCACGCCGGAGCATGCGCCCCGGGTCGTTCTGCACTTTGCCGACCGGGACGCCCCGCGGCCGTTCCGCCGCAAGGCGCAGGCGTCGTTCGTCGTGTCCATCCTCGAGGGTCCGGAGCCCAGCGGCCAGATCCTCCCGGCGCTCTATCCGCTGCTTGTTCGCACACTCGGGAACATGGTGCTCTACCTGGTGCCCACGGGCGAGCGGGCGCGCGCATACATCGTCACGCTGGAGCAGGGATACTTCAAGATCGAGGACAGCGACGACCAGGCATTCTTCACACAGATTTTCAAGCGCCTCCATCCCCTGGCGTCAGCCCAGCTCGTCATCAACAACGAATTCCATCCCGATCTCGAGCCCGAACTGTGGGACGGCGATAAGATTACCGCGGCGATCTCGGGAGCGGGGCGCCGGCTCGACGCGCTGCGGCTGCTCCCGGCGGCGTTTCCCATCGAGGACCTGCTCTCCCCGCGCGACATGACGCACGTCCGGAGGCTCTTCGGCATCGGCGGCCTGTCCTACGGCAATCTCAGCGCGCGCAAAGATGCGCGGCGATTCTGGATGAGCGCGAGCGGCGTGAACAAGGGGGCGCTACGGACCGTCGGCCGGGACATCCTGATGGTCAAAGGTTACGACGCCGAGCGGAACGTCATGCTCCTCAGCGTGCCGCCCATGATCGAGCCCAGGCGCGTTTCGGTGGACGCCATCGAGCACTGGATGATCTACACCTCGCACCCCGGCGTCGGAGCCATCGTGCACGTGCACGCCTGGATGGACGGGGTGGCGTCGACGCAGGTGCAGTACCCGTGCGGCACGCGTGAGCTGGCGCAGGCGGTCTCCGATCTCGTGGACGCGAGCCCCGATCCGACCCGCGCCGTCATCGGGCTGCGCAACCACGGCGTCACCATCACCGGTCCGGATCTCGCCGACATCCTCGAGCGCACCGAGGGCCGTATCATTCCGCGCGTGCCGATGTCCTGACCCCCGAGGGCGGTCTGATCATCCCGCGGCCGATCCTTCCCGTACGCGACGATACGGTATGACCTACCAGGACGCGCTCGCCTACCTCGATCGGCTGCTGGAGCCGAGGCCCACTCCGACCCCGTACGCCCACGTGAAACTTGAGCGCATGGAGCACCTTTGCGCCCTACTGGGTAATCCGGAGCGGACGTTCCCGGCCGTGCTAGTGGCCGGCACCAAGGGGAAAGGGTCGACTGCTGCGATGATCGCCGCAATCGGGCAGGCCGCGGGCTCTCGCATCGGGCTCTACACCAAGCCGCACCTGGTCGACGTGCGCGAGCGGCTGCGGATTGACGGGACCCTCATCGCCCCGGAGGCCTTTGCCGCCCTGGTCGGCGAGATCCGAACGGCGATCGAGCGGGGGGCTTCTGGACCGGGCTGGCCCCCGACATATTTCGAAGTCACTGCCGCGCTGGCGTTTCTCCATTTCGCGCGCGAGGGAGTCGATCTGGGCGTCGTCGAGGTCGGCATCGGCGGCCGCCTGGATGCGTGCAACGTCGTGGAGCCATCCGTGTCCGTCATCACCACCATCGGGTACGACCACACCGAGATTGTGGGGACGCGTCTTGCGCAGATCGCCTCCGAGGACGTCGGGATCATGCGGCCGTCCGGCCGTGTCGTCACCGTCCCGCAGCGGGAGGCGGCGGCCGCGGTCATCCGTCAGGCCGCCACCGCACACGGCGCCGACCTCATCCGCGTCGGCCACGATGTTCGATACCGCACGCTAGAGACGTCGGCCGCCGGGACGCGGTTCACCGTGCGTGGCCGCCTGAAGACGTACCGTGACCTGAGTGTGCCTCTGCTAGGCCGGCACCAAGCGTTGAACGCCGCCGCCGCCATCGCGGCCTGTGAGGCGCTTGCCGGAGCAGATCCACGGTTTGTGCTCTCGGAGGCTGCCGTGCGCACCGGGCTGTCCACGCTGCACTGGCCGGCGAGAATCGAAGTGATCCGCGATCGCCCGACGGTCATCGTCGATGTCGCCCACAATACCGTCTCGTTCCAGGCGCTGCGGGCCGTCCTCGATGAGACGTTCGGGCGCCGCCGGCTCACACTCGTCCTCGGCGTCGTGGAGAACAAGGACTTGGCCGGGATCGCCCGGATCATTGCGCCGAGGGCCGCGGCCGTCATCGCCACCCGTCCGCATCACGCGCGGCCCGCACCGCCTGAGGCGGTCGCCGCGGCGGTCCACCCATGGGTCCCCGCGGTGAAGATCATCGAAGACCCAGTCGACGCCATCGAGCACGCGCTGGCACACGCCGGGCCAGAGGACGTGATCTGCGCCACAGGCTCATTTCATGTGGCTGGGCCGATTCGCGCACATCTCGTCGGATGCGAGCCGGACGCTGGCAGAACCGAAGCGGGCGCGCGAACCGCGTGAACCCCACGCCAGATGCAGACCCGCCACCCGCGGCCGGTTAACGATTGCCGCCTAAGGAGGATCGATGTACCCTGAGCACCGCGTCGCCGAGTTGCTGGACAGGCTCGCGTCGTCGGCACCCGAGCCCGGAGGCGGCGCCGCCGCGGCGCTCGCCGCGGCCACCGGGGCCGCCCTGGTGAGCATGGTGGCGAACCTGACGATTGGCAAAGAGAAGTTTGCCGCCGCACAGAACGAGATGAAAGCGACGCTCGCACGAGCGGAGGCGCTGCGGGCCGACCTGGTTGCGGCGATCGACCGCGACGCAGAGTCCTTCAGGCAGGTCATGGCGGCGTACCGGCTCCCGCGCGAGAATCCCGGACAGCAAACCGCGCGCAAACAGGCGATCGACGCGGCTCTGCGCGTCGCCGCGCGCGTACCGGCCGAGGTTGTGACTTTGTGCGCGGAGGTCGTCGCCTTGAGCAGGCTGGCCCTCGACAAGGGCAATCCTCAGGTGCTGAGCGACGCGGCGGTCGCGGCGCTCCTCGCCGATGCCGGGGCGCAGAGCGCGGCGCTCAACGTGCGGATCAACCTGAAAGGCATCGCCGACCCCGGGTTTACAGGCCCGCTGTGGGACGAGGTGCGCACCCGGCTGGATGCGATCCGGTCCGCGCGCGATGAGGTCATCCGGATTGCCTATGAGAGGCTCGGCTGAGCGTGGCCGAGATCATCGACGGCAACGCCGTGGCCGATGCCCTCAAGGCCGAGACGAGGGCGGAGGTCGCCGCGCTCGTCGCCAGGGGAGTGCGGCCGTCGATCGCCACCGTGCTGGTCGGCGATGACTACGGCGCCCGAATGTACCGCCGGCAGATCGAGCGCACCGCGGCGGAGATCGGGGTGGAGCACCGGGATGTCGGTCTGTCCGGGAGCACAACACTCGACGATGTGATCGCCGCCGTCGGCGCGCTGGCTGCCGACCCGTCGGTGCACGGCATTCTGCCGCTGCGGCCGCTGCCCGCCGGCGTTTCCGAAGAAGCGGTGCTCGATGCCATTGATCCCGCGAAAGATGTCGACGGTCTGCACCCGGTGAACGCCGGACGGCTAGCGCTGGGCCGGTCCACGCTCTATCCCGCGACACCCTGGGCGTGTTTTGAACTCCTCGAGCGGTATTTCGCACGTCATGGTAAGGATCCACGGCGCGCGTACGAGGGCAAGGATCTGGTGATCGTCGGCCGCAGCAACATCGTGGGCAAACCTGCCTATTTCATGGCGCTGCAGCGCAATGCCACGCCCACAACCGTGCACTCCTTCACCTCGAAAGCCGGCACGCTCGCCGACCACACGCGACGGGCCGATATCCTGATCGTCGCTATGGGCAAACCCGAATTCATCACCGCCGGAATGGTCAAGCCCGGCGCGATCGTCGTCGACGTCGGGATCAACTCGGTGCCGGCGATCGATGCCCAGGGTCGGCCGCTCCTGGATGAGCGTGGCCGGCCCAGACGCCGAACCGTCGGTGATGTGGCGTTTGAAGAGGTGAGCCGGATTGCGGCCGCCATCACTCCCGTCCCCGGCGGGGTCGGCGCGGTGACCGGTCTTCTGTTGATGAAAAACGTGCTGCGCGCCGCGGCGGCCATTGCCGTGCACGCCCCAGGGCGATGAACGGTGCCCCCGTGACGCACACGGACACCGTCATCGTCGGCGCAGGTCCGGCGGGACTGGCGACGGCGACGTGTCTGACGCGCGCCGGCATTCCCTTTGTCATTCTCGAGCGGGAGAAGCGCCTCGGCGCCGCGTGGCACCGTCCCTACGATTTCTACGTTTCTCCGTCGGGAGTGCTGCGTGAGATCGCGATGGAGGCGAAGAACATCGCCCGCGAGATCGCGCGCAGCCACACGGGCGACCCGGAGGCCCGGACCGAGGTTCCGGCAGGGCCGCGTGCGTCCGGGCGGGAACTGGGCTCGCCGTGAAGGCGGTCGTCGCCGACATCACGATCCCGCGCTATCTGGCCACCCGCGGGGTCGGCCGTCTCTGGCAGCCCGCGTTCTGGAGCGGCATCAGCGGCATCCGCCTGAGCGACGTCCCCGATCCCCGCCTGCCCGGTCCCGACTGGGTCAAGGTCAAAGTACACCTAGGCGGCGTCTGCGGAAGTGATATGCACCTTGTACTCTTGGAGGCGAGCCCCTCGGCCTCGGTCTTTGCATCGATGCCGTTCGTGATCGGGCACGAGAACGTCGGCACCGTTGTTGAAGCCGGTTCCGCATCCGGCGTGGCGACGGGAACGCGGGTGGTGATCGAACCGCTCCTGCCTTGCGTGACCCGCGGTTTCGCCGATCCGTGCGCGGCATGCGCACGTGGGGACTACAATCTGTGCGCCCGGTTTGCCGAGGGGACCCTCGCACCGGGCCACGGGCAGGGTTTCTGCCGGAACGTCGGAGGATCCTGGGGCGAGATCATGCTTGCCCACCGATCCAGCCTCGTGCCGGTCCCTGCCCACATGCCCGACGAACACGCCGTGCTGGTCGAGCCGCTGGCGGTCGCGGTACATCCCATCCTGCGATTCGTGCCCGAAGACGTCGGAACCGTGCTCGTGGTCGGGGCCGGTCCGATCGGCCTGGCGGCCATCGCAGCGCTGCGGGTACTGCGCCCCTCTGCCCGGGTGCTGGTCCTGGCCCGGCACGCGCACCAGGCAGAGTTGGCGCGGCGCTTCGGCGGGGCGGTCGTCGCCGCCTCATCGCGCAACGATCTCTATCGAGAGATCGCCTCGCTCACGGGCGCGAAAGTGCTGCGGCCCCCCCTTGGCCTCCCACTCCTCACCGGCGGGGTCGACGTGACTCTGGAGTGTGTGGGGACCTCACGCAGCGTCTCCGACGCGCTTCGCCTGACCCGGGCGGGCGGTGCTGTGGTACTGATCGGTCTGGCCGTCGTTCCGCAGGGCGTCGACTGGACGCCCATCTGGCTGCGGGAGATCGCCATCCAAGGGAGCTTCTACTACGCGCAGGAGCAGGTCGGCGGACGCCCGGTGCGCTCAATCGACGTTGCTATAAACCTGCTCGCGTCCGGCCGCGTCGATCTGCGTCCGCTGATCACCCACAGGTTTCCCCTGGTCGAGTGGCGCCGCGCGATCGAGGTGGCGCTGGACAAGCGGCGGCACCGCGCCGTTAAGGTTCTGCTCGAACCCGCGCCGTAGCGCCCCTTGCTCGGCGCACGCGAATTCGATACCCTTTTTTGGGGGCCGGCTCCACTATCGCTGGTTCCAACTTCAGGGAGGAGGACGCACGGGCCATGCGCACAGGGGTAGGGATGGTACTCATCGCCCTCGTCGCCGCGGTCGCCGCCGGATGTGCCGGCGGGGGTGGGGGTGGGGGGAGTTCCAGCACGGGCAGTGCGAACACGGTGAGGATCGTGGGCAAGGACAATGTCTATGAGCCGGCGACCGTGGAGATCAAGGCCGGCACGGAGTACGAGTTCGTGCTGAAGAACGATGGGGCGGGCGCGCACAACGCGGTCATCGAGGCCAAGGCCAAGGTGGGCCAGGACTTCTCATCCGATCCGACGGTGAACCCGGGCGATGAGAGCAAGTGGAAGGTCAAGATCGATCAGGCCGGGACCTACACCATTCAGTGCACGCTTCACCCGGAGATGAAGGGCGAGCTCAAGGTCGCGCAGTAACCCAGGGTCCTTCATTACCGACGCTGCCGGCGGCGGCCCGCGCGTCATTGCGCGGCGGCTACCGCGCGTAACGGAGGAATCTTCCGGGTAAGACGGAACTACGTGGTCGAGATGCGCATGGAGTCAGAACCGACAGGCGAACTCTTCCGGCGGCTCGTCGCCGATCTTGCCGCGCTCGTGCGGCTTTATCGCGGAGAGATCCGGGACTTCGTGCGGGGGCTGGGCCGTGACGTGGCCGTTGCGGCGATTATGGTCGCGGCGGCGCTGGCCCTTGCGTTCTTCGCGCTGGGCGTGACCGTCGCCGTCTTGATCCTGGTCGCGGATATCTGGCTTCCTGCATGGGCGGCGGCGCTGCTCGTGCTCGGCGTCATGCTCGCCGCGATCGGCGTGCTAGTCTGGCTGGCCGTGCACCGGATCCGTCGGCGGCAGGCGGGATGGTCGGCGCGCATGGCCGAGGAGGTCCGATGGCTGCGGAGCCTCTTTCAGGGCAAGAGTTAGCGATCCTTCACGAGCGGATCGCACGGACGGCCCGCGAGCTGCGAAGGCGGGCCCGCACCCGGCCCGCCGGGGCGCTCGCGTCCGACGATCTGCTCAGGCTCGCGGAGGCGGCGCTGCGGAGCGTCCCCGTGACGCCGCGCCTGGTCGCGGGCGTGACCGCGGCCCTGCTGGTTGTTGCCGGGGTCGCCGCCATCATGGCGGTCCGCGGCCGCCGCACATAGCCCTCCAGCGCTCAACCGCCGACTGCGCCGCACGGTCGTAGAGACAGGCCCTCGCCAGCGGGCTATAATGGGCCTGGAGGTAACTGACGATGACGGGTCATGTGGTGCCGGCAATAATCGGCAATGTGGGACCGATGGAGATGCTCATCATTCTCCTGATTCTGCTGCTGCTGTTCGGGGCCAGCCGTCTGGGCGGGCTGGGTGCGGCAGCGGGCAAGACCATCAAAGAGTTCCGGAAGGCTGTCCGCGACGTCGAAAACGAGGTCGACGACACCAAGCCGGCCAAACCCAGCGCCTGAGGACCTTATGCACGACCGCCCGATGACGATCATCGAGCATCTTGAGGAGCTGCGGAGGCGGCTCCTCATCGCGTTTGCGGCCTTGGGGGGCGGGACCGCCGTCGGCTTCTTATTCGTCGACCGCGTGCTGGACTTCCTCATCCACCAGCTGCAGGTTGAGCGCGTGGTCTTCTTCGCACCCGCAGAGGCGCTGTTCATCCGCATCAAGGTGGCCCTCTTGATCGGTGTGTTCATCGGGCTGCCGGTGATCCTCTACCAGCTGTGGGCGTTCATCGCCGTCGGGTTGACCCACGTCGAGCGGCGGGCCATCGTGGGGCTGCTCCCGCCATCGATCCTCCTCTTCCTCGTAGGGGCGTCATTCGGGCTCTTCGTGATCATGCCGGTTGGCGTCCGCGTACTGCTGAGTTATCAGACGCCGACCCTGCAGCCGATGCTCGCGGTCGGCCCGGCGCTCTCGTTTCTGATGGCATTCGTGCTCGCCTTTGGCTTCGTTTTTCAGATCCCCATCGTCATCGTGTTCCTCGCGCGCCTGGGGCTTGTCTCACCGGCCACCCTCGCCGCGGGTCGCCGCTATGCCATTGTCGGCATCGTCATCCTCTCCGCCGTGCTCACGCCCGGCACCGATGTGGTGTCGCAAATGCTCATGGCGGTCCCGACCTACGCGCTGTACGAAGTCAGCATCTGGCTGGCGCGGCTGGTCGCGCCAAAGGCGACGCAGGCCGTTGAAGCCTACGTCGAGTGACGGATGCTGAGGAGGCGTCGAGCTTGCGAGACGCCGGTTGGGCAAGCCCGTTGTCCTGAATCGGGAGAGTAAGGTGGCGGCGCGCCGTGTCAGGAATCCCTGGTGGGTTCTGATCGTGATTGTGCTGGCCGGCGGGCTGCTGGGCAGCGTGATTGCCGAGGCCGTCGTCGGCTATCCGGTCGTGGGATTTCTCGCGCGTGAGGTCCGGGCCGGTGTCGATCCGCCGATTACGCTGGACCTCCGCATCCTCAGCCTCACCGTCGGCGTGCTGCTCCGCCTCAACCTGGCGATGGTGATCGGCGTCTTTCTGGCGGTCTGGATTTATCGATTGTTGTAGCCGCTCAGAGCGGCTGCTATACTCTCCCTGGTGTGGAAGTTTCGGTTCCTGTAGGGGACCGGGTACCGTTGCTGCTGTTGGCCTCCGCGTCTCCCCGGCGTGCCGAGTTGCTGCGCCAGGTTGGGCTGCGCTTCCAGGTCTGGCCCGGGGCGGAGGAGGAGGAGACCCGGGGCGTCGTTCCGGTGGACCCGGACGCGCGCGTCACGCGGAGCGCGCTTCGCAAGGGATGGACGGTGGAGGCGGTTCGGGCGCGGGCTCGATCCGCCGCGCTGCGCAAGGCCAGGCCTGCCGTGGATGTCCAGCCTGACGCGGTCGTCATCGCCGCCGATACGATGGTGATCGTCGACGGTGTCGTGCTCGGGAAGCCATCGACACCCGAAGAGGCCGGAGGTATGCTGCGGCGCCTCTCCGGCCGGACCCACCACGTGACCACCGGCATCGTCGTCGCCCACGGGCGCCGTGCGGTCGAGCTCGCGGACGACTCCGTGACAGCCGTACGCTTCCGCCCGCTGCGCGAAGACGAGATCCTCCGATACGTGGCGACCGGCGAGCCGATGGATAAAGCGGGGGCATATGGCATTCAGGGCCGTGCGGCACTCTTCGTTGAGAGAGTAGAGGGAGACTACTTCGGGGTGGTCGGTCTCCCGCTGGTGCCGCTGGCGCGCCTGCTCGAGTCGGTCGGCGTGCAGATGTTTTGAGCCACCTTCCGGTCCGGCCCGCTGCACCGCGCGAGGCTGTGGGCGCGCCAGGCCTCCAGACCGGAGTGTCGATCGTGGTGAACGGCAGGCTGTCGGTCAAACTGCTTCCCCCGCAAGATCGGCCCAGGGAGCGGCTCTTGCGCTGCGGCCCCGAAAGCCTCTCATCCCCTGAACTGCTTGCGCTCTTGCTGGGAACCGGCACACGGAGCGCCGGCGCTACCGACCTCGCCGGCCAGCTTCTGGTGGCCTTTGGGTCGCTGGAAGCCCTCAGCGCGGCTCGGTCCGATGAGCTTGACCGCGTCGCCGGTATCGGTCCGGCGAAGGCGAGCAGCCTGCTCGCCGCGTTCGAGCTCGGCCGTCGCGTCTCGACCGCGCCCCCGGCCCGGCGGTCCGTGATCCGCACCTCCGGCGACGTCGCGGCGCTCGTGGGCCCGCAGATGCGCCATCTCGATCGGGAGCACTTTCGCGCCGTGTTGCTGAACGTGCGGCATGAAGTGCTCGATGTCACCAGCGTCGCGGTGGGCGGTCTCGATAGCGCGCCGATCCATCCGCGCGAAGTTTTCAAGGACGCCATCCGCCGGAGCGCTGCAGCGATCATTCTCGTACACAACCATCCTTCAGGCACCCCCGAGCCCAGCGGCGACGATCTGCGTATCACCGCCCGACTGCAAGACGCCGGGCGCGTCGTGGGCATCGAGGTGCTCGATCATATCATCGTCGGTGACGGACGCTTCGTCAGTCTGCGCGAGCGCGGCGTACTGGAACGCTGATCCGCGCCTCCGGGAGGGCACCAGGATGATCTTCGACGGGCTGCTGGGACGGATCGGACGCGACATGGGCATCGACCTGGGGACGGCCAACACCCTGGTGTATGTCCGGCGTGTGGGGATCGTGATCCGCGAGCCGTCGGTCGTGGCCAAACGGGTGGAAGACGGCCAGGTGCTGGCCGTGGGCGAGGAAGCGAAACGCATGATCGGCCGCACGCCCGGCGACATCGTGGCGACGCGGCCGCTGCGGGACGGCGTGATCGCAGACTTCGACACGACCGCGAAGATGCTGTCCTACTTCATCCGCAAGGCCGTGGACGGCCGCATGTGGATCAGGCCGCGCGTTGTCGTCGGGATCCCCTCGGGGTGCACCGAGGTCGAGAAGCGCGCGGTGATCGACGCCACCATTCAGGCCGGGGCGCGTGATGCGTATCTGATCGAGGAGCCGATGGCGGCGGCAATCGGTGCCGGACTGCCGGTCTCCGAGCCGATCGGGAGCATGGTCGTCGACATCGGCGGCGGGACGACCGAAGTGGCGATCATCTCGCTGGGGGGCATTGTGACGTCGCGGTCGATCCGCGTCGGCGGCGACGAGCTCGATGAGGCGATTATTCAGTACGCCCGTCGGGCATATAACCTGTTGATCGGTGAGCGGTCGGCCGAGGAGATCAAGATCGCCATCGGGTCTGCTTTCCCGGGCCGGGAGGAGAGCGCCGTGAATGTGCGCGGCCGCGACCTGGTCTCGGGCCTGCCCCGAACCGTGCGCATGACCAGTGCCGAGATCCGGGAGGCGATGGCCGAACCCGTGCAGCAAGTGGTCGATGCCGTCAAACAGACCCTCGAGCAGACACCGCCCGAGCTCGCCGCCGACATCGTCGATCGGGGCATCATCATGGCAGGGGGCGGCGCGCTGCTGCGCGGGATTGACCGGCTGCTGGCCGAAGAGACCGGCATGCCAGTCTCCCTGACCGAGGATCCGCTCGCCGCGGTGGTCATGGGCACCGGCCGGGCGCTGGAGGAGTTGGACACGCTGAAGAAAGTCATGATCTCCTCGAAGCGCGCCTAACGGCGTCGAGGGTCGAGGCTTGGGAGGGACTGCCACCGATGAGGCGGCAGGTGCTGTTCGTCGCAGCCATCGTTCTCGCCACGCTGGGGATGCTGACGCTCCAGGTGCGCCTGCCCGAGCGGCGCGACGTTGGGCCAGTCGGCTCCCTCGTGCTGGCGGTCATGGGGCCGGTGCACACGGGCCTGGCGCGTGTCGCCGATGGCCTCGCGCGTCTGTGGCGGCCATTCTCCGACATCAGCCGGCTGCGCGCCGAGAACGCCCGCCTGCGCGAAGACGTCGAGCGCCTGTCGGCCGAGGTCAGCCGCCTCCGTGAGCGGGCCCAGGCCACCCAGCGCCTCGAACGGCTCCTGGCGTTCCGCAGCCAGGTGCCGGGGCGCGCGATTGGCGCGCGCGTGATCGGTCGAGACGCCACGCAGTGGTTTGCGGTCATCGTCCTCGACCGGGGCTCGCAGGACGGCGTGCGCCGCAACGACACGGTCGTCGCCGCCGAGGGCCTGGTGGGCCGCGTGCTGACGGTGTCCGCAACCACCTCGCAGGTGCTGCTGATCTCGGACACACGCAGCGCGGTCGGCGTGATTCTGCAGCAGTCCCGCGAAGCGGGCGTCGTCGAGGGATTGGGACAGGCATCCCTGCGGCTCAAGTACGTGACGCGCGCCCGCGAAGTCCCGGTCGGCGAGGTCATCGTCACCTCTGGACAGGCGGGCGTTTTCCCCCGGGGGCTTCCCGTCGGCACGGTAGCGTCGGTGACACGCGAGCAGAGCGCCTTTCATCTGGAGGCGGTCGTCCGTCCGGCCGTGCCGCTTGACCAGCTCGAAGACGTGCTGATTCTCATCGAGAGTCGGCCCGACCGGTAGCGAGATGGCGCTGCGGATCGCGCTTCTCGGCACCCTACTGATGAGCGGTACGCTCATGGACAGCGCGTGGTTCTCGCGCCTGCGGCTGCCGGCTCTGCCCGACCCTGTGCTCTTGGTGGTAGTCGTCGCCGGCGTGCGCGGCGGACTGGTGAACGGCACGCTGCTGGGGCTGGCGGCAGGATACCTGCGCGATGTGGTGAGCGGCAGCCCCCTGGGCGTATTTACGATGGGCTATCTGCTCGTTGGAGTGGCGGCGGGATCCATGATCTCGGTTGTCGACCTCGATTCGACGTACGCGCCCGCGGCGACCGCGGCAGCGGCCACCGTGCTGCTGCACCTCACCGTCAGCGCGATCGTGGCGGCGACCGGCGTGGGCAGCGTGCACTGGCCGGTCCTGCTCCAGGGCCTGATCCTTGCAGCGGCGATCAACGCCCTTCTGGTACGGCCGGTAGACCGCCTGGTCCGATGGATCGATCGGGTCGCCTACCGGCGGTTTCCTGAAAAGGCCATCGGGTATCGGGTGTGGCGATGACCGAGTCACCCTGGACGTTGCGAGTCGCGCGGCTCGCCGCGGTGATCCTGCTGTTGCTCCTCGTGCTCGAGGCGCGGCTGTGGTCATTGCAGGCCATTCAGGGTCCGCACTACCTGCGGCTCTCCGAGCAGAACCGCCTGCGCGACATCGTGATCCCCGCGCCCCGAGGCGTCATCTATGACCGCCGGGGCCAGCCCTTAGTCACCAACCGCGCCGCGTTTACCGTCAGCGTGCTGCCGATGGAAGTGAAAGACCCTCAGCGACTCGCGGATGCGCTTGCGCCGGTGCTCGGTATGGACAGACGCGAGATCCTGGCGCGGCTGGCCGCCGGCCGTAAGCGCCGTTTTGAACCCGTCGCCCTGCTTCGCGATGCCAGCAAAGCTGTCGTCTTGACGGTTGAAGAAAACCGTCTCGACCTTCCTGGAGTCATCGTCCAGGCCGAGCCCGCGCGCGACCATCTGCTCGGCGGCTTCGCGGCCCATGCGCTCGGGTACCTGGGGGAGGTGACCGAGGACGAGCTCAAATCGAAGCCCGGCTACCGCATGGGTGATCTCATCGGCAAGGCGGGCCTCGAGCGCACGTACGACGCGATCCTGCGTGGAAAGAACGGCCGCCTGCGCGTCGAGGTGGATGCCTACGGGCAGCCGGGCCGGATCCTCGCCCGTGAGCCGGCGCAGCCGGGCCAGTCTCTGGTGCTCAATCTCGACGCGACCCTGCAGGCCGTCGCGGAGCAGGCGCTCGGTGATCGGACGGGCGCGGTCGTCGCGATGGATCCGCGCAACGGCGAAGTCCTCGTCCTGGTCAGCCATCCGGCATTCAATCCCAACCAGTTTTCCGGAGGGATCAGCCCGGCCAACTGGCAGCGGCTCATGGGGGACCGCGGCCTGCCGCTCATCAACCGCGCGGCCGAAGGGGCCTACGAGCCCGGATCGGTGTTCAAGATCTTCACTGGGATCGCCGCGCTGAGCGAAGGCGTCGCGAGCCGCACCAGCGTGATCTATTGTCCGGGGTCGTTGCGCCTGGGCGCGTGGGTCTTCCATGACCTCAAGGCCCACGGAAGCGTGACCTTCATACGCGGCACGGCGGTCTCGTGCAACGTAATGTTCTGGACACTCGGACGCACATTGGGTGACGAGCGAATCCACCGCTACGCCACGGCGCTTGGGCTCGGCTCACCCACGGGCATCGATCTGCCGTCGGAGGTGCCGGGACTGATTCCTTCGGCCAGCTGGAAACTCCGGGTGCGCAAGGAGCCCTGGTATCCGGGCGAAACGCTCAACATGGCCATCGGCCAGGGGTACGTGCAGACGACGCCGCTGCAGATCGCGCGCGCCGCAGGGGCGCTTGGCACCGGCGGCACGCTGGCGCGTCCACGCCTCGCCCGTCGTGTGCTGTCCTCCGATGGCACTGAAGTGCAGACCTTTGCTCCGCAGACGGACCGTGTGCCGTTGAACGCCACGGCCGTCGCAACGCTCCGGGAGGGGATGCGTCTGGTCGTTGACGGTGGAACTGGGCGGGCCGCGGCGGTGCCGGGCCTGCCGATGGCCGGGAAAACCGGGAGCGCCGAGAACCCGCGCGGCCAGCCCCACGCGTGGTTTGTCGGCTACGCTCCCGCCGACAATCCCGCGCTGGTCGTGGTGGCGTTCGTGGAACACGGGTGGCGCGGGGGCGTGCGTGCCGCGCCCATCGTAAAGGCCGTATTCGCCGCCGCCGTGAGCAGCGGGCTCATCACCACGGACGTGCGGCCGTGAGAGGACTGTGGGTCCGCGAAGTGGACTGGGTGCTGGTCGGCGTCACCGTGCTGCTCGCGGCATACGGCGTTGTCATCCTTGTCTCGGCCACCCACGGCTCTCCGGACGCATCGGCCTTCCTGCGGGCGCGCGTCCTGCACCTGGCACTCGGCGCCGTGGCGCTGGTGGCGGCCGCCGCGTACGACTACCGGAAGCTTGGAGGACGATGGCCGATCCTCTATGTGGCCACGCTGGCGCTCCTGCTCTCGGTGTTCGTGGCGGGTGAATCGCGTCTGGGGGCGCAGCGTTGGATCTCCCTTGGGCCGCTGGGCACCCTCCAGCCATCCGAGCTTGCGAAGCTCGCCATCATCGTGACGCTGGCCCGGCATCTCGATCAGGTCAAGGCGCTGCCGCGCCTGCGGTCTCTGTTCCCCTTCATCGCGCACATCGGCGTGCCGATGCTGCTGATTGTCAAGCAGCCCGACCTGGGAACCGCGATGGTCCTCGTCGCGGTCCTGGGAGCGATGGTGTACGTGGGCGGAGGGCGGCCGCGAGATCTGGCGGCGGTCGCCGCCGGTGGGGCGGCCATGATGCCATTCCTGTGGGGGGTCCTGCACGACTATCAACGCCGCCGGCTGATGGCCTTTCTCGATCCCGCGGCCGATCCGTTGGGCGCTGGGTACGCGCTGATCCAGTCGAAGATCGCGGTTGGCTCGGGACAGCTGTTCGGCAAAGGTCTGTTCGCCGGGACGCAGAACCTGCTGCGGTTCATTCCTGAGCAGCACACGGACTTCATCTTTACGGTTGTGGGTGAGGAGCTGGGACTTGTCGGCGGCACCATCATGCTCGTGCTGTACGCGATCTGGCTGTGGCGGGCGTTGACCATCGCCGCGGAGGCCCGCGATCGCCTCGGCGGCCTCATCGCCACGGGGATCGCCACGATGGTCGCCTTCCATGTGATCATCAATGTGGGGATGACGATCGGGCTGCTGCCGATTACCGGCATCCCCCTGCCGTTTCTGAGCTACGGCGGGTCGGCGCTGCTCGCGACCCTGGCGGGCACCGGGCTGCTGCTCAGCATCGGTCTGCGTCGCCGCCTGGGACGCTAGCGAGGAGACCGAGGAATCAGATCATGAGCCGAGAGATCGTTGCGAATATCGACGCGGCCGAGACGCGCGTGGCCGTGATGCAGGACGGGACGCTGGTGAACCTGTTCGTCGAGCGCTCGGAGCCGGTGGCCGGCAACATCTACAAGGCCAAGGTGAACAACGTGCTCCCGGGAATGGACGCGGCCTTCGTCGACATCGGCCTGGAGCGCAATGCTTTTCTCCACGTCGAGGACATCCGTTCGACGCGGTTGGATGGCGAGGACATCGAGGAGGTCATCGGCAGGGGCGCGATCGCCGAACGCCTGCGCGTGGGTCAAGAGATCTTTGTCCAGGTCACCAAAGAGCCGATGGGGTCGAAGGGCGCGCGGGTGACGACCTACGTCGCCCTGCCCGCGCACTACCTGGTTCTGATGCCCACCGTCAATTACATCGGCGTCAGCCGACGCATCACGGCCGATGCTGAGCGCAAGCGCCTGCGCGCGATTGCCGAGCGGATCCGGCCGGAGGGCATGGGGATCATCGTGCGGACCGCGGCCGAGGGCGCCGACGAGAAGACGCTGGCCGACGACGTCGAGTTTCTCAAGCAGATGTGGGGCCGCGTGCTCGAGCGTGGCCGGGCGAATCGGGCCCCTGCGCTCGTGTACCAGGATCTGCGTCTGATCCGCCGCATCGTGCGCGATCTCTTCACAGAGGGAGTCGACCGGTTCGTCGTCGACTCCTCCGAGGAATACGGCCGGATCGCCGATCTGCTCGGCTCGTTCGCCCCGCAGCTGCGCGACCGGCTGGTGCTGCACGGCGACGGCGTGCCCGTCTTCGAGCAGTACGGGGTCGAGCGCGAGATCGATCGGGCGCTCAGGCGGCGGGTCTGGTTGAAGTCCGGCGGCTACATCGTCATCGACCGCACCGAGGCGCTGACGGTCATCGATGTGAACACCGGCAAGTACGTCGGGAAAACCGACCTGGCCAGCACGATCCTGCGCACGAACCTGGAAGCCCTCGGAGAGATCGTGCGGCAGATCACGCTGCGCGATATCGGCGGCATCATTCTCGTGGACTTCATCGACATGGAGGACGCCGAGCACCGCAAGCGCGTGCTGGCGGAGTTCGAAGGGGCCGTGGAACGCGATCGGGCCAAGCTCCACATCATCGATCTGACCGCGCTCGGCCTGGTGGAGATCACGCGCAAGCGCGTCTACCAGGACCTTGAAGAAATCATGCGCATCCCGTGTCCGTACTGCGAGGGCCGCGGGCGGGTGCTGGCGCCGGAAACCGTGGCGATGCGGGTGCGCCGAGAGGTGCGCAAGCTCGCCCGCACGTCCAAGGCGCGTGCGGTGCTGGTCGAGGTCCATCCTCAGGTGTCGGCCGCGCTGTTCCGCGACGGCGCGGGGTGGGTGAGAGCCCTGGAGGAAGCGCACGGGAAGCGCCTGCGGGTGCGCGGCCGCGATGGGATGCACATCGAGCGCATCAACATCGCCGAGTTCGACACCGCCGAAGAGCTGGAAACGGCCCCCGGCGGCGGTCGGCGCACGCAGTTCTGGACGGATCGCGAGCCCGGCGAGGTCCGCACCCTGGCCGAGCCCGACCCGGCATACGAGATGGCCCTGGCGATCGTGGACGGGAGAGTGGAGCAGCCTCCGCCGCGGCGGGACGGGCTGGTAAGGAAAGTGCTGCGACGCCTGCGCGGCGGCAGGGACGGCGCGGGGTAGGAGCCCCTGGCACGGGTCTGTGCGATGTTCCAGCGCACCCTATGAGGCTTGAGCTTCAAGAGCTGACCCTCAAGTACGGCGAAATCGTCGCACTCCAGGAAGTCAGCGTTTCCCTTGAGGGACCGGTTATCGGTCTGCTCGGCGCGAACGCTTCTGGGAAGACCTCGATGCTTAAGATCCTGGCCGGGATTCTGCGCGCAACTGAGGGGCGCGTCTTTATTAATGGGGAGGAGATCTCGCAGGGGAAAAAGGCATGGATCTCCTACCTGCCGCAGGAGACCGGCTTCTTTCCGTTCTTCCAGCAGCCGCGGCAGACGCTTTCCGCGTCGCTCCTGCTGCGGGGTATCGTGGATCCCGAGGCGCCTCGCGTCGTGCTGGCGGCACTGGGCCTGGAGGAGGAGGAGCGAAGCGCCGAGGGTTTTTCGGGAGGGATGAAGCAGAAGCTCCGCATTGCCCAGGCGTTGATCCACGCTCCTCGCGTCCTGCTCCTTGATGAACCGACAGTAGGGCTCGATACCCGGGAGCGGTACCGCGTCCTGCGCCTGATCGATCGGCTACGGGGCCGTGTCTCGGTCGTCTTCGCCACGCACCATCCCGACGATGCGGCGGCCGTCTGTGACGAGCTGCTGATCTTGCACCAGGGGCGCGCTGTTGCGTACGGAGCCCCGGCTGATCTAACGGCGAAGGCACAGGGTCAGGTCTTCGAAGTTTCCGTACCTTCGTTGACCCTCCCGCACGATTACGGGTACGAGCTCGTCCGGGCCGAGCGCCATGGGGAGGGTCTCCGCCTTCGCGTGGTTGGCGAACCTCCGAAAGGCGCGAGTGAAGTCGCTCCTCACCTGGAAGATGCGTACATCCTGCTCACATGGCGTCGTCGAGAGAATCATTGAGGAGCATATCCGTGACCGACAGCTCCCTAACGCGACAAGATCGGCTGCTGGGTCTCTTCCGTCTGGGATGGGCGGTGCAGACCCACTTCGTCAACTTTGATCTTGTACCGGACCTGGACTGGGAACGCACGGTGAACGCTGCGATCCCAGACGTGGAGCAGGCGGAGTCAGTTTTAGAATACTATCGCACGCTTCAACGCCTCGTTGCCAAGTTGCGCGATGGCCACACGAACGTCGCACTGCCACGTGAGATCGCCTCGATGTTCGGCCGCCCACCCGTCGAAGTCGAGTGGGTCCAGGACCAGCCTGTGATCACCTCGGTCGGACCGACTGTTTCGGACGCTGGTCTCAAGCCAGGCGCGTTGATCTTGGAGATTAGTGGACGACACGCACGGGACGTCCTCGACGAAATTTCCCTTGAAACGTCGGCCTCGACCGAGCATGGATTGCGTGCCCGGGCGTGCATGCGGCTGCTCAACGGACCCAATGACGAGCCCGCGAGAGTGGTGATCAAGGGTGAAAAGGGATCAAGGGAACTTGGGTTGGTGAGGAGCCTCCGTGGCATACCCGGCCTGTTGCCGATGTCTCCCGTTGAGGTCCAGCAATCAGGGAATGTCGCCTGCATCGCCATTAACACGTTCAACGTAGAAGAGGTGGTTTCACAATTCGACCGAGCGTTGGACGCGTCGATGGATGCAAAGGGAGTGGTGCTTGATCTCCGCCGAAATACTGGTGGGAATGGCGCTTATGCTAGGCAGGTCGCAGCCCGCCTCACAGATCGCCCATTGAGTTTCGAGAGGTCGCGAACCCGGCAAACCCTCTCGGTGTTCGAGGCTCGCGGATGGCGCCAGATGTTCCTCGAAATAGAGCCCGACCTCCACCCACCCAGAGACCGCCCATTCCTGGGACCTCTGGCCATCCTCATCGGCCCGATGACATGGAGCGCTGCCGAAGACTTTCTGGTTGGATTGCATGGTGCTGGCCGCGCGACGCTCTTCGGCCAGCCGACCCACGGCTCCACGGGACAACCCCTCTGGGTGACTCTGCCAGGAGGTGGCGGGGCGGGCATCTGCACGCGCCGGTGCCTCTACCCAGACGGAAGAGAATTCGTGGGCCGGGGCATTCAACCCGATATTGCAGTCTCACCTACCATCGCAGGTCTGCGGGCTGGGCGCGATGAGGTGCTGGACGCGGCACTGCAGTGGCTTGCCGAGCGACTCGGTCCGGACCGAGTCGCATGCACGCGTTTCCCTGACGACTGCCGGTAGGCGTGGACCGAAATACAGCTCGGCTTCATAACCATTGTGCGCGCGGCACCGGAGCTGGATGTTCTCTACAATGGGCTCGCCCCCAGCGCCATAGGGCGCGACGTGATGGAACTCCAGGAAGCCTTGCTCGTTACAGCGGCGGCCTTTGCGACTCAGGAAGGCACACCGGCCGCCATCGCGCTTCCAGACCGCGCGCTTGACCTCCGCCGGGATGTGACGCGACCTCGGCGCGGGGCCGCGGCTGCTGCGCGGACGGTCGGCGGCGGCGAGCTTCTTCTTGGCCGAGTCCTCAAGCAGCGCCGTCAGCGCCCGATCGAAGATCTTCGCCGGATCTCCGTCGGGAATCTGGTGACGCAAGAGGTTCTGCGCGAGCCGCAGCTTCTCGTACGTTTCGGCGCTTGCCGTGAACTGTATTTTGTACCGTTGGGGCGCAAGGGGCGCGACGACGGCACGACCCGTTCGGGGCGGCACGGGTGCCGCAGACTGCGGGCATGGGGCTGCGACGGCTTGAGCGTCATCAGAGGGCTGGGGGCTTGCCGCAGCTCCCTGCAGGGCCGTGCCCGAAGCAGGGATAGGGCGCGCGGTCGGAAGTTTGCGGACGGATGCCGGGACATCTGGCTGGGGCCGCAGCTGCGCAACGAGTTCCTCGACCTGGCGCTTGCTCTTGTGCCGGGCCATGCCAAGCATTTGCCGGTGGTTCTCGCCCGTGAGGTGGGCCGCCAGGAGCCCCACCGTCGTCAGGTTCACCGATCCATCCGCAAGCATCTTGAGAATAGCCGGGAACCGCCGGACCGCCCGGGCGGCCTCGATACGCCCGTAGGCGGCGTGCTCTGAGAGATGGAGAACCTGGGTGCAATACGTGAATAGCGAGGAGCAGCCTTCGGCCAGGTACAAGCGTCGCTCGTCCAGTTCCGCGAGGTGGGCCACCAGTGACTCCGTCACCTCCCGCTCGCGCGCCGCTAGTTGCCTCACCCGCGCGAGGAGCTCGTCATTGGAGAGGCGTGCCACAGAGGAGAGTATGGTCGGGTCCATAGACCATATATATCATGCCGATTTCGCGTCGCTCAGGAACGCGCCCAGGCGCTGCAAGCTGTGCGGATCTTCTCCGATGTCTACCTGCCGTCCGAAAGGTGCACCGTGGTGGTCCTGGCGCCTGTTGGATCCATCCACGAGCGATGCCTCGCGGGTTCCAGAATCCCATGCGAAAACCTGTCAAGTGTTTTTTCGCCGCGCGCGCCTTTTCTTGAGCGACTCGGTCCGGACCGAGTTCGAGCGCCCCGGACCAACGCCAGATGCCACACGGCTAGCCACGATTCTCTCGATGGCTATCAGCGAACGCTCCGCCATTCGGAAGGAAAGTACAAGAACACCTGACATCACCAGCCTTGCCGCGACGTTGACCGCGCCCAATACCCATGATAGAATCCGTCCGGT